>DASXCX010000210.1:0-42906 GCA_036490955.1 Allostellaceae bacterium | reverse complement strand
GCCGCTCGTAAACAGATTATGGGTTTTTTCGGCGAAGTCCGGAATGTCTTGGAATGGGTGGATAGCCGTGACGAGATCGGCCTTATGGCCAAGGAGCAGCGCGTTCATATTGGCCATCTCGGCTTCGATCTCGGTGTAGTCGTGATTCACAGCCATCTTATGCTTCTGCAGCATGAGCTTGACCGCCATGTCGGCTTCGCCGCCAAAACCGTTGGTGGCGAGCACCTTGCCGCGCAGATCGTCGATCGTCTTGATCGGCCCGTCGTTCAGCACGCGAAATTCGGGTCCGGACCAGCCAGGCACGCCGTCCTGGACTTCGTCGGCAATGATGCGGCGATCGGTCAGCCCGGCATTCAGGACCGCGATCGCAAACGAGGTTGAGCCAAACACAGCGATATCGAGATCGCCGGTCTGGGCCGCGGTAACCTCCATGGGCGATCCTTGAAAATGAATCGGCTCGAGCGTGTAGCTTATGCCGTTGTGAACCGCGATGCCCTCCTTCGAGAACATGTAAGGCGTCAGCTCCGCCGGTGCGACGATCCAGCCGATGCGAATCTTGAGCGGCTCGGCAAAAGCGGCGCTGCCGCCAACGAGCAGCCCGGCGAAAAGCGCGCAGATGGTCATGATCCGCGTCGCGACTCTGGCGACGCCGCATTTATCGTCCTTCAAAACGATCCTCCCCTCGGGCTACGATGCCGGCGACAGGAGTTCACCAGCGATGCGTGCCTCCATACTATGATTTCGTCCGACGATAGCCTAGTATTTCGTCCGACGATAAGCGAAACGGACGTCTCGGCTCAGCCGAGGGTCAAGGGAGGGACGCGAATGAAGGTTTTCGTTACAGGTGTGTCTGGCTATGCCGGCTTCTATGGCGCGCTGCGCCTCGCCGCCGCCGGGCACACGGTCACGGGCCTTGTCCGTCATCCCGAGCAACCGCGGCTCAACACGCTTCGCATCCAGGAGGTGCGGCTGGTCACCGGCGAAGTCGGCGACACCGCCAGTTATCGCGACGAGCTCGTTGCCGCCGATATCGTCATCCACACCCTCCTCGACAAGCGCAAGCCGCAAGAGACGGACCGCGCACTGTTCGCCGCGCTGGGCGCCCTGCCGGCGCGCAATCCGAAGCGGCGCTTCATTTACACCACCGGCTGCTCGATTTTCGGCAAGCTGCCGATCCTCGTCATGGACGAGACCGTCGAACCCAATCCGGCGCACCCGCTATCGTTCCGCCGCACGATGGAAAAAGAGGCTCTCGCCATCCCGAACACGAGCACGGTCGTTCTGCGGCCCGGCTTCATGTACGGCCACGACGGCTACAACAGCGTCAGCGCCGATTGGTTCGGAATGGCCAAAGCGGACGAGGTTGTGTTCCGCGGCGATCAGGAGCGCGGCTGGTCGTGGATCCACATCGCCGATCTTGCCGAAGCCTACCGGCTGGCCGCCGAAGCGGATGACGGTGTCGTTGCCGGCGAGGTTTTCCATCTCGGCGATGAATTACGGCCGCGCAGCCTCGACGTCATGCGCGCCTGCGTTGCTGCAGCCGGCCATACCGGCGAAGTCCGCTGCGAAGGGCCGGCGAAAGGCGACAATATCAGTACCTGGTTCAACCAGAACGAGTTCATGACCTCGCAGAAGGCGCGCGACCGGCTGGGCTGGCGGCCGCGCCACGCGGGCATCATCGAATGCGTGAAGCCAGTCTACGCGTCCTGGGTCGCGGCACAGACCGCGACCTGAATTTGACGGTGTCGCACCGCGCCATACTATTTGGCTCGCGATTGTCGAGGATTGAGAGAGGTATCCGATGGACGAGGTCAAGGTCATCGCCACCCGATTCACCGATCGGCCGAAGACCGATCCGAACGACCGCATCTTCAAGATCGAGGATCACATCAAGACCGGCGAGGCTTACAACCGGTCGAGCCGTATTTACGTCGGCGACGATTTCCGCGCCACGCTGATCACGCTCTCGCCCGGCCAGGCGCAAGAGACGCATAAGCATCCCGAGACCAGCCACGCCTGGTTCATCGTTTCGGGCAAAGGCGAGGTCGAGATGGAGGGCGGCAAGCGCATCGCGATCGAGCCGGGTTGGTTCAGCGTCCATCCGCGCGATTCCGTGCACGGGCTCTATAACACGGGCGGCGAGAACCTCACTTACATCGCCCTCTCGGTCGGAAAATAGATGATGATGGGCCCGAACGATTTCCGCGGCGTCTACGCCATTATCCCGACGCCCTCGAAGCCCGGCGCCGAGCGCTGGGACGCAGTCGATACGGTCGATCTCGACGAGACCGCGCGCGTCATCAATCGCCTCATCGCCGACGGCGTCCATGGCCTCATCGTCCTTGGCACGACCGGCGAATGCGCAACGCTGACGCCGAGCGAATATCAAAGCTTCGTCGCCTGCGTTTTGGAGACGGTGAAGAAGCGCATCCCGACCTTCATTGGCACGACCGCTCTCGGCACGCATGAGGTGGTGGCACGCACGCGTTTTGCCGCGCAGCAAGGCGCCGACGGCATTCTCCTCGGTCTACCGATGTGGCAGCCGCTCACCGTCGACATGGCGGTCGAATATTACAAAAGCATCTCCGAAGGCTTCCCGCGCCTCTCCCTGATGGTCTACGGCAATCACCGCGCCTTCCGCTTCGCTTTCGCGCCGGAATTCTGGGGCCGCGTCGTCGATGTGGCGCCGAGTTTGATCGCGGCGAAATTCTCGCGTCCCAACGTGCTGCTCGACTGCCTCAAAGTGTCGAAAGGCCGCGTGCATTATCTGCCGCATGACGGCGGCATGAGCAAATTCTACGACCTCTCGCCGTCGACAACGACGGCATGCTGGTCGACCGCAGCGTCGATGGGACCGGAGCCGGTGCTGGAGCAAGTGCGCGCGCTTCTTGCTCAGGACGTCGTGGCGATGAAGAAGATCGCCGCGGATCTCGCCTGGGCGCGCGAACCGATCCAACCGATCACCAGCGATGCCGAGCTCTTCGCGACCTACAACATCCAGGTCGAAAAGACCCGCATCGCCGATGCCGGCTATTGCAAGGCCGGAGCGCTGCGTCCGCCCTACCATGTCTGGCCGGATGCCTATCGCGAAGCCGCGCGTGACCACGCAAAGCGCTGGCGCGAGCTCTGCGTGAAATACGCCAAGGCGACTGCCGCCGTGTCGTAGCGCTGGGCTATTCCCGCGCGTCGTCCGCTGCGGCGTCGGCGCCTTTGATGCGCTGCGCCAGCGAGGCTTGCAGGAATTCATCGATATCGCCGTCGAGCACTTTGTCGGTCTGGCTCGTCTCGACGCCGGTGCGCAGGTCCTTCACCATCTGATAGGGCTGCAACACATAAGAACGGATCTGATGGCCCCAGCCGATATCGGTCTTGGTGGCATTCATGGCATCGGTGACGGCTTCGCGCCTGGCGAGTTCGACCTCGTAGAGCCGGGCTTTCAGCATCGCCAGCGCCTTGGCGCGATTTTGATGCTGTGAGCGCTCGCTCTGGCAAGCAACCACGACCGGCTGCTCGAAATCGGGCGGTTGGTAGGTCATGCGCACGGCGCTGTCGGTCTTGTTGACGTGCTGGCCCCCGGCGCCTGACGAGCGGTAGGTGTCGGTGCGAAGATATTTCTCTTGCACCTCGACCTCGATCTTGTCGTCGACGACGGGATAGATCCAGGCCGAAGCGAAGCTGGTATGACGGCGCGCGTTGGCGTCGAAAGGCGAGATGCGCACCAAACGATGCACGCCGCTCTCCGTCTTCAGCCAGCCATAGGCATTCTCGCCCGAGACGCGGATGGTCGCGGATTTGATGCCGGCGCCCTCGCCTTCGCTCTCCTCGAGCCACTCGACCTTGTAGTCGTGGTGCTCGCCCCAGCGGATGTACATGCGCAGCAGCATCTCGGCCCAATCCTGAGCCTCGGTACCGCCTGAGCCGGCATGGACCTCGAGGTAGCAGTCGTTGCCGTCGGCTTCGCCCGAAAGCAGGCTGTCGAGCTCGCGCGCCTTGACGTCCCGCTGCAGTGCTTCGAGCGTCTTTTGCGCGTCGTCGAGCATCGTCTGGTCACCCTCGGCCTCGGCAAGCTCGGCCAAGCCTAGCGTATCCTCGAGCGAGCGCTCGATCGCGAGATAGCCGTTCACACCGCGGTCCAGCCGCGTGCGCTCGCGCATCATCGCTTGCGCGCGCGTCGAATCATCCCAAAGTTTCGGATCTTCGATGGAGGCGTTCAGCTCGGCGAGGCGACGCGTCGCGTTGTCCCAGTCAAAGATGCCTCCTCAGCAGCGCCAACGACGACCTGATCTCGTCGGCAACCGCTAATATGTCCGCACGCATCCCAGCTCAGTCCTCAGCTATCAGCCTTCGGCTCATATCGTCCGCTTCTGGCCGAGAGCTAATAGCCGAAAGCCGAGAGCTAATACAGCCCGCCCGTGCCCGTGGTTGGGACCCGCTGCTGCACCGCGGCCGCACCGTCGGAATCCGACGTATCGATACCGAGACCGTTCGGCGATACGTTGCCACTCACGACCACGCTGGAATTCGACGAGCTCGGCTCGGTACCGGGCTTGTAGGCTTCGAGGATCGCGGTCTTATCGTCCGGCCGCGCAAGCGCGCCCGTGGTCGGGTTGATACGCACGAGCTCGATCCCAGGCGGGATGCGGAATGGCGTCGCCGGCTCATCGGCCAGCGCCGCCTGCATGAAATCGCGGAAGGCCGGAGCCGCAACCGTCGCACCGGTCTCGCGCCGGCCGAGGGTATGCGGCTGATCGAAGCCGATGAACACCCCGGCGACGAGGTCGGGTGAGAAGCCCATGAACCAGGTGTCGTTGCTGTCATTGGTCGTACCGGTCTTGCCGGCGAGCGGCTTGCCAATGACCGAGATGCTGCGGCCAGTGCCACGCTGAATCACGCCTTCCATCATCGAGACGATCTGATAGACGCTGCGCGGATCGTCGATCTGCGCGCGATTATCGGGCAGGTCGGGCAGCGCTTGGTCGCTCCAGGCGACATTGTCGCAACCGTCGCAGGCCCGGGTATCGGCTCGGAAGATCGTGATGCCATCGCGATCCTGCACGCGATCGATAAAGCTCGGCGTGATCTTCTTCCCGCCATTGACCAGCATCGCATAGGCGGTCGCGAGCTTGAGCGGCGTCGTCTCGCCGGCACCGATCACGAAGGAATATTCGCGCGGCATGTGATCCATGATGCCGAACTTCTCGACCGTGTCGCCGACGGCATCGAGACCGATCGTCGCGCCGACGCGGGCGGTGACGAGATTGAGCGATTCCTCGAGCCCGATCAGCAACGGCACGGGACCATAGAATTTGCGCTCATAGTTGGATGGATTCCATTTCGGCAGGCCGGGCCCCTGATCGAGCACCAGCGGCCCATCCAGCACGATCGTCGAGGGCGTGAAGCCGTGATCGAGGGCGGCGAGATAGACGAATGGCTTGATCGCCGAGCCGGTCTGTCGCATCGCCTGAGTGGCGCGATCGAATTGACTCATCTCGTAGCTGAAGCCGCCATCGAGCGCGAGCACACGACCGGTATGCGGATCCATCGCGACAAAAGAGCCTGATACGGCCGGGATCTGCCTCAGCCCATAAGCCGCCGCCGTCTTGCCATTGCGCGGTCCCTGCGACGCGAGCGCCTGCACCAGCACGACATCGCCGGTTGTCACGACATCCGTCGTACGCGCTGGAACCGGGCCAACGGTGGCATCGGCCAACGGCTTGCGCGCCCATTTCAACTCATCGAACGGGATCTGGCTGCGCCCACCGTCGGCGAGGCCGATATCGGCGCCCGCAGCGGAGGCAGCGAGCACGACGGCAAGCTGCCAGTGCACATCATCTGCGCCCGCAGGCAGCGGTATGGCTTTCAGCCGCGCCTGCCAATCGCCGGCGATGTCCATGCGCGTCACGGGTCCGCGCCAGCCATGGCGCCTGTCATAGGCGATCAGCGCATCGCGCAGCGCCCGGTTGGCAAGACCCTGGAGATGCGGATCGAGACTGGTGCGCGCGGCAAGGCCTGAGGTGTAGAGCCCCTTTTCGCCATAGCGCTGCAACAGCTCGCGCCGAACTTCTTCCGTGAAATAATCGGATTTGACGATCTCGGTATCATCGCGACGGCGCAGCGTGATCGGCTTTGCCTCGGCCGCGGCACCTTGCTCCGCCGTCAGATAGCCGGCCTCGACCATGCGATCGAGCACATAGTTGCGCCGCTCGCGCGCCGCCTCCGGATTGCGTTGCGGATTGTAATTGTTCGGCGCTTTCGGCAGGCCGCCAAGGAAGGCCGCTTCTTCGGGCGTGAGCTCGTCGAGCGATTTGTTGAAATAGTTGAGTGCCGCCGCCGCGACGCCGTAAGCGCCGCCGCCCAGGTAGATCTCGTTGAGGTAAAGCTCGAGGATGCGATCCTTGCTGAGGACCTGCTCCATGCGGACCGCGACCAGCGCCTCGCGCACCTTGCGCTGGAGCGAGACCTCGTTGGTCAGCAGAAAATTCTTCGCCACCTGCTGCGTAATCGTCGACGCGCCGACCGGTCGCCGGCCGCTCCCGTAATGCAGCAAATCGGTCACGCCGGCGCGCAGCATCGAGAGCGGGTCGACTCCGGGGTGGGTATAGAAATTTTTGTCTTCCGCCGCGAGGAAAGCGTGGATCACCAGCGGCGGCATCGCCTTGATCGGGATGAAGACCCGCTTTTCGGTCGCATATTCGGCCATCAAGCGTCCGTCGCCGGCGTAGACGCGAGTCACGATCGGCGGCTGATAATTGGCCAGCTGCTCGTAATCCGGCAGATCGCGACCGAAATACCAAACCGCCAGCCCCGCCGTCCCGGCCCCCGCCAAGCCAGCGAGAATCACCAGCACTATCAATAGCTTAAGTAGCTTCATTGTGATCGCCCCGTTGATCCGACCGGCCGCATCGGCGGCGTTGAGGTCGGGTCGACGGGATTCCGCCCCGCCACTCCGGCACGAAGCCTAACCTGCCCTTGATTTGTGGCGCGTTTGAGGCGCGAAGCCAAGCGCTTTCCGAATTAAAAGAGGGTTAGCGCCCGATAATGCGCCACGGCTTCACGGAGCGGTTGTGGCAAAGCCGCGTCACTTGTATCTTAACCCTGCGATGCCGCGCACCGTGCCCTCCCGCGGGGCGGCGCGAGAAGCGCGGAATGGATTTAACCCGAAGCCGTCCCGGCCGCCGATCTCGGCCCCGGGGCCGATCGTGAGAAAGTTCCGCCATGGCCTCTTTTTCTGCGCCGTTCGACGGACCGAGCCTCGGCATCGGCTTCGCCCTAACCAGGATAGCGCCGCCCGTTCTTCGCGCGGGTGCGGTTGCGCTCCTCGGAGTTCCTAAGAATGGCAAAGCGCATGCTCGTCGATGCGGCGCATCCGGAAGAGACCCGGGTCGTCGTGTTGAATGGCCAACGGCTCGAAGAATTTGACTTCGAGACCTCCACAAAAAAACAGATCAAAGGCAACATCTATCTCGCGAAGGTGACGCGGGTCGAACCGTCGCTGCAGGCGGCGTTCGTCGAATATGGCGGCAATCGTCACGGCTTTCTCGCCTTCGGCGAAATCCATCCAGACTACTATCGTATCCCGGTCGCCGATCGGCAGGCGGCGCTTGATGCCGACCGAGCCTTCGAAGAAGCCGCAAATGAGCGGGAAGACGAGAGCGTCGAGGCGGGTCTGCCGATCGAAAACGAGCACGCTATCCACGATCCGGATGACGAGCACGGCGGGCCGCACGACGATGAACACGGCGAGACCGATCACGATCACGCCGACATCATGGCCACGGCGATGGGCGAGGATCGCTTGGTTAACGCTCTCGTGCCGGATCCCGAAGCCAGCGAAGGTGAAGACGACCATCTTGACGCGGACACCTCCGCTTTTCCCGAGGATCCCGAAGCGCCGGCAAGTGCCGATCTTCGGATCGAAGAGCCGGACGACAGCGCGTCAACACCGCCGGAAGGCGAAACGTTTGCGCATGACGATGGCGGTCACAGCGACGAAGCGCGCAGCGAGAGCCTCGACACGGCTGATCACGTGCCATCGGCGGAAGGCACGCCGCCGCTCGAGGTCATCGCCGAGGCACCTGTCACCATCGAGACGATCGGCGGCGACGAGGACGGGATGGAAGAGACCGTGCGGCCGCGCGCGCGACCGCATCGCCATTACAAGATTCAAGAAGTGATCAAGCGTCGGCAGATCATGCTGGTGCAGGTCACGAAGGAGGAGCGCGGCAACAAGGGTGCGGCGCTAACGACCTATATCTCGCTCGCCGGCCGCTATTGCGTGCTGATGCCGAACACACCGCGCGGCGGTGGCGTTTCGCGCAAGATCACCAGCATGCAGGATCGTCGCCGGCTCAAGGATCTAATGAGCGATCTGGAAGTGCCAGACGGCATGGGCGTGATCGTCCGCACCGCCGGCAGCGAGCGCTCCAAGCCCGAAATCACTCGCGACTTCGAATATCTGATTCGGCTTTGGGACGAGATCCGCGAGCTGACGCTCAAATCGACCGCCCCTGCCCTCATTTACGAGGAGGGCAACCTCATCAAAAGATCGATCCGCGATCTCTATGCGCGCGACATCGATGAAGTGCTGGTCGACGGCCGCGAAGGCTACGACACCGCGAAGTCTTTCATGCGCATGCTCATGCCGAGCCATTCCCGGCGCGTGAAACTTTATAACGATCCGTCTGTGCCGCTCTTCCATCGTTTCCAGGTGGAAGGCCAGCTCGATTTGATTCACTCGCCCGTCGTGCAGCTTCGCTCCGGCGGCTACATAGTCATCAACCCGACCGAGGCGTTGGTCGCGATCGACGTCAATTCGGGCCGCTCGACGCGCGAGCGCAATATCGAAGAGACCGCGCTCAAGACCAATCTCGAAGCGGCTGAGGAAGTCGCACGACAATTGCGGCTGCGCGATCTCGCCGGGCTGATTGTCATCGACTTCATCGATATGGAAGAGCATCGCCACAATGCCGCGGTCGAGCGGCGGCTGAAGGATTCGATGCGGCACGACCGCGCGCGCATCCAAATCGGCCGCATCAGTCCCTTCGGCTTGCTGGAATTGTCACGGCAACGCTTGCGACCGTCGCTCCTCGAAGCTTCGACCCAGCCCTGCCCGCATTGCAACGGCACCGGCCATATCCGGTCGACGGAATCGACCGCGCTGCATCTGCTGCGCGCGATCGAGGAAGAGGGCATGCGGCGCCGGACGGCCGAGATCAAGGTCGCGGTCGCTTCGGCTGTCGCGCTTTATGTGCTCAACCACAAGCGCGCGACGCTGCAACAAATCGAAGGCCGCTATGGCTGTCACGTCACCATCGACGAGGACGAGACGCTGATCCCTCCGGCCTTCCGGCTCGACCGCACGCGTGCCTTCACACCGGCCGAGCTGGCGGCGCTGCCGGTGCTGGCGCCGGTCCCTGTTCCGGTGGAGGAAGACCCCGAGGTCGATGAGAGCCTCGATGAAGCCGCGATCGATGCGGCGGCAGAGGAATTCGCCGGCGGTTCGCGACGCAGCGAGGGCGAGCATAGCGATCCGTCTTCTTGGCTACCGCAAGGCGAAGACGAAGAAGAAGCCGAAACGCTCGATGCCGGGCGCGACGAGCAGGCCGGCAACGATGGACAGCATGGCGATGGCCAAGGCCGCCGCCGTCGGCGCCGCCGCCGGCGTGGTCGTCCTGGCGACCGTGATCGCACCCACGATCACGGCGCACCAGCCGCGACCGAAGGCGAAGGAACGCCCGCTCCGCTTGACGTCGCCGATACGTCGCCCGACATCGCCGCCGGCGATGAAATCGGCGAGAGCGAGGGCAGCGGCGAAAGCGAATTGAGCGGAGACACACAGCCCGCCAAATTGCAGGGCGAGGGCGACGATGATCGCCGACGCCGCCGGCGCGGTCGTCGCGGTGGACGCCGCCGGCGTCGCGGCCAGGGTCAAGAAGGTCAAGACGGACAAGCCCCGGAGCAACCCTACGAAGCCGAGGTCAGACCGCGCATACAACTCGAATTGCGGCCAGGCGAGCCCGGCTATTCCGGCCCCGCGGAAGAGTTCGGCGAGGAATCCGATTTGATCGCAGCCGAGGAGGTCGCCGAGGCCGACGTCATCGAAACGGTGCCGCCGAGCGATGATGCCGCCCGGCACGCGACGCGACCGACCGCCGAGCACACCGCCCCGCCGCCCGCCAAAGAGACGATGCCCGCGGCGGCTGCCGCGAGCGAGGCTGAAGGCGAAACCGAGCGCGCGCCGGTCGCGTACAACGTTTCGCCGCCGCATGAAGTCAGTGGCCCTACGCCCAATCCGCGCCGTGGCTGGTGGCGCCGTTAGGCCGACCGACGCTGCTCAGCGCTTCCAGTCGCGCATGCGCCGCACCGCTTCGGCGATATCGGCGGTCGCGCCGGCAAAGCAAAGGCGCATAGTCGCATGGCCGCGCTTCGGGTCGAAATCGACGCCGGGCGTGCAAGCGACACCGATCTCGCGCAGCATCCGGCTGCAGAAATCGCGGCTGTCGTTGGTCAGCGCGACGATATCGGCGTAGAGATAGAACGCGCCGTCCGCTGGCGCGAAGCGCTCGAAGCCGGCTTTCGGCAGCTCGGCCAGCAATAAAGCGCGATTTTCCGCGTAGCGGCGGCAATTCGCCTCGAGTTCCTCGGTCGCATCGAAGGCGGCAAGCGCGGCATGCTGCGCGAGCGCCGGCGGCGAGATGAAAAGATTTTGCGCAAGGCACTCGACCGCGCGAATCATATCGGGCGGCACGATCATCCAACCAATTCGCCAGCCGGTCATCGAATAATATTTGGAGAAGCTGTTGATGATGATTGCGTCGACGCTCAACGCGGCCGCGCTCGCGGCCGGCTTGGCAAAAGTGATACCGTGATAGATCTCATCCGAGACCAAACGAATGCCGGCGGCATCGCAATGCTGCGCGATTGCCGCCAAGGCTGCCGGATCGATCATGCTGCCGGTCGGGTTAGCGGGGCTTGCGATAATGAGCCCATCGATCCGCTCGCTCTCGCCGCGCAACAGATCGAGCGTTGGTTGGTAGTGCTCCTTCGGTCCCGTTGCGAGCTCGACGGGCACGAGATCGAGCGCCGCGAGGATGTTGCGATACGCTGGATAGGATGGCGCGGCCAGTGCGATACGTTCGCCGGCGTCGAAAGCAGCGAGAAAGGCAAGGATAAACCCTCCCGATGAACCGGTGGTGACGACGATCCGCGCCGGGTCGATCGCTACGCGATATGCGCGCTGATAGTGCTGCGCGATCGCCTCGCGCAGCGCCGGCAAGCCAAGCGCATCGGTGTAGCCCAGTACTTCGCGGTGCAGCGCAGCTTCCGCCGCTGCGACGACCGCGCGCGGCGCCGGTGTCGAAGGCTGGCCGACCTCCAGATGAATGACATCGGTGCCTCCTGCCGCCAGTTCATTGGCCTCGCGCAGCACGTCCATGGCGATAAAGGGCGGCACCAAGGCACGCCGCGACAGCTTGACGCTCATTTGACTCCGCAAGGTTGACGGCGCGGCGACGAAAAGCCCATGCTGCCGTTGGATTTATGGTAGGATACAGATTCAATGCGCATCTGGTCCCGTATTCTATGCATCGTGTTCGCGCTTTGCACGGCCCTCATGCCGCGCGCGCAAGCGCAGGACTCGATCAACTTCCTGCGCGATGCGGAAATGGAGCATACGCTGCGCGTCTGGATGACGCCGATCTGGAAGACGGCGGGCCTCGATCCCGATGCGGTTCACATCTACGTCATCAACGATCCGACGCTCAACTCCTTCGTCGCCGCCGGTCAGAACATCTTCCTGAACAGCGGCACCATCATGAAAGCGCAGAGCCCCAACCAGCTCATCGGCGTGATGGCGCACGAAACCGGCCACATCGCCGGCGGCCATCTCGCGCGCAAAACGCAGATCATGAAGAATGCCATGATCGAAAGCGTGATCGGCATGGTGCTGGGTGGCGCGGCGAGCGCGCTCGGCCGCGGCAATGCCGGCGGCGCCGGCGTCCTCGCCGGCGCGGATGTCGGCCAGCGCGCCTTCCTGCAGAATTCCGTCACGATCGAGGCTTCGGCAGATCAGGCGGCGCTGCGCTTCCTCGATCGCACGCATCAATCGGCGCGCGGCCTGCTCGAATTTTTCGAAATCCTCGAGCAGGAAGAATTCCTCACGGCTCAGCATCAGGATCCCTATCTCATCGACCATCCGCTGACCGAGGAACGCGTCAATTATCTCCGCGAGCACGTCGCGCATTCGCCCTACTCCAACGCCAAGGATCCGCCGGAGTGGGTCGCGCAGTTCAACCTGATAAAGGCGAAGCTCGGCGCTTTCCTCGGCGCGCCGTCGCAAGTGCTGGCCGGTTATCAGCCGACCGACGATTCGGAGCCGGCGCGGTACGCGCGCGCCATCGCCTATTATCGGGTCCCCGACCTCAAGAGCGCGATCCCGATCATCGACGGGCTGATCAAGGACTATCCGAGCAATCCCTATTACAACGAGTTGAAGGGGCAGATGCTGTTCGAAAATGGCCGCGTCGCAGATGCGGTTGCGCCCTATCAACGCGCCGTTCAACTCGCGCCCAGCGAGCCGCTGCTCAACATCGAGTTGGCCCAAGTCCAACTCGAAACCAACGATCCCAAATACCTCACGGGGGCGAAATCCGAGTTGACGAGCGCGTTACAGAACGAAAGCGACAATCCCGACGCTTGGCGCTCGCTGGCCATCGTCTATGGCCGCTCGGGCGATATCGGTATGGCGGCTCTGGCGATCTCCGAGCAGAACATGGCGCAAGGCGATTATCGACAGGCGATTGGGCAAGCGCAGCGTGCGCAGCAATTGCTGCCGCCCGGCCCGCAACGCCAGCGTGCCCAGGACCTCCTCGCGGAAGCCAAGCGCCAGCAGCAGCAAGCGCAAAATCAATAGCGGCACCGTAGAACAACCATCATGACCCTCGCTCGCTTCTTCTGCTGCGTCTTGGCGCTGCTGGTCGGCGCTCTCGCGCTGCCCGGCCAGACTTCCGCCGCGGATACTTCGTCGCCTGCGCCGCAAGCCGGCATACCGAAAGACCGCGCGGGCTTGGACCAAGCGATCCACGACTATCTGATTGCACATCCCGAGGTGGTTCTCGATGCCCTCAAGGCCGCGCAGCAGCAGGCCGATGCACAAGCAGCGGAACAATCGCGCCGCGTCATCTCGACCAAGCAAGAGGAATTGCTGGGTTCGCCCGACGATCTCGTCCAAGGCAATCCCAAGGGCGACGTCACGTTGATCGAGTTCTTCGATTATCGTTGTCCTTATTGCAAGCAGGTCGAGCCCTCGCTCGACGCCCTGCTGAAGGATGACGGCAAGCTGCGCATTATCTACAAGGAATTTCCTATTCTCGGCGAGGCCTCGGTGTTTGCGACCCATGTTGCTCTCGCAGCGAAAAAGCAGGGCAAATATGCCCCCTTTCATCATGCGATGATGGCGACGAAAGGCGATATCGGCGATGAGGCGGTGCTCAACGTCGCGATTTCGCTCGGCCTCGACATAAACAAGATCAAAGCCGACATGAGCGCGCCCGAGATCGACAAGATGATCGACAAAAATTACGCGCTCGCCGACGCGCTCAATATCCAGGGCACGCCCGCGCTGATCATCGGCGACACGCTCATTCCCGGCGCGATCGATCTCGATACGTTGCGCAAGGATATCGCCGCGGCACGGAGCGGCGGCTAAACAGCCGGCCAGCTTTCGACGGGACCGGCCGGTTTGAGCAAACCCGGCCCGTCCGCCCGATTGGAATTGACCGCGCGGTCGAGCGGTATCGCTTCCAGCAAATCATTCGGTGACGGCGCCAAAAGTTCGAGCGCCGCATCGACCGGGCCGTCCGGATCGAGCCATGCCGCGTAATTCTCAGGCGGCAGCACTGCGGGCATGCGGTGATGAAAGCCCGAAAGGAAATCATTCGCGTCGGTCGTGATGATGGTGAAGCTGTCGAGCGCCGCGGCGGGATCGTGCCGCGGGCCCCAGCGTTCCCAAAGCCCGGCAAAAGCAAGGGGTGCCCGGTCGCGGCGCGCGATCAGATAAGGCTGCTTCGACGCATCGCCCTCGCGCCATTGGTAATAGCCATCGGCGGGAACCAGGCAGCGCCGTTTCTGTGTGGCGCCGCGGAACGCCGGTTTCTCAAGCAGGGTTTCGGCGCGCGCATTGATCAAGGGCGGTCCCGCTTTCGGATTGTCTGCCCAGGGCAAAACAAAACCCCAGCGCAGCGATGCGATGCTGCGCTGGCCGGCAGGCTCGCGACGCTGCCGAATCACGGGCACTTCGAGCGTCGGCGCGATGTTGTAACGCGGCATGAGATTCGGCCGCTCGATGAAGCCGAAAATCCGCGCCAGTTCTTCGAGTGCCGTCTTCAGCAGATAGCGGCCACACATCGCAATCGTTCCCCTGCGGGGCTATGGTAGCGCAATGAACGCCGATCTGCGCGAATTGCTTCAAGGCGCGTGCCGCGCAGCGCGCGATGCTGCGCCGGCGATCCTCGACATTTATCGCTCGCCCTTCGTCGTTCGCTCGAAAGCGGACGCCTCGCCGGTGACCGAAGCCGACGAGCGCGCCGAAGCGATCATCATCGCCGCGCTGGCAAAGCTGGCGCCGGAAATTCCAATCGTTGCTGAAGAGATGGCGGCGCGCAGCGATATCGTGGCGGCACCGCGTTTCTGGCTCGTCGATCCGCTCGACGGAACGCGCGAATTCATCGCCAAGAACGGCGAATTCACCACCAATATCGGACTGATCGAGGTCGATCGTCCTGTCCTTGGTGTCGTCCATCTACCGGTCACGAACGTCACCTATGCCGGTGCCGGTCTCGGCACCGCGACACGCCAGGAGCAGGATGCGGCGCCGATTGCGATCGCTGCGCGCCGGATCCCCGAGACAGGCGCCGTCGTCATCCGTAGCCGCTCGCACGGCGACAATGCCAGGCTCACGGAATATCTCGGCAGTTTGCGCCAGCCGCAGACGCGCATCGCCGGCAGCGCCGCGAAATTCTGTTTCGTCGCCGAAGGCTCGGCGGATATCTATCCGCGCTTCGGTCCGACGATGGAGTGGGACACGGCAGCGGGCCATGCGGTGCTCGAAGCTGCCGGCGGCAGCGTCATGGGCTTCGACGGCACGCGTTTCCGCTACGCCAAGCCCGGTTTCCGCAATCCGGAATTCCTCGCCAAAGGCCGCGACTAGGCTAGGCAGTACTGCCAAACCTCGCCCGCCAGCGCCTTAATTTCGCGCGCCCCCCGGCTCGACGGTTCGTATTCGAGGATTCCCTGCCCCTCATTGATGGCGGCCGCCAGCGCAACGCGATTACCGATTTGCGCTTTCGCGAGCGGCGCATCGAGCGCGTTGAAGGCTTCGAGCAATGTGCCCGTCAGTTTGGCACGCGGTGGCACGCGGTTGAGCACCAGAAGCGCGGGCGTCTTCTCGGCGCGGGCGAGATCGAGCGTCGGCTTGGTCGCCCAGAGGTCGATCGGCGAAGGTTGCACCGGCACCAGAACAAGCTGGCCGGCGCGCACGGCGATCCGCGCCTCCGTCTCCGCATGTGGCGGCGAATCGATGAGCACAATGTCGTGTTCGCGCGCCTGGCGCTCGACTTCGCCAGCCACCCGCCAACCCGAAACCGCGACGGCTTCGATCGCGATAGCGCCCGCCCCCAGCCGCTCGTGCCGCAGCCGGAACCACGTCGAGAGACTCGCCTGTGGATCGATATCGATGATCCCAACGCGCTTTCCGCCGGCTGCCCAGGCGAGCGCGAGATGGATCGCCAGCGTGGTCTTGCCGGCGCCACCCTTTTGTTGCGCGATGGTGATGATCGTACCCGGCATGTTTGCCTCCAGCCTCTCGGAAAGCCTATATCCTCGCAATGTTCTGCAACAGAAATGCCAGCCGACCGTGACGATTCGTCTCGCCGCGCCGACGCTCGATCAAGCGACGGCGTTGCTTCGCGCCGGTGAGCTCGTCGCTTTCCCAACCGAGACGGTTTACGGCCTCGGCGGCGACGCAACGAGCGATGAAAGCGTTGCCGCGATTTTCGCCGCGAAGGGAAGACCGCGCTTCAACCCTCTGATCGTGCATCTTTTTCGTGCCGATCAAGCCGAATGTCTCGCGCAGATCGACAGCCGCGCCGCGCTCTTGATGCAGCACTTCTGGCCGGGACCGCTGAGCCTCGTCCTGCGCCGAGCGCCGCAATGTCCGATCTCGCTGCTCGCAAGCGCGGGGCTCGATACGCTGGCATTGCGCGTACCGGCACATCCGCTGGCGCTCGAATTGCTGCGCACCGTCGGCCGCCCGGTCGCCGCACCCAGCGCCAATCGTTCCGGCCGCGTCAGCCCGACGACGGCCAGTCACGTGCTGAACGAACTCGATGGCCACATCGCCGCCGTGCTCGACGGCGGGCCCTGCCGGATCGGCCTTGAATCGACGGTCATCGATCTGACCGGCAAGGCGCCGCTATTGCTCAGGCCCGGCGCCGTCGCAGTGGAGGACTTGGAGGCCCTGCTCGGTCCCCTCGCCGCCCCTGACCTCAACGACGCACCGCGCGCACCCGGCATGCTGGCCAGCCATTACGCGCCCAGCCTGCCGCTGCGGCTCAATGCGACCGATGTGCGTGGTGGCGAGGCGCTGCTGGCTTTCGGCTCAGACGCGCCGGCTGGCGCCCGGGAAACACGCTGGCTCAGCAAAAGCGGCGACGTCGATGAGGCTGCGGCCAATCTCTTCGCCATGCTGCGCGCGCTTGATCGCGCCGACTTCACCGGTATCGCGGTAGTGCCCATTCCCGAGCGCGGTCTCGGCCGCGCCATCAATGACCGGCTGCGCCGCGCGGCGACGCGCTGAAGCCCTTGCCGCCGTGACGGCCGAGGATTAGATGCAGGCCCACATGACCGACCCGTCCGACGTGCTCGCACGTTTGCAAAAGCTGCTTGGCGATAAGGGCTTCATCGCCGATGCCGCGGGCATGGAGCCTTTCCTGCGCGAGGAGCGCGGCACTTATCACGGTGCCGCGAAAGCGGTCCTGCGCCCAACCTCGACGGAAGAAGTCTCCGCGATCGTGAAAATCTGCGCCAAGGCAAAGTTGCCGATCTTCCCGCAAGGCGGCAATACCGGCCTCGCCGGCGGCGCTGTGCCGTGGGAAGACGGGCACGGCGTCGTGCTGAGCCTGGCGCGCATGAATCGCGTGCGCGAGATCGATCCGATCGACTATTCGATCACCGTTGAAGCCGGCGTGATCCTTGCCGATGTGCAGAAAGCGGCGGAGGCCGTCGATCGCCTTTTCCCTTTGAGCCTTGGCGCCGAAGGCTCGTGCCAGATCGGCGGCAATATCTCGACCAATGCCGGCGGCATCCAAGTGCTGCGTTATGGCAATATGCGCTCGCTGGTGCTCGGCCTCGAAGTCGTGTTGCCCGACGGGCGCGTGTGGCACGGTCTACGCGCGCTGCGCAAGGACAACACCGGCTATGACATGAAGCAGCTTTTCATCGGCGGTGAGGGCACGCTCGGCATCATCACCGCCGCGACCCTGCGCCTTTTCCCGCTGCCGAAAGTGGTCGAAACAGCCTTCCTTGGCTTGGCGCGTGTGGAAGACGCGATGGAGCTGTTCTCGCGCGCACGCAAAGCGAGCGGCGATCAGCTCACCGCCTTCGAGCTGATGTCCCGCTTCGGCATCGACATGGCACTGAAGCATGTCAGCGGAATCATCGATCCGTTGCCGACAGTCTTTCCATGGTATGTGCTGCTCGAAGTCTCATCGGGCGAAGCGCAAAGCGGGCTGCTCGAGACGCTGGAGCGGTTCCTCTCGGACAGTATGGAAGCGGAACTGATCAAAGACGGCGTCATCGCCAAAAGCGGCGCCCAGGCGCGCGACCTCTGGCGCATCCGCGAAGGCCTCGTCGAAGCGCAAAAATTCGAAGGTGCGAGCGTCAAGCACGACATTTCCGTGCCGGTGAGCAAGGTCGCGCGTTTCATCACCAGCGCGCATGCCATGATCGAGGAATGGATGCCCGGCATCCGACCCAACGCCTTCGGCCATGTCGGGGACGGCAACATCCACTACAACATCCATCAGCCCGTCGGTGGTAAGAAAAATGCGTTTCTGGCCCGGCAGGCGGCGCTCAACCGCATCGTTCACGACATCGCGGTCGGTCTCAACGGCTCGATCAGCGCCGAGCACGGCATCGGCCGCCTCAAGGTCGGCGAGCTCGCGCATTATAAAGAGCCACTCGAGCTCGAAATGATGCGCCGGGTAAAACAAGCGCTCGATCCCGAGGGCATTATGAATCCGGGGAAGATCCTCGCGTCGTGAGCAGTTATGCGGCACCGCTCGCGGACATGCGCTTCGCGCTCGACGCGATCGCGGGTCTTGGCGAGATCGCGACGCTGCCCGGCTACGAAGCTGCCGCCTCTCGTGAAACCGTCGACGCGGTCCTCGAGGAAGCCGCAAAATTCGCCGCCGAAGTGCTCGCGCCGCTCAACGCCGTCGGCGATCGTGAGCGCAGTCGTCTCGAGAACGGCGCCGTGCGCACACCGCCGGGATTCAAAGCCGCTTACGACGCTTTCGTCGCCGGCGGCTGGAATGCGCTGGCCATGCCCGAAGAGCATGGAGGGCAAGGCCTGCCGCTGGCACTCAGCGCCGCGGTCCTCGAAATGTGGACGAGCGCGAATCTCGCTTTCTCGCTCTGCCCGATCCTGACGCAGGCCGCAACCGAGCTGCTCGTTGCGCATGGCTCCGAGACGCAGCGCCGGCTCTATCTCGCGAAGCTGATGAGCGGCGAATGGACCGGCACGATGAACCTCACCGAGCCGCAAGCCGGCTCCGATCTCGGCGCGGTGCGCATGCGCGCGGTCAAGGACGGCGATCATTATCGCCTGACTGGACAGAAGATATTCATCACGTATGGCGAGCATGACCTCGCGCCCAACATTGTCCATGCCGTGCTGGCGCGCACGCCCAATTCAGCGCCGGGCAGCAAGGGCCTGTCGCTATTCGTCGTGCCGAAATTTCTCGTCGATGCCGACGGCAGCTTCGGCGCGCGCAACGACATCCGCTGCCTGAAGCTTGAAGAGAAGCTCGGCATCCATGCCAGTCCGACATGCGTGCTCTCTTACGGAGATGATGGCGGCGCCATCGGCACGCTGATCGGCGAAGAGGGCCGTGGCATCGAATATATGTTCCTGATGATGAACGGCGCCCGGCTCAATGTCGGGTTGCAGGGCGTCGCCATCGCCGAACGCGCTTATCAGCAGGCACGCGATTATGCGCTGAACCGCGTACAGGGCCGGCCGGTCACGGCGGGGAATTCCAGACCGCTACCGATCGCCCATCATCCCGATGTCCGGCGAATGCTGCTGGGCATGCGCAGCGACGCCGAGGCGACGCGCGCCCTGCTCTACTACACCGCCGGCCAGACCGATCGCGCGCGGCGCGAGCCCGATGAGAAAAAGCGCGCGCGATATGAGGCGCGCGTCGATCTGCTGATCCCGATCGCGAAAGCGTGGAGCACGGCGCGCGGCTTCGACGCCGCGTCGACGAATATCCAGGTACATGGCGGCATGGGCTTCATCGAAGAGACGGGCGCGGCGCAACATCTGCGCGATGCACGCATCTCGCTGATCTATGAAGGCACCAACGGTATTCAGGCGAACGATCTGCTGACGCGCAAGCTGGCGCGCGACGACGGCGCTGCCATGCGAGATTTCATCGCCGAGATGCGTACGCTCGAGCTGACGGTACCGGAGCTTGCGGGCCTGAAAATGCCGCTGAGCGATGGCATCGACGCGCTCGAAAACGCGGGTGAAAGCCTGCGCACCCTCTACGGAACGCAACAGGCGTCCGCTCTCGCCGGCGCTGCGCCATTCCTCGAGCTTTTTGGCACCGTGACCGCCGGATGGCTCATGACCAAAGCCGCATTAGCCGCAAAGCGCGAGCGCGACGCGGAATTCGCCGCGGCAAAGCACATCACCGCGCAGTTCTTCGCCGAGCAGCGGCTTGCGACCGCGCCGGCCTTGCTGCCGGCGATCGCTGGCGGCGCGACGGTAATGCAATTGGATCCTGACGTTCTCTGAGGGCCGCGATGGAGAAGAGCGAGCAAGTCAACCGCGCGCGAACGCTCCGAGCGCTACATCGACCGCCGCCGATATTGCTGCTGCCGAATGCCTGGGATTTGATGAGCGCGCGCATCTTCGCGGATGCTGGCTATCCGGCGATCGCCACGACGAGCGGCGGCATCGCCTGGGCGCTCGGTTACGCCGACGGCGAGAAGACCCCTTGGACTGAAGTCGTCGATGCCACAGCCCGGATCGCCGCCGCGGTTTCGGTACCGATCACGGCCGACATCGAAGCCGGTTACGGCACGACACCGGCGGCAGTCGCGCGCCATGTCGTCGAGATCGCCCAAGCCGGCGCGGTCGGTGTCAATCTCGAAGACGGTATCGGCGGCGGATTGCGCCCCGTCGACGACGCGGCGGCACGCATCGCGGCCGCCCGGCACGCGATTTCAGAAGCCGGTCTCGACCTCGTCATCAACGCCCGCACCGACGTCTTTCTCCATGGCTCCGGCGATGCCGCAGCAAAGCTCGACGAAGCCATCGAGCGCGGCAAGGCTTATTTGGCCGCCGGCGCCGATTGTATCTACGTCTTCGCCCTGACCGACCTCGCCGCAATCACCGCCATCACCCGCGCCCTGGCTGCACCCGTGAACATCATGGGTCGCGCCGGCACACCGTCGCTCGCCGCGCTCGAAAGCGCCGGCGTCGCGCGCGTCTCCATCGCCACCAGCGCGACGCTCGCCGTTGCCTCGCTCTTGCAGCAGCTTGCAAAGGATTTGCGCGCCAAAGGCGATTTCGGCATGCTCGAGCATCGGATGACGCGCGCGGAAGCGCAGCAGCTTTTCGCGCGACAGAAAGGCTGACCCATGAAATCTCGGATGGGTTTCAGCGCCGGCTGCACTCGGTGCATCGACGCGGCTTTCCGTACCGTCGCGGGGCGTTATCAGCCGGCAGCGCGGCGCGCTGCCGAGCAAGGCGTCACGACGTCGCCGGCTTCTCGTTGACGCAGCGCAACAGCCGCCAATAACCGAAGAGATTGCTCGGCTTGATCTCGCGCACCGAGAGCTTGCTGACCTCGAGGAAATTATCGAGCGAGAAATCGGCGTGAAAGCCGATATGCGCGGCGAGCGGCGCCAGCAGCTTTTCGATCGCCCACATCACGCCATTGTCGCTGGCGAAGTGATTGACCAGCACGATCGTGCCACCAGGCCGGCAGACGCGGCGGATCTCGGCCGCGAACTGCGCCGGATTCGGCACGACCGAAGCGACGTACATCCCCATCACGGCGTCGAAGCTATTGTCGGGGAAATCCATCTTCTCGGCGTCCATCACCGAGAGCTCTTTGACGTGACCGAGATTCTGGCGCTCGACCCGGCGGTGCGCCTTGGCGAGCATCTCGGCAGAGACGTCGATGCCGGTAACCTCGGAATCGGAGCGGAAGAAGGGAAGCGAGAGACCGGTACCAACCCCGACTTCGAGGATGCGTTGACCGGGAAGCGCGTTAGCGATCCGGACAGCGTCTTTCCGGCCGAGATGGAAAACGGGCCCGAAAAGCACATCGTAGGACCCGGAAAACAGTCGATAGGTCCTGATCGTATCCTGCAGGTCCATGCTACCTACCCATTGCCAGCGGCGGTATCAACTTACCACGCCCGGCGAGCCGCGCCAGTCCGCGCGGCCGGGCCTCCCCACCCCGGTGATTTGTGTCAGATCAACTCGACCCGATCAGCCTCGAGGCCCTTGCGGCCATCGACGACATCAACCCGCACGCGCTGGCCTGGGCCAAGCGTCTGTACGCCACTGCGGCGCAGCGCCGTGACGTGTACGAAGATGTCTTTGCCGCCGCCATCCGGCGAGATGAAGCCGTAGCCCTTATCGGGCTCGAACCACTTCACCGCACCTTCGACGCTCTGGGCGGGTCCGCGCGGCGCGCTGTCCTGGCGGTAACTGTCTTGGCGATAGCCGCCGTCTTGGCGATAGCCGCCGCCACGACCGCCGCCACCACCACCACCACCGTAGTCGCGATCACGCTGACCGTAGCCCCCACCGCCACCGCCGCCTCCCGAGGAAGCAACGGCGGTGCTGTTGTCGACGTTCAGGACGTTGACGACGAGCGGGCCTTTCGCCCCTGCACCGACCTCGCACGTGACCGACGCACCTTCGCGAATGTCGTCATATCCCGCACGGCGAAGGATCGCCATCGGAAGAAACGCATCCGGACTTCCATCGGAAAGTGTAACGAAGCCGAAGCCTTTTGCGGCGTTAAACCATTTAACCTTGGCCTCAACTCGGCGTCCCGATTGAGGCTCATCATTCCGGAAAAACCCCGGACGGCGGTGGTCGTACATGGATCCCCTTGGCGCAGACTAACGCAACAGAATAACGCGATTTTAATCCTAGCGCCACAGCCATCATTTCGTCATGCGGGCATCCATCAGCCATAGGCAAGGACACGCTGGCGCTGCTCGCCGAGCCCGCTGACGGTAAGGCGCATGGTATCGCCCGGCTTCAAGAATCGCGGCGGCTTCATGCCGAGCCCGACGCCCGCCGGCGTGCCGGTCGGAATCACGTCACCCGGCGACAATGTCATAAAGTGACTGAGATAACTGACGACCTTCGCACAGCTGAAGATCATGTTGCGGGTGGTGCCCTTTTGCATCACCTGGCCGCTCACCTCGCAGAGCACGTCGAGGGCCTGCGGATCGGGAACCTCATCGGCGGTCACGAGCCATGGGCCGACCGGCGCGAAGGTATCGCAGCTCTTCCCTTTGGTCCATTGCCCGCCACGCTCCATCTGGAAGGCGCGTTCGGAGACATCGTTGACGATACAATAGCCAGCGACATGCTTCAGCGCGTCGTGTTCGGCAACATATTGCGCCGTCGTCCCGATGACGATGCCGAGTTCGACCTCCCAATCGCCTTTCGTCGCCGCCTTGGGCAGGACGACGTCGTCATTGGGACCGGTGAGCGAGCTGGTTGCCTTCATGAAGACAACCGGCTCCTTGGGAATCGGATTGCCGGTCTCATTGGCATGGTCGTGATAGTTGAGGCCGATGCAGACGAGCTTACCGATGGCGGTGAGCGGTACGCCGAGGCGCGGCGTACCTGTGACCGGCGGCAGGCTCGCGGGATCGATCTTGCGCAGACGGTCGAGGGCAGCCGGTGAAAGCTGATCCGGTGTGATATCGGACAGCGTACCGCTGAGATCGCGCAAGTTACCGCTGCGATCGAGTACGCCCGGCTTTTCCTTTCCCTTTGGACCATAGCGAAGCAATTTCATGACTTAATGCTCCTTCTTCATGTATTACTCAAAGTGTGAAGCCGCCATCGATGAGATGGGTTGCGCCCGTGGTGAAAGAGCTCTCATCGCTGGCAAGGTAGACTGCGAGAGCCGCGATCTCCTCCGCCGTACCGAGCCGGCCCAGCGGCTGGCGCGCGACGAAAGCCTGGCGCGCTTCGACGGTGCCACCTTGCGCGGCAATGCGCTGATCGAGCGATGGCGTTGCGACGGTGCCGGGGCAGATCGCGTTGCAGCGAATTCCCTTACCGATAAAATCGATCGCGACCGCCTTGGTGAGGCCGATGATTCCCGCTTTGCTTGTAGCATAAACGAACCGATTGGGCGCGGCCTTGAGTGAGGAGACGCTCGACGACATGTTGATGATCGAAGCGCCCTTCCCGGCTTTCAGCATCGCCGGCAGGAAGGCGCGAATCATGCGATAGGCGCTACGGAGATTCAGCTCCAGCGTGAAATCCCAATCGGCCTCGCCGCAATCGAGGATCGTCCCGTGATGGACGAAGCCGGCGCAGTTGAGGAGAACGTCAACAGCGCCTATCTCTTCCGCAAAAGCGCCAATGTCGTCCTTCTTCGTCGCGTCGAGGCGGCGAATGGCGATCTTGCCGGCACCTTCGGCGGCGAGACTCTCGAGCTTGCCCATGTCGATATCGGTCGCGGTCACCCGCGCGCCTTCGGCGGCAAAAGCAACCGCGCAAGCCCGGCCGATGCCTTGCGCCGCCGCCGTGATAACGGCGGTCTTGTTCTTTAGCCGCTCGCTCATCCCTAGCCTCCAATACCCCAGTGCCGGCCCCAGCGAAGCCCGGACAGGGTTCCATGCTTCGGTCGGTACTCACAACCGATCCAGCCGCCATAGCCGATCTCGTCAAAGAGATCGAATAGAAAAGCGAAATCGATCTCGCCCCGACCCGGCTCGTGGCGACCCGGCACATTGGCGATCTGCACATGCGGATAGCGGCCCTCGAGGTCCCGGATATGCTGGGCAAGATTGCCCTCGCTGATCTGACAATGATAGAGATCGAATTGCAGCGCGACATTCGCATGCGCAACGCGGTCGAGGATGGCGATCGCTTCGCTCGTGGTGGTGAGGAAATAGCCGGGATTGTCGCGTCGATTGAGCGGCTCGATCAGCAAGGTGACGCCGTGCGCCGCCGCAGTCCCCGCCGCGCGCTGCAGATTGGCGATATAAACTGCCGCCTGCTTCGCCCGCCCATCCACACTCTCGAGACCGGCAAGCACGTGGACCTGCCGACAATTGAGCACGCGGGCGTAGTCGAGCGCTTTGGCGACACTGGCCTCGAAATCCGCCTCGCGACCGGGCTGCGCGCCGAATCCGCGCTCGCCTGCCCGGGCATTGCCCATCGGGGCATTGAACAGCACAATCTTGACGCTCGCCGCTTCCGCATGGGCGGCAATCTCTTCAGCGGCGAAATCATAGGGCGCTTGAAACTCGACCGCGTGAAAACCGGCCTTGCGCGCCGCCGCGAAACGATCAAGAAACGGCAACTCGGTGAAAAGCATACTGAGATTGGCCGCGAAATTCGGCATAGGGCGCGCTCCCTGTAGCGAGGGACATAACTGCGATCCCTCTTTCGGACAGAACCAACAAAATTCTGGAGCCTCCGGCAAGCCGGGCCGGCCTTTCCCTTGCGCCGCGACGCGAAGCGGTTCAGGAAGGTCGTACATGAATAGGCGACCACGATAGGCCGGACGACCGGCATGGCTGAAGCTTGCGCAACGCACCGGCGCCAACCCGCGTTTAAGGCAATGGGGGCGGATTTTAGGGCATGAGCCAAGCCACCCTCGCCAGCGGACCACGCCTCGAAGCCGACGATGTCGCCACCCAGGCACACGAGCGCCGCCGCTTCCGGGCGGCGATGTCCCTCTCGGCGCTTACCCATGCGTTGGTGCTCATTCTGCTTTACCTACTGTGGCAGCCGGTCGGCGAGGAGCCCGTACCCTTGCCAGCGATACCGGTGACTGTGGTGCAGGAGCACGAGGGTCAGTCAGGCGCGGCTGGCGGCGGCGACGGTGACGTGGCCGCGTCATCCCAGAGCGCGGCCAGCGAGTCTGCTGCCGAGGCCCAGCCGACGGCGAGTGCCGAGAAACCGCAACCGCAGCAGCCGACCCCGCCGGTCGAGAGGCAACCGCAAACCTCTTCCGCGGTGCCCAGCCTCGCGCAGACGCAAGCAACGCCAGCACCGGCGCCGCAAGAGGCGATGGAGCCCGTTCCGCAGCATAAACCCCGGCCGCCGCAGCCGAAGCCGCCGCCGACACCCGCCCAGACCGTACAAGCGACGCCCGCTCCGTCGACACCCCAGCCGGCCGTGCAGCAGCCGGCGACACCCGCACCGACACCCGCCCAGACCGCGAGCGCCGCGGGCACCGACCAGCCATTGCCGCCGGGCTCCGGCGGGCGCGGACGCGGCGATGAGGGAGCGGGACGGGCCGCCGTCGGCAACGGCTCGCTCAACGGGCCGGGCGACGACTATCTCGAAGCAGTGCGGCGTTGGGTAACCCGCTACAAGAAATATCCGGATGAGTCCGTCAAACAGAAGCAGGAAGGCGTGGTGCAACTCGGCTTCAAATTCACGCGCGACGGCACGGTGACCGATGCGTGGATTGAGAAGAGCTCTGGCTTTCCGCTGCTCGATGAGGCGGCGCTCGCCATGATCCGCGGCGCGTCACCGATCCCCAAAGTGCCAGACCGCTTTCAAGGCGATACCCTCACCCTCGTGATGCCGGAGAATTTCAAAATCGGCCTGTTCGATCGCTTGTTCCATTAGAAAGCGACGCCTGCCGAACGGTTTTGTCTCGGTCGCGCCCGTGGCGATGCGCACGACGATCCGCTTATAATCGTCGCATGTAGGGAAAGCGCACTTCGCGCTAGGTTCGCCGGCGAACGGCGCTGCAAGGGGAGGAACAAATGGCACTGACGATCTACGGCCAGGCGCAGTCACGGGCGAGCCGCGTGCTGTGGCTTGCGAAGGAGCTGGGGCTCCCGTTCGAGCACGTGCTGGTCAACCAGCGTGCTGGCGAAACACGCAAGCCCGATTTCCTGCAGATCAACCCCAACGGCCATATCCCCGTCATCCGCGACGGCGATCTCGTGCTTTGGGAATCGCTCGCAATCAACGAATACCTCATCCATAAGCACGGCGGTCCTCTCGCACCGAAGACGAATGAAGATTGGGGCCGGTTCTACATGTGGAGCATGTGGGCGATGACCGAGGTCGAGCCGCAGGCGGGGCTGCTTTACCAGAATACCGTCGTGCTACCGGAGACCCACCATCCTGCCGAGCCGTTCGAGGACGAGCAGCCCGACGAAAGCCACGATGTTCAATCCGGCGATAGAGGCGACGATCGCCGCAGCGAACGCTTCGGTGCCGCCGAGCCATGTTGCCGAGACGACGTAAAGGCTTCCCTCATAGACGAGGAAGGCCGCCATGAAGCTGCCAACAAGGACGATGCCATAGGACGCGGATGCGAGACGCGTGCTCGCAACCCGCGCCGCCGCGGTCGAAAGCAGCGCGACGACGCCCAGCACGCCGCCCCAAAGCAGAGTCGGCCCGTCTCAGGGATAACCGATCAGTCCGAAACCGACGATCTGGTTGACCAGCCACAACGCGACCGTCAGCAACAGCGCATCGCGCGTGTTAAGCGTTAGCGCGGTCGCGGCGCCAAACGCCGCGAAAGGCACGGCGCAAGCGAAGCCGAAGGTAAAGGCGACGCTTGCCGCGACGAGCACGGCCAACCACGCGACGTGGCGCGGCAGGTCGGGCGCATTGGTTTGGATCTTCTTCGGCATTGTGTTCTCCTCGAGGAACGCAAAATAGTCGCGTTTCAGTGATGACGGAAGCCCGTGCCCGAGCGGTCGAACGCGTCGGGCTCGCTCAGCCCCAACCAATGCGCGCGCAACTTGTCCCAGAGAGCGAGCCGCGACCAATCCGGTTCGCGCAAAACCTTGTCGGTCTCGGCATCGAGGAACGGATTGGGCAGCAGCACAGTGATCTGCTGCTCGTTCTTGCCGTTGAAGAGCCGTAGGCCCCACGACACCGGCGTCTCCTCGCGCGACAGACGGCGATAGAGCTCGGCGCGCGCGGTGCGGCGGTGATGGGCGAGCGCCGGTGCGACGGGATTGTTGTGCGGCCCCTTATGCTCACCGATGCAGATATGGAAATGCGGCACACCGAAGGTCACGGTCAGATATCCATCGAATATCGTGATCTTTTCGGGCGCGGCGGCAGCGCGCATCTCCCAGGCCGCCCCCTGAATGATCGGACCGAAAGTGATTTCGTGCCAATGATGGGTGAAGATGTCGCGCATCAACGCTTCAAGCGTCGCAGCATCGGTCGGCAGCGCGAAGACCTCGACGGTAGCGCCATCCTCGTCGACAATCCGCTCCGCTACGGCTGCAGTACCCATGCGCGACGTTCCCTCATCTATCCGCCCCAGCCGCCCAGGCTGGCGGCATCGAGCGTTACCTTCACGCCACCGAACACGCCAAGCCCCTGATGCTGGAAGCCGATCGGATCCTGGTAGCGCCGGTCGGTGAGATTATCGATCCGCGCGAAGGCCGTCACCCCATGGCCGAGATCGTAAGAGCCGGCAATGTTGACGATCGTATAGCGGCTCGCGGTCAGCCCGGTCGCCGTGCCGTCGCGGTTCGAATCGATCCATGGCCCGGTATAGAGCACGGCCCCGCTGAGCGAAGCGCGCTCGGTCACCTGCCAGGTCGCATTAAGGCTCGCCTTGTGCTTCGGCCGACGGGTCAACGCCGCACCCGTGACGTCGTTCCGCGCCACGGTGTAGGTGTAGTCGGCGCGCAGGCTCAGCACATCCCAAGGCTTATAAGCGACGAAGCTCTCGACGCCGTAGGTGGTCGCGTGGCCGACATTGATGAGCGTCGTGAACGTGTCGTTGTCGGCGATCAGATTCTTGATGTCGTTGTGGAAATACGTCGCACCCGCCGAGGCACGGCGATCAAGGAATTTCTGCTCCACGCCCGCATCCCAGCCTAAGCTCGTCTCGGGCTGCAGATTGGGGTTGGCGAAGAAGCCGAAGGCGGGAAAGCTGTCGAAGAGCTGATCGAGGCTCGGTGCCTTGAAACCGGTGCCGATGCTGCCGCGGAAGGTCGTATCCGTCTCCGGCACGATCGTCGCCGGTGCGATGCGATAGGTCGCCTTGTCGCCGAACTCGCTGTTGCTGTCGTATCGAACGCTTGCAGTGTTGAAGAATCGATCGCCAAAGCTGGACTGCAATTGCACGAAACCGGCGTTGTTGGCGTAAGCGCCCGTCGCGGGCGAGCTATCGTTGAGCGTATCGCGCTCATGCTCGGCGCCGAAGGTGACAATCTGCCCTGTCATGACATGGACGTTACCCTGATAGTCGAGTTTGGCGCGGTCGCCGCGGAAATACCCAGGATCGTTGCCGAAGGCCAGGCTCGCGGCGTTCGGATCGAAGATACGGCGCCGATAGTTCGTGTAGCCGTAACCCATCGTCTGATCGAGGAGCCCGTCGAATAGCGCGAGATGGGCGGTGCCGCGGGTGAACAACGAGTGATTGCTGCTGTCGCTGCAAATATCTTCCGGCCCGACGAAGTCGTCGAAAGTCGAACGCAGATCGGTATCGACATAACGCGCGACGACGCCGACATCGAAATTATCGGTCAGATTGGCGCCGAGCTTCGTTGCATAAGTCTTGTTGTCGTAGAAATCGTCGTTGAGCGAACGACCGGGGGGGACGAGATTGCTCGGCGTCACCTGGGTATTCGTCGTGCGGTAGTGCGCAATGCTGGCGTCGTAGTTGAAGCGCGCTTGCGAGCCGCTGATACCGGCGGTCTGGTTGAAAGTTCCGAACGAGCCGCCTTCGATGCTCGCCGTCGCTTTGGGCGGTCCCTTCCCCGCTTTGGTGATGATGTTGATAACGCCGCCGATTGCGTCCGAGCCATAAAGACCGCTCTGCGGGCCGCGCACAACTTCGACCCGATCGATGTCGGAGGCCAGAAGCTGCGAGAAATCGAACGAGCCGTCGGTCGACGTCGGATCACCCACGTCGACTCCGTCGACCAACACTTTCGTGTGATTGGGATCGGTGCCGCGCATGAAGACAGAGGTGAGGCCGCCCGGGCTACCGGTTTGCACGACGCTCAAACCGGGCACGTCTTGCAGCACCTCGGGCAAGGTGCGCTGCTGTTTTTGATCGATCTGATCGCCCGTGATCACGGTGACGCTGGTGCCGAGCTGATCCTCGGGCGTCGGATTGCGCGTGGCGCCAATCACCGTGATCGGCGTGTTGATAGTGATCGGCGTTGGTCCTGACGACGCATCTTGGGCGCGTGCGATCGGCGCGAAAAGAAGATCGGCTAAGGGAATGCTGGCTAGGACCAAGGAAATCGCGATATGAGAACGAAAAAGCGCGGACATGCAAAGGCCTCGCGGCAACGTGACACGTCACCGCGAACCAAAGTCCAGTTGCAGCCGAAAGCCGCTACCTGGTCTCCATCGGTGCACCCCGCCCAATGTGTTCGCGCGTGACCACGGCGATGGCAGGTCTCCTGGCTCGCGGGTCGGTGCCTTGCACCGCCTTCCCGGTTTCCCAGTGGCACGTGGCGCTTGGCTCGCCGCTTACAGTTGCGGGGGCAGCTGCGGCATTAGGCATCCTTCAAGTCGAGAGGAGCGCCCTCACCGCATTCCCATTCAATCCCCGAAGGGAACCATCGCCGCGATCCTATGCAGCGGCGGAACCGAGCGTCAATGACGAACTTCCGTCGGTCCTTGCATGTGCGCGGCTTCGCGTGCATCGAACATCGCCCAAACGCCCTCGGCGCCTTCCCATGAGCCGCGGCTTGCGGCTTTGGAATATTCGGTCGCGCGCTGCTCGAAGAAATTGGCGTGCTCGACGCCGTTGAGGCTCTCGACCAGCCATGGCAGCGGATGGGCGCGTAGCGGACGGTAGCCGCTTTCCGCTTCCTCGAAGCACCCGAAGACCGGTGTCAGCTTCAATTGCGTCAGCCGCCAATCGGCGATGTATCGGACATAGGCCTTGATGTCGGCGGCTTTCATGCCCTCGATCTCGCCAAGGCCGAAAGCGAGATCGACAAAGCCTTCCTCGAGCCCGACCATCGTCTTCGCGACATCGATGATGTCGTCGCGCACCGCTCGCGTGACGGCTTGTGTCTCGCGGTTCCATTCATGGAACAAGCGGATGATGCCCTCGCAATGGAGGCTTTCGTCGCGCACGGACCAGCTTACGATCTGGCCCATGCCGTTCATCTTGTTGTGGCGCGGAAAGTTGAGCAACATCGCGAAGCTGGCGAAGAGCGCCATGCCTTCGGTGAAAGCGCCGAACATAGCGAGCGTGCGCGCCACGTCGGAGCATGTTTTCGTGCCGAAGCTGTGCATGTAGTCGGCTTTGGCGCGCATTTCCACATAGTCGCGAAACGCCTCGAACTCCGCTTTGGGCATGCCTAGCGTCTTCAGGAGCAGCGCATAAGCGTCGATATGCACCGTCTCCATGTTGGTGAAGGCCGCCATCATCATCTGGATTTCCAAGGGCTGGAAAATCGGGATGTAACGCTTGAGGTAGTTGTCGCCGACTTCGACATCGGATTGAGTGAAGAAGCGGAAGATCTGGGTCAGCAGCGCACGCTCCGCATCGCTGACGCGGTCCGAGGTCCAATCCTTGATATCGGCACCGAGCGGGACTTCCTCGCCCATCCAATGGGTTTGCTGCTGCCGCTTCCAGAAGTCATAGGCCCAGGAATAACGCTCGACATCGTAGGTGCCGGTCGCGGTCAGCAGCCCGATCCTACCGCTGCCGATCAGCGTGCGAGGATCAAGCGCCGCGAGATCGTTCACTGACATGCGAGGCACTCCTCGTAATCGGTGCGCGTCGCGGTATTGGCCTGCTGCACCGTCTTCTCCAACTGACCGGCGAAAGCGGCCCGGCTGATCGATTTCGAGCGGCAGTAATAGAGACTCTTCATGCCGCGCTCCCAGGCCGTCCAATGCAGCATGTGGAGGTCCCATTTATCGATATCGGCCGGGAGATAGAGATTGATCGACTGGCTCTGGCAAATGAACGGCGCGCGATCTGCCGCGAGCTCGATGATCCATCGCTGATCGATCTCGAAAGCGGTGCGATAGACCGATTTCTCGGCATCGTTCAGGCAATCGAGATGCTGCACCGAGCCTTCATGCTCGACAATCGACTGCCAGGTCTCGGGCGTATCCATGTTTTTGCTGGCGAGCAGCTTGGCGAGATAGGGATTGCGCACCGAGAACGAGCCTGACAGCGTCTTGTGATTATAAATATTCGCCGGAATCGGCTCGATGCAGGCGCTGGTGCCGCCGCAGATGATGCTGATCGACGCGGTTGGCGCGATCGAAATCTTGTGGCTGAAGCGCGCGGTCATGCCGCGCTCGAGCGCATCGAGGCACGGACCGCGTTCGATGCCGAGAGCGACGGACGCCGCATCCGCCGCGCGGCGGATCTTCCGGAAGATGCGTAGATTCCAGGACTTGGCCAGCGCACTTTCGAACGGCACGCCCTGCTTTTGCAGGAAAGAGTGGAAGCCCATCACGCCGAGGCCGACCGAGCGCTCGCGCAGCGCCGAGTATTTGGCGCGCGACATGCTGTCCGGCGCGGTCTCGATGAAATTTGTCAGCACGTTGTCGAGCATGCGCAAGACGTCTTCGACGAAGCCGGGCGCATCGTGCCACTCCTCCCAGGTCTCGAGATTGAGCGAGGACAGGCAGCACACCGCCGTGCGCTCTTCGCCGCGGTGATCGGCGCCCGTCGGCAGCACGATCTCGCTGCAGAGATTTGAGCTCGATACCTTGAGGCCAAGCTCGCGTGCATGCTTGGGCAGCGCCCGGTTCACCGAGTCGATAAACAGCAGATACGGCTCGCCGGTGTGCAGCCGCGTTTCGAGGATGCGCTGCCACAACTGCCGCGCATCGACCTCGCGGATCACCTCATTGGTCTTCGGGCTGCGCAAGCCGAACATCGTCCCGGCTCGCACCGCTTCCATGAACTCATCGGTGACGTTGATGCCGTGATGGAGATTGAGGCCTTTGCGATTGAAATCGCCCGAGGCTTTGCGGATTTCAAGGAACTCCTCGATCTCAGGATGGTGGATGTCGAGATAACAAGCCGCCGAGCCGCGCCGCAGCGAGCCCTGGCTGATGGCAAGGGTCAGGCCGTCCATGACATGAATGAACGGAATGATGCCCGACGTCTCGCCGTTGCCTTTGACGGCCTCGCCGATCGAACGCACCTTGCCCCAATAGGTGCCGATGCCGCCACCGTTGGAGGCGAGCCATACATTCTCGTCCCAGGTCGCGACGATGCCCTCGAGGGAATCCGGCACAGCATTGAGAAAGCAAGAGATCGGCAAGCCTCGCGTCGTGCCGCCATTCGACAGCACCGGCGTCGCCGGCATGAACCACAGCCGCGACATCGCGTCGTAAAGCCGCTGCGCATGGGCGACGTCATCGGCATAAGCGCAGGAGACTCGGGCGAACATGTCCTGAAAGCTCTCGCCCGGCATCAGGTAGCGGTCTTCGAGCGTCGCTTTGCCGAAAGCGGTCAGCAAGGAATCGCGGCGGCGATCGAGCCTGAGGTCGGAGGGACGCGGCGGCCGCGCCAGGGGCGCCGGCAGTGGCGCCCGCTGTCGGGGGGCGGCGATTGGCGAACTGGGCTGCGGAACGGGCTTCGGCGGCGAGGCGATCGTGGCCCGCGGCATGAGCTGGATGATTCGGCCATTGCGGTCGAGATCGTAGGCGACAACAGACATTCGCAACCCCCATAGATTCTGACCTGGGGACGGACCGACGATGATGGCTTGCGAACGGAATCGGGCACGACGCCGAAGATGCAAGCGACCACCGGGGCACCCCGCCCGAGGACGTGTTACGCGCTCACGGCAGGTCTCCTGGCTCGCGGGTCGTTGCTGCTGTCGGGCCTTCCCAACGCGCATGGCGTCAGTGACCGAAGCTGACAGCTGCTCGCCGCTTACAGTTGCGGGGGCAGCCCCGGCTTTGCCTGGCAGAGGCTCACCGAGTTCCCTCTTAGCCCAAGCTCCCGACGCAATAGGTAGGGGGTCCTGGGAACCGTGAACCCAAATCTTGTGGCAAACCGCTCGCTGCGGTCAAGGAGAAAAAGTTCGAGGCGCCTTAGAAAGACGCCGCCACGGTCACTCGCGCCGAGAGCGGCTCGACCGGCTTGAAGTGGATGTCGAAGACCGGGGCGCTCTCATTCGCGAGCTGTGATGCGTAGAAATAATCGATCTGATGTGCGTGCGAGTTGAACAGGTTGAAGATGTCGAGTTGCACATGCCAGACCGGCGTGAAGCGGTAGCCGGCACGCGCGTCGAACAGCAAGGTCGGGCCCGAGCGGATGCTGGCATCCTCGGTCAGCGGCCGCGGGCCGAAATAGCGCATGCGCAGACCGCCGTCCCAGGGACCGAGATTCTGGATCGCCATCTCGGCCGAGGCGATGATCTTCGCCGCTTCCGGGATATAACTGCCGGGATGGCCGGGCCAGACATCCGCGCCGCCGTCGTCGGCATTGGTGAAGCGCGCGCGGGTGAAAGCGAAATCGCCGGTGAAGGAAAGCCAATCGAGCGGCGCGTAGCTGCCGCTCAGTTCCACGCCGGTGCGGCGACTGGGCCGGCCGACTGACGTGCCGGCTGAATCGCCGTCGAAGGTTGCCTCGCTGTCGAGATTGAGGACAAAGAGCGCGGCCGACATCGACACACGCGGCACTACCTCGCTGCGGATGCCGATCTCGTAGCCTTCGGCCTTGGTCAGGAGTGGCGTCTTACCTTGCGGAACGACCGCCGGCGTTACGCCGGCCTGCTGGTTGAGCTCGGTGTTCAGCGCATCGACGGCCGTTACTGCACCGCGCAGATCGTTGCTGTGAAAGCCCTGGCCATAGCTGAGATAAAGCTCGGTCTTCTGCCAGGGACCGAAGGTAGCATTGGCCTTGGGGCTGAACATGCCTTTCGCAGTCGTGCCCGAATTCTCCGCGATCGGTGCGCTGGCATCGCTGCCATAGAAGATATCCTCGCGCGCACCTGTGACCGTGCGGAACCAATCGATCCATTGCGTGCGGTTCTCGGCATAGAAACCGCCGCTGGTTTCAAGAATGCGATCGTTGCGGACGACAAAGGTCGGCATGCCGTCGAGGCTTTGCGAAAGCCCCACGTGGTTGAGGTCGGTGCGCGTTTGGAAGCCGAAGGTGTTGTCGGATGGGTGATCGAACAAGCTCCCGAATTTCGTATAACTGGCATCGGCACCCACGATCTGGCGACGTTCCTGCTGAATGAACTGGTCGCCGACCGGCGGCGGGAAAGTGACGAAACCGTCGAAATCGTTGATGAGCTTGAGCGCGTTGCTGATGAAGTAGCCGCTGAGCTTGAATTGGCCGTCGTTGTCCGTCGACGCATACTTTCCCGACAAGCTGTAGCGCTCCGCACTACCGCCATCGGTCGGATCAAGCGGCCCGTAGAGGTTGATCTGCCCGTCATTGACCGCGCGCAACGGCACTTGATTGGTGGCGTGCCACGCGTCGTCCATGAACATGCCGGTGATCGAAAAGCCATTGGCCGGCGCGCCTTGGCTGTAGCGCAGGACAAGATTGCCTTTGTTGTAATTGTCGGACAGCACCCAAGGCCCGTCGACGCGATCATATTCCGCTGCAATGAGGAAATTGCCGGCCCCCCATGGTCCGAGGCCAATCGGGCGCGACATGCCGGCGAAGCCGCGATAATCGCCAAGCGTGCCCGCGCTGATCGAGGCGAGATCGTGCGGCAGCGTATCGGCATAGTCGATCGTCACCGCGCCCGCGGTATCGAAATCGCCCTTGTCGGCGTAATAAGGTCCCTTGCTGTAATCGATGCCCTTGATCAGCTCGGGAATCATGAAATTGAGATCGGCATAGCCTTGACCATGAGCGTGCGTCCGCATGTTGACCGGCATGCCGTCGAGCGTGATGTCGATATCGGTGCCGTGGTCGAGATTGAAGCCCCGTAGGAAATACTGATTGGCCTTCCCCTCGCCGCTATGCTGGGTGACGATCAGGCCCGGCACGTTTTCCAGATATTCGCCCGGACGGTAGGTTGGAAACTCCTCGAGCTTGGACGCGTCGACGCTGCCTTGCGAAGCCGCGTCGCTCGATCCGAGCGCCGACCCCACGACCGTGATCTCCTGCAAAACTTGCGCCTTCGCGCTCACGGCGTCGACGATGATCCCCGTCAACGCCAGCGCCACGCACCAAGTCTCCCGTTTCTTCATTATTTTTCCCTTCGACGCGCGGCACGCTAGAAGGGCATCGGTATGAAGTCTATAAGATAATGTCATACCGACATATCGGGGGAAGCCATGGAACGCATCACGATTTCACTCGACAACGAGCTGATGAAGGAAATCGACCGGCTGATGAAAGCCCGCGGCTATCAGAACCGCTCCGAAGCGATCCGCGATCTCGCGCGCGCCGGCATCCGGCAAGCGAATGAAAGCGCCGGCGAAACCCAGGATTGCATCGCCGCGCTCGTTTATGTCTATGACCACGAAGCCCGTGAATTGTCGAAGCGCCTCACGCGCTCCTTTCATCAGCATCACGATCTGTCGTTGACCGCGATGCACGTGCATCTCGACCACGACAGCTGCATGGAGGTCGCGGTGCTGCGCGGCAAGACAGCCGATGTGCAGCATCTCGCCGATCATGTCATCGCCGAGCGCGGCGTGCGTTACGGCAAGCTCGTCACCGTGCCGGTGAAGATCGAGGAAAAAAAGCATGGTCATGGCGGCGATCCGAGCCACCGCCACGCGCATCTCCATGTGAGGAATGCCGGCTAGGAGGATTGCGCCGGCCCGGCATGCTATGCTGCCGTCGAAAGCGCAAACGAGGCGCCGGCTTCAAAGGGGGGGACTATGGGACATCGGACAAGGGGATTCCGTTTTTCCGCTCTATTGCTGACCTCTATCCTCCTGGTGCCGCTCACGGTGCGGGCGGAGACACTCGATCAGCTCTATGAGAAGGCCAAAGCCGAAGGCGCGCTGACGATCTATACCGGCGCCGGCCAATCCGCGGCCAAAGGCGGCGCGGACGCATTCGAGAAGCGCTTCCCCGGCATCGCCGTTACGGCCAAAGGCGGCTTCAGCAACGTCCTCGATCTCGAGATCGATCAGCAGCTCAAGGACAACAAGGTCACCGCCGACTACGTTCAGTTCCAGACGGTCCAGGATTATCCGCGCTGGGACAAAGCCGGCGCGCTGCTGCATTGGAAGCCCGAGGGTTTCGATCAGGTCTTTCCGTCGATGAAGGACAAGAACGGCGCCTGGGTCGCGGTGAACGCGATCCCGCTGTTCTACGGCTACAATCCCGAGAAGGTGAAAGACGCCGACGTGCCGAAGTCGGCGCTCGATTTTCTCAAAGCGCAATTCCGCGGCCAGCTCGTCACCGCCTATCCGACCGACGACGATGCGACGCTTTACGATTTCTATCTCATCACGCAGCGCTACGGCTGGGGCTATATGAAAAAATACATGGCGAACCAGGCGTATTTCATCCAAGGACACCGCGACGTCGCCGCGCGCGTTAAATCGGGCGACAACCCGTTGAGCCTCGACATCACCAACGGCTCGCAAGGGCCGGGACCGGGTGGCGGGCTCAAAATCGCGCTGCCGGCGAAGGACAAGATCCCGGTCTTCTTCACCGCGGGCGGGATCCTGAAAAAAGCGCCGCACCCCAACGCGGCCAAGCTTTATCTCGCCTGGATGCTGAGCAAGGAGCAGCAAGCGCGCTTCCCGGCGCTTTATTCGCCGCGCCGCGATATGCCGACGCCGACGGGGCTGCCGCCGCTGACGAGCGCGCAATTCGCGAACAACTACCGCGATTTCCTCGGCGACGGCGCGCGCCCCGCCGCGCTGCGCAAACGTTTCGGGGCACTGACCGGGCCCGTCGTCAACAAAGCGACGCAATTTTAGAGGAGCAATACGGAATCGACCCGGCGCGAGGTCGCTGCCGTAAAGAACAATGATAAGCGGTTTGACGAACGCGCTGGGCCCGTTTGCGCTCAAAAGCTTTCGCTTTCAGTGGCCGGCCGATCTCCTCACCTCTTGGGCGGGCGAGATGGAAGGCATCATCCTGAGCTGGTACATCATCGTCGAAACCGGTTCAGTACTGCTCCTCACGGTTTACGGGTCGCTGCAATATCTCGGCACACTGCTCTCGCCCCTCTTCGGCGTGGTCGGCGACCGGATCGGCCATCGCAATCTGCTTTGCATCATGCGCGGCGGTTATTTCGCCTTCGCGACGACGATCATGACCCTCGCCTTCACCGGCATCATCCGCCCGAGCTATATCCTGGCGGTTGCCGCTTGCATGGGGCTGGTGCGCTCGTCCGATCTCGTCATGCGCAACGCGCTGGTCGGTGCCTCGATGCCGCCGCAAGTGCTGGTGAGCGCCGCGAGCGTGATGCGCACGACGATGGACACGGCGCGTATCGCCGGCGCGCTTGCCGGCGCCGGTCTCATCGCCCTGCTCGGCATGGGCTATGCCTATGTCGTCATCGCCCTCTTCTACGCAACGAGCTTCTGCCTGACTTTCGGCGTCTATCGCACCCCGAAGACCGAGAAGCCTCATGCTTTTACCCCATTACGCGACCTCGGCGAAGGTTTCCGCTATGTCTGGAACACGCCGGTGGCGGTCTCGGCGATGGCTTTGGCCGTGCTCGTCAACCTCACCGCCTTTCCCTTGTCGCAAGGGTTACTGCCCTATGTCGCGCGCGAGATCTATCGTATCGACCAGCAAGGTCTCGGCTTCCTCATCGCCAGCTTTGCTTGCGGCAGCCTCACTGGGTCGATCTTGCTCAGCTTCGGCGCGCGATCCTGGGGTATGGCGCGGCTGATGGTCGGCTCGATGCTGAGTTGGTACGCGCTGTTGATGATGTTCCCGCTGTTACCCGGTCCCAAAGCCGCCATGGCCGTGCTGATGATCGCCGGCTTCGCGCAAAGCCTCGCCATGGTGCCGATGTCGGTCATCCTTCTACGCACGGCCGAGGATCGCCTGCGCGGCCGGGTCATGGGCGTGCGTATGCTTGCGGTCTACGCGCTGCCGATCGGCCTCCTCGCTGCCGGCGTGCTGATCCAGCATCTGGGCTTCGCGACGACAGTGGTAGTCTACTGCGCCATTGGCATCTGCTCGGCGTTACTGATTGCGTTGCGCTGGCGCACCCAGCTTTGGGAAGAGGAGCCGGGTACCACGCGCTAACAACTTCGCAGCCCGTTGTTAAGATCGGCGGCGGGATACTCCGTCCATGCAGGCCAAGGCGATCAAGGATGTTGCAACCGGGGCGGCGCTCGGCGACCGCGCTTGGCAGCATTCGCTCGGCGCATCCGGGTTGTTACACGGCACGGTCATCGCCGCGCTGCTGCTCACCTGGCACATCGATTCCAAGCCGCTACCCGAGCTTCGTCGCATTCCCGTGACCCTCGTTCACACCGACGAGACGGCGTCCGAACGCGCCGCCCAACCGACGGAAGCGGCGCCCGAGCCGCCGACGCCGCGACACGAGGCAGAAGCGTCCGAGCCGTCGACGCCGCAAGAAGCGGCGGTGCCGCCAGCACCCACGGTTACGGCGACAACCGAGGCGCCACCGCCGCCCGTACCGCCCGTGCCGCCAGCAAAGCCCGGACGCGAAGCCGCGCCAACGAAAGCGCAGCGGATGCTCCCGCCCCCGCGCGTCTCCTCGGCGACGCCGAAGCCTGATGCGACGATCACCGCGCTGTTGTCCGAAAGTCTCGACGGCCAGCCGCGCGACGTGGGGACCTCGCATGGTGCGGCGATCGCACTGCGCTCATCGGCCAAGCTGAGCGACGATTACCTGTTGGGTCTGCAAGCCTGGATCGCGCGGCAGGAGCGCTATCCTGCCGAAGCCCGTGCCCAAAATCGCGAAGGCAAAGGCATCGTCGGCTTCACCATCGCGCGCGACGGCAAGGTGACGCGCGTGTGGATCGATCAGACCACAGGCTCATCGGTGCTCGATCAGGCCAGCCTCGCCACGATCCGCGATGCATCGCCCGTGCCGCCGCTGCCGCACGACATCACCGGAGACAGCGTCGATTTCTTTCTTCCGGTCAATTACGCGCTGAGCAATTTCGAGCGGCTCTTCCGGTAGCCGCTATTCCGCCGCGCCCAATGCCTGATCGTCATGCGCGACGATGGCATCGAGGAACGTCCTGCCGTAACGCTTGAGCTTGCTGGCGCCGACGCCCGGAATTTCGGCAAGCGCATCGAGATCGCGCGGCCGCAGCCGCACCATGTCCATAAGCGTCGCATCGTGAAAGATGACATAAGGCGGCACGCCCTGATCGCGCGCGAGCGATAGGCGCAAGGAGCGTAGCGCTTGCCATAGCCCTTCATCGGCTGGCGCCGCAACTGCATCCGAAGCGATCGAACGCGCGCGTTTCTCTCGCCGTTTGGGCTCGTCATCGTCGGCACGGAACGTGACGGCGACCGCGCCGCGCAACACGGCCGAGGCGCTGTCGCGGGCGTAAAGCCCGCCGTGGCCTTCGACATCGACCGCGAGATGACCCAGCGCGACGAGCTGGCGGAAAACCCCATGCCATTCGCTCTTGCCGAGCTCTATGCCGACGCCGAATGTTTTGATCTGGTCGTGTCCGAAGCCTTTGATGCGCTCGGTCGCTTTGCCGAGCAGCACGTCGATGAGATAGGCCGCGCCGAAGCGCTGGCCCGTGCGGACGACCGCCGAGATCGCTTTCTGCGCCGCGACCAGCCCGTCCCAAACGTGCTGCGGCCTGAGGCAGTTGTCGCAATTGCCGCAAGGCGGATGGTCGCGCTCGCCGAAATAGCCGAGCAGCACCTGACGCCGGCATTTCGGCGTCTCGCAATAGCCGAGTAGCGCGTCGAGCTTCTGGCGCTCGATACGGCGCTGACGCTCCGACAAATTCGTGCCGTCCATGAGCGAGAGCAAGGTGACGATGTCGGCCATGCCGTAGGTCATCCAAGCATTCGCGGGCAAGCCGTCACGGCCCGCGCGGCCGGTTTCCTGGTAATAAGCTTCGAGCGTCTTGGGTGCATCGAGATGCGCGACGAAGCGCACATTAGGCTTGTCGATACCCATGCCGAAAGCGATTGTCGCGACGACGATTACGCCTTCGTCCTTGAGGAAGCGATCCTGATTGCGCTCGCGGGTCGCCGCGTCGAGACCTGCGTGATAAGGCAACGCGACGCGGCCTTTGCTGCACAAGAACGCCGCGACGTCCTCGACCTTTTTGCGCGACAGGCAATAGACGATGCCGGCATCGCCGCGATGCTCGGCATCGAGGAATTCCCAGAGCTGCTTGCGCGCATCGTTTTTGGCGACGACGCGATAGCGGATGTTCGGCCGATCGAAGCCGGCGGCGAAGATGCGCGCCTGGCCGAGACCCAACCGTTCGACGATGTCGGCACGCGTCGGACCGTCCGCGGTCGCTGTCAGAGCGATGCGCGGCACGTTTGGGAACCGTTCGTGCAGCACCGAAAGCTGGAGATATTCCGGCCGGAAATCATGTCCCCATTGCGAGACGCAATGCGCCTCGTCGATGGCAAAAAGCGCGGGACGCGATTTCGCCAGAAGATCCAGACAGCGCGGCGTCACCAAGCGCTCGGGCGCGATGTAAACAAGATCGAGATCGCCGGCGCGCATCGCTCGCTCGACATCCATCGCTTCGGCAAAACCGAGGCTCGAATTGAGATAGGCCGCACGCACACCCAACTGGCGCAACGCGTCGACCTGGTCTTTCATGAGCGCGATCAGCGGCGAGACGACGACGCCAAGACCGGGCCGCAAGAGTGCCGGGATTTGATAGCAGAGCGACTTGCCGCCGCCCGTCGGCATCAGGACAAGCGCGTCACCGCCCGCCGTCACATGCGCGATGATCTCGGCTTGCTGGCCGCGAAACACGGGATAGCCGAATGTCTCGCGCAGCACCGCGAGCGCGGTGGCCGATGCGGACGGATCGTCACGATGCTCGACGGTCATCAAGCCGAGCTTACCGAGTTTCGCTGCGCCGAAACACAAAGACGGTGAGGATATCCACATCACTGTTGCGATCGCGCACCGTGGATTAGCATCGAAAGCGATGCTCAACCCCGATCCCGCCGAGTCGCAAGGGCGCGACTCGTGGCTTTCTGTCTTCGCGGTCTTTCTGCGCCTCGGGCTGACGAGCTTTGGCGGGCCGGTCGCGCATCTCGGTTATTTCCGCGGCGAGTTCGTCGCGCGGCGAAAGTGGCTCGACGAGGCCGCCTACACAGACATCATCGCGCTTTGCCAATTCCTGCCCGGTCCGGCGTCGAGCCAAACCGCCATCACGATCGGTATTCTGCGCGCTGGGCTGCCAGGCGCTTTTGCCGCCTGGCTCGGCTTCAGCGGGCCATCGGCGCTGGCGATGATCGCTTTCGGTTATGGCGTCACGCAGGTCGGCGACATCGCGGAAGCCGCCTGGCTGCACGGGCTGAAGATCGTCGCGGTTGCGGTCGTCGCGCAAGCCGTGTGGTCGATGGCACGCAATCTCTGCCCGGATCGGTTGCGCGCGACGATGGCAATCGTGGCGGCGCTGCTCGCGCTCGCCTTACCCAATGCCTTCGGCCAGATCGGCGCGATCGCGCTCGGTGCTCTCATCGGCTGGCGCTTTCTGCCGGCCGAGACGACAGCGGCGCATAGCGAGATCGCGATCCGCATCGCCAAGCCGCCGGCGATCGCCGCGCTGATCATATTTTTCGTGCTACTCGCCGGGCTGCCGCTGCTCGCCGCGACGACCGACGATCACACGATCGCCCTCGTCGACAGCTTCTATCGCTCGGGCTCGTTGGTTTTCGGCGGCGGCCACGTCGTCCTGCCGCTCTTGCAGAAAGAAGTCGTGCCGCCGGGCTGGATCAACAACGATCCCTTCCTCGCTGGCTATGGCGCGGCGCAGGCCGTGCCTGGCCCGCTCTTCACCTTCTCCGCCTATCTCGGCACGGTGATGCAGCCCGGCCCCAATGGCTGGCTCGGCGGCTTAATCTGCCTCGCCGCAATCTACCTGCCGTCTTTCCTGCTGCTGGTCGGCATATTGCCTTATTGGGACGCATTGCGGCGGCGCACCGACGTGCAATCGGCGCTCAAAGGCGTGAATGCCGCGGTCGTGGGACTTCTGCTCTCGGCGCTGTACACGCCGGTTTGGACCAGCGCAATCCTTCGCCCGGCCGATTTCGGTGTCGGCATCGTCGCTTTCCTGCTGCTCGTTTTCTGGCGCTTGCCGCCGTGGACCGTGGTGCTACTCGGTGCGGCCAGCGCCGAAGCACTGGCGCGCTTCCTCTAAGAGGCGACGACCGCTAATACTTTACCCAAATAACGTGAACGGGGGATCCGATGTCGACGCCATCCGCAGCGCGCGCGCTGCTTTTGCTCATGGCCGCCTTGAGTTTGTCGAGCACGGGAGCATCGTGCGCCGTAGCCGCGCTCGCGAATGATTTCGGGCCGGAAGTGGCCACGGCGCAGCCG
>DASXCX010000209.1:0-7602 GCA_036490955.1 Allostellaceae bacterium | reverse complement strand
GACCCGGACCGTTCGCCCAAAAAGCTCCGCTGTCAGCGAAAGCTTCGAGCGTGGCCAGGATTCGTTCCTCAAAGAGGCGCGGCTCCTTGCGCAGGTGGTGCACCCCAATATCGTGAAGGTGCGGCGCTTCTTCCGCTCGCTTGGAACCGCCTATATCGCGATGGACTTCATCAGCGGGCGCAGCCTGGGAGACGTGCTCAACGAGGATTACCGCTCCGGCGGGTATCCAAGCCTGGCGTTGAAACAGTTGCTGGTCGCGGTGCTTGGCGGACTTGCGGTGCTGCATCAGCAACGCATCATCCATCGCGATATCAAGCCCGGCAATATCGTAATCGAACCGAACGGAAATCCGATCCTCGTCGATTTCGGCGCAGCGCGCATTTTCGATCGCGCGTTGGCACAGGGCATGACGGTCATCGTCACACCCGGCTACGCCCCGATCGAGCAATATTCCGATGACGGTGAGCAAGGACCGTTTACCGACATCTACGCGCTGGGTGCGCTCGCTTATCGCGCCATTGCCGGACATCCGCCGGATGCGCCCTATAAACGCCTGGGCTCCAACTCGTCCGCGCCCGCGGCCGCTGCCGGTGCCGGCAAATACCCCACGGCACTGCTCGAAGCGATCGATTGGGCGCTGGCCGTGCAGCCGCAAGAGCGGCCACAATCCGCGGACGCCTTGCTCGCGAAACTGCGCGCCGCGCCCGACGATTTACCGGCGGCGCCGGATGAGCCAACACAGATCCTTGTTGACGCGACGCAAATTCTGGACACCTCCCGCTGGCGCGACGCCAGCAAAGGAAAGGGCGCGATCGTCGGTGCGGAACCGTCGCTAAAAAGCGGCCGAGCAGAGGCCACCGCGATTTTGGAACCCGCCCAGGCCAAGCGCAGCTCTGTGGCGCACGCCGGTCTTGCTTCCGCGCCGGGGAAACAGGGTAAGCTCGTGCCTGCTCTTGCCGCTGCGCTGCTCGCCATCGCGGCGACCGGGGCTGGAGCGTACTACCTGGTCCCGAGCCTCCATTCCGGATTGTCCCCCGCCGCTGATCAAGGCGCGGCGGCAAAAGCAAGCGCGGCTGCGGCCGAAGCGACACGTGCCGCGGCAGCACAGCAGAAGGCAGACGAGGAAGCGGCCGAAGCCGCTCGGGTCGAGGCGGCACGGCAAGCGGCGGCAAAGGCGGAGGCCGACCGCCAGGCGGCCGCGAACGAAGCCGAACGGGAGGCCGCCGCCAAAGCCGAGGCCGAGCGGCAAGCGGCAGCGAAGGCCGAAGCCGACCGTCAGGCTGCGGCGAAAGCCGAAGCAGAGCGCGACGCGGCCGCGAAAGCCGAGGCGGCGCGGCAAGCGACAGCGGCAAAGGCCGAAGCTGGCCGGCAAGCCGCCGCCAAAGCCGAAGCCGAGCGGGAAGCGGCCGTGAAAGCCGAGGCGGCGCGGCAGGCCGCGGTCACTGCGGAAGCGAAGAAGCCCAAGCCTCGCCCGCGCGAGACGGCGAGCACGTCGCCTTCCGATACCACGCGTTGCAGCACGATTTTGCAAGATGCCCAACTGAAGGAGCAAATTTCAGATGACGATAGAAGCTTTCTCCGCGAACACTGCCACTGATCTTCGCCGCCGTAGGGGCGCGCACTCCAGGCTGCGCCCCCTACAAATCCTCGCGCCGCTCGCTCTTGCGGCGCTCGGACTTTTCGGCTGTGCCCAGCCGCCGGCGAGCGCGCCGCCGGCTCCGCCGCCCGTGGCGGCGGCCGCGCCGCCGCCACCCGTGCTGCCTTTCGATGACGCTGTGAACAACGCCGTCAACACGGTCTTCTCCAATGCGCCGGAGGGCTCGCATGCGGTCGTGATCGACCCGCTGATCGATGGCGTCACCGGCTATGTCTCGAAAGCGACGCAAAGCATTCAAGGCCGCGTCGTCAATGTCGTGCAGCAGCGCTATCCGCGCTTTTCGGTCGAGGAGTTCACACCGGATTCGCTGAAATCATCGCCACTCGTACTAGTCGGTACCTTCACGGCGATCAATCTCAACAACCAGACGCAAGGGCAGCGGGAGGCCTATCGCTTCTGCCTCGTGCTGGGCGATCTCAAAACCGGCAAGGTTGTCGCAAAGGGCGTGGCGCGCGCTGCGCTGACCGGCGTCGATATCACGCCAGCCGCTGTCTACAAGGACAGTCCGGTCTGGAGCCCTGATCCAAACACCCAAGCTTATATCAACACCTGCCAGGCCACAAAGATCGGTGATCCGATCAGCAAGGAGTTCGTCGACGGGCTGGTCGGCGCTTCGCTTATCAGCAAGGCGGGTGAGGCCTATAACACGGGGCACTACCGCGAGGCCCTCGATCTCTTTCAGGCGTCGCGTGCAACGCCGGCGGGCGATCAGTTGGAGACCTATAACGGCCTCTATCTGACGCATTTGAAACTGCATCAGAACGCGCAAGCGACGGACGCTTTCGGCGATCTCGTCGCCTACGGGCTGAAGCGCGACCGGCTCGCGGTGAAGTTCCTCTTCGAGCCCGCCTCGACCCGCTTCTATGCCGATCCGAATGTCAGCGGCCAATACAGTATTTGGCTGCAGCAGATCAGCATGCAGGCGGTAAAGACCAATAGCTGCCTCGAACTCACGGGGCACACGAGTCCAACCGGTTCGCCTGCGGTCAACGAGCGTCTGTCCTTTCTCCGCGCCGATTACGTCAAAGGGCGGCTGGTGCGCGACAATCCGCAATTGCGGGATCGTCTCGTGACCAATGGCGTCGGCTCGAGCGAGACGATGGTCGGAACGGGGAAGGATGATGCGAGCGATGCGCTCGATCGCCGTGTCGAAATGAAGCCAATCTCGAGTTGCACGCAAAGCTGATGTAGAGGTCGCGCGCTTCGCGGTGCGCCTGGCACACCGCGAAGCCGCTTGTCGTCGCGGCTATTTGACCTGGCTGAATTAGGGGCGACCCGTTCGGCTTTGGCCTCCGCTTAGGGGACGTCGCGCGCGCGGGCGGGTTTCAGCGCGCGGCGGACTCGGCGGCTGGGATGACGGTCGCCTGGGCCGCGCGCTCGGCACGGATTTGCGGCGCTAGCGCCTCGGCTTTCTTGCCGCAAGTGATCTGGACGAATTCACCGCTCGCCAAGTCCTGATAGGACAAGATCGTGCGCAGCACATAGCAGATATTGGACGAGATATGGACGGTGAAGCCGTTGGGTCGCGGCATGTCCGAGGTTTGGAAACGCACGGCGATCCGGGTCGGGTGCTCGCCGGGAAGTCGCAGGAACGGCAGAACGAGGCCGAGCGCGACGATCAGCGCCAAGGTCGCTTCGAGAAGCCCGACGTGTCTGCGTACCAGATGACCGACGGCCATGAGCCGGTGCCCCCTCTCTTTCGATTCTATAGGTTCGGCGGCAGGCTTGCATCCCTGCTTTGCCGATCGCGCCCCTAGAATGCAGATTTCAGCAAGCGAAACAGCGGCTTCCTCTCGCCTCTTGGCGCGCTAGGGCTTAATATAACGGCATTCCGCCTTGTTGATGGTCGCCATGGACGAAGAATTCTATCGCATCAAGAGACTGCCGCCCTACGTCTTCGCGGAAGTGAATGCGCTGAAGGCAAGGGCGCGGGCGGCGGGCCGCGATGTGATCGATCTCGGCATGGGCAATCCGGATGGCGCGACGCCGCCCCATATCGTCCAGAAGCTGATCGAAACGGTCCAGAATCCGCGCGCCCATGGCTATTCGGCCTCACGCGGCATTCCCGGGCTGCGCCGCGCCCAGGCGGCCTATTATGCCCGGCGGTTCGGCGTTGAACTCGACCCCGAGCGCGAGATCGTCGTCACCCTCGGCTCGAAGGAAGGCCTCGCCAATCTGGCGCAGGCGATCACCGCGCCGGGCGATATCATCCTCGCGCCCAACCCGACCTACCCGATCCATTCCTTCGGTTTCATCATAGCCGGCGCCTCGGTCCGCCACGTCCCGATCGGGCCGGATATCGATTTCATGCGCGAGCTGAAGAAGGCCGCAGCTTCCTCGGTGCCGAAGCCGCTCGCCCTCGTCATCAATTTCCCCGCCAATCCGACGGCGCAAGTCGTCGATCTCGATTTCTATGCCGAAGTCGTCGATTTCTGCCGCCATCAGAAGATCTGGCTGCTTTCCGATCTCGCTTACGCCGAGATTTATTTCGATGGCAATCCGCCACCCTCGGTGCTGCAAGTGCCAGGGGCAAAGGAGATTGCGGTTGAGTTCACCTCGACCAGCAAGACCTATTCGATGGCGGGTTGGCGTATTGGCTTCGCGGTCGGCAACGCGCAACTCATTGCCGCGCTGACGCGCGTGAAATCGTACCTCGATTACGGTGCGTTTACGCCGATCCAGGTCGCCGCGACCGCGGCGCTCAATGGTCCGCAGGATTGCATCAGGGAAATTCGCGAGCGCTACCAGGCGCGGCGCGATGTCGTCGTCGAAGGCTTGCGTCAGGCCGGATGGGACATTCCCGCTCCGCCGGCGACGATGTTCGCCTGGGCGCCCGTGCCGCCGGCTTTCCGCGAGCGCGGCAGCCTTGCTTTCTCGAAGTTGTTGCTCGAAGAGGCGAACGTCGCCGTCTCGCCGGGCGGCGGATTCGGCGAATATGGCGAGAATTACGTGCGCATAGCGCTCGTCGAAAATCGGCAGCGCTTGCGTCAGGCCTGTCGCAACATCAAGCAGTTCATGACCGCGCATGGCGTTAATGCGTCGGCCGCGCCGCGTTCGCGCAAGCGAGCGGTGGTCGAGGCGCCGGGAGAATAAGCGGCGCGCGCTCAGGGGCGCAGAGCAAGGCGTTTTTAGGGGGATGATGGCGGACGGGACGGGGACGCTGGAGCGCGTCCCGATCGATTGGCGGCATCCCGAGCCGGTTCGCAAGCGCGCGCCGGCCGCTCGCTCATGGCCCGAACCCGTCGAGCCGGATCCGGCTGAACCGTCACCAGCCATGACGTCGCCTGTCCCGCTGCTGACCCGTCAGATCGGATTTGTCGAGCGTCTGCGCCGCGCGCTAACGCGCTCCGCCGACGCACCGACCACGGGCGACGTTACCGCTGGCAATGCCGCCCCCGATCTGCTGGCCATCCGGCAAAGGCTCTATGGCCGCGGCTACATCATCCCCGGCGACGTGGCCTGGCTGTTGTCGCTGGTCGAACCGTTCCAACTCGGTGCGTCGTCTTCGATGCTCGATCTCGCGGCAGGGCTCGGCGGGCCGGCTCGTGCTATCGCGCAGGCTTTTCATGCGCGTGTCACCGGTATCGAGCGCGACTACGATCGCGCGCGGCAAGGCAACGCCATGTCATCGGCGCTTGGCGCTGCGCATCTCTTGCGCATCAAGGCATGCGATCCGGAAGGCTTGGAATTGGGGAGCGCGAAGTTCGATTGCGCGCTCGGCCGCGAGGCGAGTTACACGATTGTCGACAAAGAACGCTTCTTGCGCGTTGTAGCGCAATCCCTGCGCCCAAGAGGACAGATCGTCCTGACGGATTTCGTGCTCGATCGCAGCGCTGGCGACCGCCCCGAGCTCGATGCCTGGCGTACCAACCTGGCGCAGCGGTCATCGCTCTGGACGGCCGCGCAATATACCGATTGCTTCAAGAGCGTCGGTTATGGCTTGCGCCGCGTCGAGGATATCAGCGCACTCTATCGCCGACAGATCGTCGGCGCTTGGACGGGCTATCTGCGCGCCGGCGAGATTCGCAACCAACCCGCCGCTTACGTTGAAGCGGTGCTGGCGGAGGCGGAAGCCTGCTTCCGCACCGTCGCCGCGCTCGAAATCGGCGCGCTCAGATACTATCGCTTTGAGGCGATCCAACACTATTCCTTCTGGTGAGAGGTTCGATATGGCGCGGCTCGTGGCGTTTCTCGTTTTCCTTCTCGCGGTGCTGCCATCGGCCTATGCCGCCGAGCTCAATGTGGTGGGCCAGGCGACGACCGCCGGCGCCCTCCGCCTGCTAGCGCCGCGCTTCGAGAAAGAGACCGGCGACACGGTTCATCTGATGCTCGGCAATCCCGGCGTCACCTACGATCGCATCAAGGCGACACCGAACGCAGATATCGTGATTATCGCCTCGGCCCTGCACGATCGGCTCGTCAAGGAAGGCTTGCTCGCCGATACGACGCAGGTCGTCCTCGGCCAGTCGAAGCTCGGCATGGCGGTTTCGGCGAAGGCGAAAAGGCCGCCGCCGTTTCGCAACAAGACCGATTTCATCGCTTTTTTGCGCAAGGTGAAGACGATCGGGCTGGTCGATCCGAAGGGTGGCTCGGGCACGTCGCCGCCGTTCATGAAAGCGGTCGAAGACCTCGGCATCGCGTCCGAGATTGCGCCCAAATACCGCTATTTCCAGGGCGCCGGCGAGAACGTCGCCGATGCGATCGCGCGCGGCGAGGTGGAAACCGGTGCGACCGCGATTCCGGAGCTCGTGCCCAACAAGGGAGTCAAGGTCGTCGGCGCGGTGCCGGCCGATGTCGTGGTTTGGGGCAGTGCGACGGCAGCTTATCTCGGTCCGCATGCGGCCAATCCCGGCGAGGCGGGGAAGTTCTTGCGCTTCCTCGCTTCACCGGCGGCAATGAAAGCTTTTCGCGCGATCGGCCTGAGCCCAGCGGGCTGACGCACATAGTAAAGGCCGTTTAACGGCTTCCTCGGTTACTTTTCGCTTCCGGCTTTGCGGTTTATTAAGTCTGATTGCTTCCAATCGATGTGTCGCGGACGGGTATGTGAATGCCGTCCGAGGACACGGAAGGTACGATGCTGGGTCTGGCCGCAACCGGGGTCCCGTCGTCGCCATGGCCGATATTTCGCCACTGGCTTGCGGAGCATTTGCCGCGCGCGGTTGCCGCCACTCTACGTTCATCGCGATCGTGCGCGCCACTCGCGATGCAGGCGACCCCGCTCGATCCGATCGTTTTGCGGCAATGGATCTACGGCTCCGGCTGTGTCATGCCGGGCGACACGCTCTATCTCGACGAGCTCGTGACACCAGTCGGGCTGGAGCCCGAGATGATCGTGCTCGATCTCAATGCCGGGATGGGCGGTGCTGCCATCGCCATTGCCCAGAACTCGAAGAGCGAGGTCGCAGGCTACGAGCGCAATCCCGATCTCGTGCACGCCGGCATATCCTTCTTGCGCACCCAGAAAGCCGGTCGCCGTGTCGATCTCGCGTCCTACGATCCCGCGAATTTTTCGCTACGCGCCGGTCACTACGATTGCGTGATGGCGCGCGAAGTGATTTCGACCCTCGTCGACAAAGAGGCCTTTCTTCACACCGTGAGCCTGGGGCTCAAATCCTTCGGCCAGATCGTCATCGCCGATTTCGTGCGCGGCGGCGCACCGGCGGATGATTCTGCTGTCGGGCGCTGGGCGGCGCTGCAGGAACAAAAGCAGCTTCTGTGGACAGGCGAGGATCACATTGCTTGCCTCGAACGGCTCGGCTGTACCATTCGAATCGCGAAAGATGCGACCGCGAATTATCGCAGCCTGCTGCTGCGTTCTTGGCGCCGCTTCCTCGATCATCCGCAGCTAGGCCGCCTCGAAGATCGCCGCGCTCTGCCCCTGAAACGCGAGGTCGAACGCTGTGCCCGGACGCTGGCGGCATTCGATAGCGGGGCGTTGCGCTATT
>DASXCX010000208.1:0-5907 GCA_036490955.1 Allostellaceae bacterium | reverse complement strand
GCTGGCCGCGCTCAAGACCGGCCAGGTCGATGCTTGGCCCGGCGATCTCGGCGCGGCAATCGAGCTGACGCAAAGCCATGAGGGCCGGGTGCTCTTGAATTTCGGCGATGTCGTGCCGCCTTTCATCAATACGGCGCTCTTCGCCAGCAATACGCTTATCGAGCAGCATCCAGACCTGCTGCGGCGCTTCCTTAAAGCCTGGTACGAGAACATCGCCTGGGTGCGCGGTCACAAGAAAGAGACCGTCGACATTCTGGTGCCGAGCCTCAACCTCAAGCCCGATACGGTCGCTCGGATCTACGACCAATTGATGCCGACGCTATCGACCGACGGTCACTTCGATCCGCAGGGAATGAAGACCATGCCGAGCGCGATCGTCCAATTGGGCATTCTCGACAGCGAGCCCGACCTCTCGACCGCCTATACCGAGGCCTATCTGCCGAAAATGTGAGCAAGCGCCCGCTGAGCGAGCGATCATTAAACAGGGGCCGTGCGAGCTAAGCGTTTTTGGCAAGGCTTTTCAGCAATTTTGCCCCAACTCGCCGCGGTCCAGCCTCGCTTCGGCACCGGAAAAGTGCGATGATTGATCATGGACGTCAATCATGTCCGCCGCGAGATCGATCTCCAGCGCGAACGCGAAGAAGACGATCGCCGCTTTAGCAATAGCCTCGCCGGGCTCGCTTTCGCTTTGTTCCTCGTCTGGATCAGCCTCTACGTCATCGATCACCTTGCCGCGCAATCGAAGCTCGAGGATTGCGTGCTGCAAGGCCGCGCCGATTGCGTGCGCGTCGATCTGACGTCGCAGCGGTAAGGGGCGCCCGCCGCCGTCGAGGGCGACGAGAGTAATCTCTAGCGACCGATCGCTATTTCCCCGCCGCGACGTCGGCGAGCAACCGGCGGTATTGCGCCAGGATATTGTCGATGCCCGGCCGGCTCTGCGACCATTCGGCAATCGCGCCATTGAGACGTTGCGCCCAGGCTGCCTTCGTCTCGGGATCGAGCGTCACGACCGTCTGTTTCGTGTCCTTTTTTGCGATCTCGCGATTCTTGTTGTTGTCGCCGTCCCACCATTTGCCGAAGGTACGGCTCGCCGCTTCGCCCGAATTCTCGTCGATCGCCTTCTTGGCTTCGGGCGCGAGCCCGTCATAGACCTTCTTCGACATGAAGATCATGCCGGCGGCTGTGCCCATCGACTGGTCGATGTGGTAATGCGCAACTTCGCCGATCTTGAACGAGAAATAGACGTTCCAGGAAAGGATCGTGCCGTCGGCCGTACCGCGATTGATCGCCTCATAGGCCTCGGGAGACGACAGAGTGATCGGCTGCGCGCCCATATATTTTGCCGCGAGCGCCGTCATCTGCGTCGGCGCGACGATCTTCTCGCCGGTCAGGTCTTTCAGCGACTTCGGTGCCGCGCGCAGATGGACAAGCGATTGCGGCAGCGCGAGCACGACCAGCGGCTTCGCCTGATCGAATTCTGCATTGAGTGCGCCGCTTTGATAGAGCCGCCACAGCGCGACCGATCCCTGCTCCGCATCGGGCGCAGTATTCGGCAACGCCGCGACTTCCGAGAACGGGAACTTGCCCTGCACGTAGTTGAAGAGCACGAAGCCGATCTGGACGACGTCGCCCATCACCCGATCGTACATATTCGTGATATTGGCGATCGAGGTGCCGCCGCGCAGATCGATCGATAGCGTGCCGTGCGAATCGTCGCCGATTTTCTTCGACCACGGCACGTAGAAATCGTCATAAGCGAAAGTCCCGGGACTCTGGCCGGGCACGAAACGCAGCACCGTCGGATCGGCGCTGGCGGTCTGTATCGCCGCGGCGAGCAATCCCGCGGCGATCAACGGGCTCTTCATCATCCCCCCATTCGTCGCTTTCCGAAGCGCGCGGCGCCCGCCGCTTTTATGCCCAGCCCATGGTATGCGCCATGCCGTCATGGCCGGGATGGTAATCGGTGTTGGTCTGCTCGGGATTGCGATTGATCAGCGGCCGGCCGAACAGCGGGTGGCGCATACTGCGCACTTCATGCTCGACCTGGAACAGCACCTTCTTCGTGTCGAGATCGACGATATCGGTGAAGCGGTATTCATGCTCCAGCGTATCGACACTCAAGAGGCCAAGCTCGCCGAGCTTCTTATAGGGGGCTGCGAAATCGGCGATGTAGATCTGGATATGGTGCTGGTCGTATTCCGGCAGCTTCTGATCGGTCTCGAGGAAGATCAGATGCTGCTTCGTCCCGACCTGGACCCAGGCCTTACGCCCCTCGCCGTCTTCGCCCGCATTCGCTGGCGTGCCGAGGACCTCGCGATAGAAGCGCGCGATACCGGGGGTGGCGCCTTGCGGCACGTCGAAGCGCAGATAAGGCAGGCCGAGCCGGATCGCGCCGAACAGTTTCTCGTCCGGCTCGTGGATCCGGAAGCGATTGCCCCAGGGGCAGGTCGCCTCGACATAATCGTTCTTCTCGGCATAGCCGAATTTGGTGCCGTTGAGCTCACCCTTGACCTTGGCGAGGCGATCGAGCAGCGCCTTGCGATCCGGCACGACCAGCCCCGCCACGCCACGCAGCACATCCGGCCCGCCGGTCGGCAGGTGGAACTGGCTGGTGCCCATGTTGATCCACATGTTGTTCGTGCTGACCATGATGAAGGGGTCGCGGGTGAAGCCGAGACCGGCGACATAGAACAGCGTCGAGAGCCGTTGATCCGTGATGCGGACGTTGACGTGCTCGAGCTTCACGACGTTGCCGAGATCCTCGGCGGCGCGATCGTAGCGGGGTTGCATAGGCGGGCCTCCGGCGCGGGTTTGTCGTCAGTCTGAGGCGTGAGCTTCAGCCCGTCAATCGTGCGGCCGGCAATCGGTCCGACGACCGAGCGCCGCGCTGTGCGCGCCGGGCGCCGCGCGCTATATAGAGCGGATGGAAGCCGTTCTCCCGATCTTCGTCGTGCTCGCGATGCTTGCGACGCTCGGCGTGCTGCTGTTCGGCATCATCAACATGGCGAAGGGCGGCAATCCGCAACGCTCGAACAAGCTGATGCAACTGCGCGTCTGGATGCAGGGCGGCGCGCTGTTGTTGTTCGTGATCTTCATGCTGCTCTATCACCGCCACTGAGTCCGCGATGGTTCAGCTCACGCGCATCTATACGAAGGGCGGCGACAAAGGCGAGACCTCGCTCGGCGACGGCGGCCGCGTGAAGAAACACGCGTTGCGCGTCGAAGCTTACGGCACGGTCGATGAAGCCAATGCCGTGATCGGCGTGGCCCGGCTCCATGCCGAGGGTATGGCGCTGGAAATGCTGGCACGCATCCAAAACGACCTCTTCGATCTTGGCGCCGATCTCTGCACGCCCGAAGCCAGCAGACGAAGCGAAAGCGCTCTCCGCATCCAGACGAGCCAGACCGAGCGGTTGGAACGCGAGATCGATGCGATGAATGCCGATTTAAAGCCGCTCGACAGCTTCATCCTTCCAGGCGGCACGCCGCTCGCGGCGCAGCTCCACGTCGCGCGTACCGTCGCCCGCCGCGCCGAGCGGCTGGTCACCGCCTTAGCGGAAACCGAGACTCTCAACCCCGAAGCGATCAAATACCTCAACCGCCTCTCCGATCATCTCTTTGTGCTGGGCCGGGTCGCCAATCAGCCCGGCGGCGATATTCTCTGGCGCCCCGGCGCCAATCGCTGAGAAGACGGAGGGCCCGGCGCGAGCGCCGGCCCTGCCCTCCGCGATCGCCCCACGCGCGGCCGCGGCGACGATAACTCTAATTTGCAAGCGTTTCTTTAGCTGACGCTGCCGCCGTCGCGCCCGAGACGCGACATCGGCCGATCCTGCGCATCCATGGTGCACTGCGATGGCAGCAAAAGGACATAGCGAGGAAAGGCTTGCCTTCACGTTGTGCGGGTGCAACATTCCGGCCACATTGCACGTTCTAATCCCATATCGCCGACCATCCCAATCCCGATGAAAGTGCTCGTCGCCGTCAAACGGGTCATCGATTACAACGTCAAAATCCGGGTGAAAGCGGACAAGACGGGCGTCGAGACCGCCAACGTCAAAATGTCGATGAACCCCTTCGACGAGATCGCCGTCGAAGAGGCGATCCGCCTCAAAGAGGCGGGCAAAGTCAGCGAAATCGTCGCGATTTCCATGGGACCGGCGCAGTGCCAGGAGACAATCCGCACTGCGCTTGCGATGGGCGCCGACCGCGGTATCCATGTCCTGACCGATCAGGTGCTGGAGCCCCTCGCCGTCGCGAAGCTTCTCAAGGCCGTCGTCGCCAAGGAAGCGCCGCAGTTGGTCATTCTCGGCAAACAGGCGATCGACGACGATTGCAATCAGACCGGCCAGATGCTCGCCGCGCTTCTCGACTGGCCGCAAGGAACCTTCGCCTCGAAGCTTCAACTCGAAACCGAGAGCGCGAAAATCACGCGCGAGGTCGATGGCGGGCTCGAGACGATCGAGGTGAAGCTGCCGGCGGTGATGACCACCGATCTGCGCTTGAACGAGCCGCGCTACGCCTCGCTGCCCAACATCATGAAGGCAAAGAAGAAGGCGATCGACCAGACAACGCCCGAGACGCTCGGTGTCGATATCGCGCCGCGGCTCACGATCCTGCAGGTGAGCGAGCCGCAGAAGCGCCAGGGCGGCAAGAAGCTCGGCTCGGTCGAAGAGCTGGTCGACAAGCTGATGCATGAAGCGCAGGTCATCTGATGACGAGTCTCGTTATCGCCGAGCACGATAATAAAAGCCTCAAAGGCGCGACGGGCCATGTCGTGAGCGCGGCGGCCGCGATCGGCGGCGATATCGACCTGCTTGTGATCGGCGCCGATTGCCGTCCCGTCGCCGAGGAAGCGGCAGAGCTGACCGGCGTCACCAAGGTACTGCTCGCCGACGCGCCGGCGCTGGAGCACGCGACCGCCGAAGATCTTGCCGCGCTCGTCCTCGGCCTCGCTAAGAGCTACAGCCATGTGCTCGCCCCGGCGACGACCTTCGGCAAGAATTTCCTGCCGCGCGTCGCGGCGCTGCTCGACGTCGCCCAGATCTCGGATATCTCCGCGGTCGATGGGCCCGACACTTTCGAGCGCCCGATCTATGCCGGCAATGCGATCGCCAAGGTGCAATCGCGCGATACCATCAAGATCATCACCGTGCGCGGCACGGCCTTCGCGCAGGCCAAGCCGGGCGATAAGACGGCGCCAATCGAAACGGTGTCCGCGCCCGAGGCCAACAAGGTCTCGCATTTCGTCGGCGCCGAGATCGCGCAGCTCGCGCGGCCGGAGCTGACCGCGGCGCGGATCATCGTCTCCGGCGGCCGGGGCATGCAGTCGGGCGATAATTTCAAGCTTCTCGAAAGCGTCGCCGACAAGCTCGGTGCCGCGGTCGGCGCCTCGCGCGCCGCCGTCGATTCGGGCTTCGTGCCCAATGATTATCAGGTTGGCCAGACCGGCAAGATTGTCGCCCCCGATCTCTACATCGCGGTCGGCATTTCCGGCGCGATCCAGCATCTGGCGGGCATGAAGGATTCGAAGGTCATCGTCGCGATCAACAAGGACGAGGAGGCACCGATCTTCCAGATCGCCGATTACGGTCTGGTCGGCGACCTCTTCCAGCTCGTCCCGGCGCTCGATGCCGAACTCGCCAAGAAACTCACGAACCGCTGATCTTTAGTAAAGCAAACCAGGATAGAGGCAATACCAATGGCTACTCCGACGCTCAAGTCGATCCGCACGGTCGGAGTCATCGGCGCCGGACAGATGGGCAGCGGAATCGCGCATGTCTGCGCGCTCGCGGGCTACGATGTCTCGATCGCGGATCTGAACGAGTCGGTGTTGCAAAAGGCGATCAACTCGATCGACAACAACCTCGGCCGCCAGGTCGCGCGCGGTCGCGTCACCGAGGAAGACAA
>DASXCX010000207.1:0-14466 GCA_036490955.1 Allostellaceae bacterium | reverse complement strand
GTGGATGGTCGACATCACCGTCGAGGACAAGCCGATCCCGGTCGGCACCTTTCAGGTCGAAGGTCTCGATCACGGCAATCATCCCAACAACACCGGCTGTCATCAGCCGGTCGAGAAGATCCGCGGCACCGAAGTACCGTTCGCCTGGTTCGCGCAGGGGCTCCGGATCATCGACATCTCGCATCCGCATACGCCCAAAGAGGTTGGACATTACGTGCCTGAGCCGGCGGCGGGCGCTAAGCGCTGTCAGAGCAACGACGTCTATCAGGACGATCGTGGCCTGATCTTCCTCATCGACCGTATCCGCGGCTTGGAGATCCTCGAGCGGACCTGAGACAATGAGTGAGGCCGTCGAATGCGTCGTCATCGGCGGCGGCATCATTGGTTTGGCGATGGCGCGGGCCTTGGCCCGCGCCGGCCGCGAGGTGTTGCTGCTCGAGAAAGAGCGCTGGATCGGCCAGGACACATCCTCGCGCAATAGCGAGGTGATCCATGCCGGTCTCTACTATCCCGAAGGCAGTCTGAAGGCGCGCTTCTGCGTCGAGGGGCGGCAGAAGCTCTACGCCTATTGCGCCGAGCGCGACGTGCCGCATAAGCGTATCGGCAAGCTCGTCGTCGGCGTCAGCGAAGATGAAATCGCGACGCTCAAACGCGTCATCAAACATGCCGCGGCGGCGGGCGTTACCGACCTGGAATGGCTCGACGGCAAGGATGCGCGCGCGATGGAGCCTGCGCTCAGTTGCGTCGCCGCTTTCCATTCGCCGTCGACCGGCATCATCGACAGCCATGCGCTGATGGAGGCCTATCAGACCGATGCCCAGAACGACGGCGCGAGCGTGGTGTTGCGTGCGCCCGTGCTCGCAGGCCGCGTCACGCAAGGCGGCTTCACGCTCGACGTGGGTGGGAGCGAGCGCATGACGCTCGATTGCGAACTTCTCATCAACAGCGCTGGGCTCTATGCGCCGTCACTCGCCCGCCGCATTGCCGGAATTCCGGCGGCGACGATCCCTCGGGATTATTACTGCCGCGGCGTCTATTTTACGCTCGCCGGTCGCGCCCCATTTAGGCGCCTTGTCTATCCCGTGCCCGAGCATGCCGGGCTCGGCGTGCATCTGACGCTCGATATGGCCGGCGCGGCGCGTTTTGGGCCCGATACCGAATGGATCGACGGCATCGATTACACCGTCGATGCGCGGCGCGGCGATAGGTTCTACGCGGCGATCCGGACCTATTGGCCAGGTATTGCCAACGGTGCGCTCCAACCGGGCTATGCCGGCATCCGGCCCAAGATCAGCGGGCCGACAGAGCCGGCGGCGGATTTCATAATCGCTGGGCCGGAGCGCCATGGCGTGCCAAATCTCGTCAATTTGTTCGGCATCGAATCGCCAGGCCTGACCGCTTCGCTTGCGATCGCAGATCATGTGGTATCGCTGCTGGGCTGAGCCATAGCAATCGGAGCGATGGCCTCCGCGTCGTGGCGCAAAATCCTTCGAATTTTACGCAAATTCTATCTTCTCCAATTCGAGGGAATAGCAAGTTGTTGTTAGCGATGGTGCTACTAAATTTCTCGCGGCACACACCACGTGGAGGCAAGCATGTTTGGTTTGGCGCGGACTTTCCTGCGAGACGAGAGTGGAGCAACTGCCATTGAATACGGATTGATCGCGGCGCTGATTGCGGTGGCGATCATTGCGGGTGCGACGGCCGTCGGCACGAACCTCGGCACGACGTTCACCGCTATCGGCAACTCGCTCTAATCCGCAGATTGCTGATTTCGCATAGAAAGGCCCCGCTTCGGCGGGGCCTTTTGTTTGCGCGTCCCTAGCCGGCGGTATCGTCTTCGGCGCCGGCTTCGACGATCGCCGTGACCGTGATATTGCCGGCATTGGCGAAGCGCAGCGTGATGGGAAAAGTATCATCGAGCGCAAGCGGGCCGTTGAGGTCGCGCAGCGCGATGTAGCGGCGGCCAGGCGCGAGCTCGACCGGCCGCTTTGGCCAAAGATCGTAATATTCGAGCGGCGTACCATCGCGGGCGCGAAAGATCACCGTGCCGGCCACCGGCGTCGAGGCGGCGATCAGCCGCTCGTGATTGGGGCCGTTGTTGACGAGGCGCATGAACAGCGCGGCGGCTTCGGTGACCGCCGGCGGCACCCAGGGGTGGATGATCGATATCGGACCCAGGACGAAGGATTTGTGGTCGGCCGCCCTTGCTCGGCCGCAATAGAGCGCGAGCGGCGCGAGCAACAATGCGCGCCGGTTCATCGCAACCGGCATCCGAGCGAGGCAGGCGTTCCGAGGAAAAAGCTCAGAGCGCCTTTGCCCGTTTCAAAAGTGCGGTGATCTTGCAGCCGAGGACGACGTTATCGCGCGATAGCGCGCTGTTGGCACGGCGCAAACCATCGATGATCCAGCACACGAAGAACGCGACGATGATGAAGACGACGAGATGCGCCGCGTCGCTATACTGGGGCCAGCCGAAGCCGGTCGGGGGCAGGAAGAAATCCCATATGCCGACGGCGCTGAAGACCAGTGCCCAAGCCGCAAGCCCCCAGCCGCCGAGTGCGCAGCATGCGACGATCGCGATGATGAAACAGAGGTAGGGGACATCGATTCCGCAAGCAGCGAACGCCTCGGCAAGTAGGGCGCATCCGACGACGGCGAACGCCGCGACGGCAGCGCTGAGGACGGTGTTGGCGGTCTGGCTCCCCTGGTCCATGGCGGCAATTCTGCCTAAAAACACGGCGGCAACGCAATCACCCATTTTCTCGTCGCCGATCAAATTCTAGGAAATCGGGAACGACCGAAAGAGAGAGAACACGCTATGGCCGAGACGGCGCGACCGAACGATCTCGACAGCTACTGGATGCCCTTCACCGCCAATCGTCAGTTCAAGTCGAAGCCGCGGCTGATGGCCTCGGCCGAGGGCATGTATTATCGCAGCACCGACGGCCGCAAAATTCTCGATGGCACGGCGGGGCTTTGGTGCGTCAATGCCGGCCATGGCCGGCGCGAGATTGCTGACGCGGTCCAGCGGCAATTAGTTGCACTCGACTACGCACCTGCGTTCCAGATGGGCCATCCGGCGATTTTCGAGGCGGCGTCGCGGATCGCTGCACTGTTGGCCGGCGATCTCGACCATGTCTTTTTCGGCAATTCCGGCTCGGAGGCGGTCGAGACCGCGCTGAAGATCGCGCTCGCCTATCACCGGGCGCGTGGCGATGGCGCGCGGACCCGGCTGATCGGACGCGAGCGCGGCTATCACGGTGTCGGCTTCGGTGGCATCTCCGTCGGCGGTATCGCGGGCAACCGCAAGCTCTATGCCGGCATTCCCGGCGTCGACCATTTGCCGCACACCTTCAACCTCGCACGCCAAGCTTTCTCGCGCGGTCAGCCGGAATGGGGGGCAGAGCTCGCCGATGAGCTCGAGCGCATAGCGGCGCTGCACGATCCTTCGACCATCGCCGCGGTGATCGTCGAGCCGATGGCCGGCTCGACCGGCGTGCTCGTGCCGCCGAAAGGCTATCTTGAGCGGCTCAAGGCGATCTGCGACAAATACGGCTTCCTGTTGATCTTCGATGAAGTCATCACCGGCTTCGGCCGGCTCGGCGCAGCTTTCGCGACCGAGCTTTTCGGCGTCGTGCCCGACATGGTCTGCTTCGCCAAGGGCGTGACCAATGGTTGCGTGCCGATGGGCGGCGTCGTGGTGAAGAAGCAGCTCTACGACGCGTTCATGCAGGGGCCCGAGAACATCATCGAATTCGCCCATGGCTATACCTATTCGGGCCATCCGATCGCTGCCGCGGCGGCGTTGGCGACGCTCGACATCTATGCGAAAGAGGATCTCTTCAACCGGACGAAATCGCTCGCACCCTATTGGGAAGAAGCGGTCCATGCGCTGAAAGATCTGCCCAATATCATCGACCTTCGCAATATCGGCCTCGTCGCCGGGATCGAACTCGCGCCGATCGCGGGCAAGGCCGGCGCGCGCGCTTTCGACGCCTACGTCAAATGCTTCGAGCGCGGCTTGCTGGTGCGCCAGACCGGCGACATCCTGGCGCTGTCACCGCCCCTGGTCGTCGAGAAGTCGCAGATCGACGATATGTTCGGCCTGCTACGCGAGGTGCTGAAGACATGCTGATCGGCGTTCCGAAGGAAATTAAGACCCACGAATACCGTGTCGGCCTCATTCCCGGCAGCGTGCGCGAGCTCGTCCATCACGGCCATCAGGTCGTGGTCGAGAAGGGCGCCGGCGCAGGGATCGGTTTCGACGATGCGGCCTATCAGAAAGCCGGCGCACGGGTCGTCGCGATCGCCGCCGACGTTTTCGCCGCGGCCGAGATGATCGTCAAAGTGAAAGAGCCGCAGCCGCAAGAGATCGCGATGCTGCGCCGGGATCAGGTTCTCTTCACCTATCTCCATCTCGCCGCGGACAAGGCGCAGACCGAGGGGCTGATGCGTTCGGACGCGATATGCATCGCGTATGAGACCGTGACCGATGCGCGCGGCGGCTTGCCGCTCCTCGCGCCGATGAGCGAGGTTGCCGGCCGCATGGCGATCCAGGTCGGCGCCCATTATCTCGAGAAGGAGCAGGGCGGCACCGGCCTTCTTTTGGGCGGCGTGCCCGGCGTCGCGGCGGCGAAAGTCGTGGTCCTCGGCGGTGGCGTCGCCGGCACCAATGCCGCGCGCGTCGCCATGGGGATGGAAGCCTACGTCACGGTTATCGATAAATCGCTGCAGCGGCTTTACGAGCTCGATCTGCAATTCGGCTCTCAGCTCCACACGCTTTTCGCGACGGTCGAGAATATCGAGCACGAGGTGTTGTCGGCCGATCTCGTTATCGGCGCCGCGCTGGTCGCCGGCGCGGCGGCGCCGAAGCTCGTGACGCGCGCGATGGTGAAGCAGATGCGGGCGGGCTCGGTGCTGGTCGATATCTCGATCGATCAAGGCGGCTGCTTCGAGACCAGCCGGCCAACGACCCATGCGAGCCCGACCTATGTCGAGGAGGGGGTGATCCACTACTGCGTCACGAACATGCCGGGCGCGGTGGCGCGTACCTCGACCTTCGCGCTCAACAACGCCACGTTGCCGTTCACGCTGGCACTCGCGAACAAGGGCTGGCGCAAGGCGTTGACCGAGGATCCGCATCTTCGTGCCGGGCTCAACATCGCCGCCGGCAAGGTCACGCATGCCGCGGTGGCAGGTGCCCTCGGCTTGCCGCTTACCGCGATGGACGAGACGTTGCGTTAGAAGCCTCCGCGCCTCAATCCGTGGACCTGCGGAACTATAGAGGGATCGTCACTTTGCCGTCGGTGTCGGCTTGTCCGGCCCCGAATAGCGCAGGATGAAAACGCCCCACTGCTTGTCGGTGACGTAGATGTTGCCGCGCGTGTCGGCCAGCACATCTTCGGTCTGATTGACGAGCTTGGTTTTTGGGTAATAGCCGACCTTCTTCGTCGGCTGCGGCGGGATGAAGTAGCCGGTGATCTTCGGCATGTACGGATCCCTGATGTCGTAGACCTGCAGCCCGGCATTGAAATAGGTGAGGTAGATCAGATTGTCCGGCTGCTCGACATCGGGCAGGTGGATTTCCTGATTGGTGTTGTGCGGACCGAAGCGGCCGCCCTTGTCGCAGAAATCCTTGTACGACACGTCTTTCGGCGGCACCGGCAGCGGGAAGATCGACATGAGGCGCGGCTTGGTCATGTCCTTGTTGTCGATCAGCACGGCGTAATTGAGCGCGTTGTCGACGCAATTCTCGGCCGAGGCCTCGGAATTGGCAAAGAGCATCTGCTTCTTCCAGAGTGGCAGCACGGTGTGCTCGGATTGCGATCCGGCCGAGATGAAAGGCGGCGTCATGGTGAGGTCGCCGATCAGCTTCGGATGGGCGATGTCGCTGATATCGAGATTGATGATGCCGGGCGCATAGCCCATCGTCGCGATCTTGCCGTCGGGGCTGATATTCGCGGGGCCGTGGAAGCCGAAAGGCGCCGGCGTCGGCGCGCCGCCTTCCTTCTGGTTTGGCCGGGCCCATTGTCCGGCGATCTTCGGATTGGCCGGGTCGCTCACATCCAAGATGGTAAGGATGTTGCCCTTGTAGCCGGGCGCCGCGGCGGAGAGGTACGCGTATTTGCCGCCGGGATAGGAATTGCGGTGCGTGCCGGTCGACCCAGTCTTCCAGTGTGACAGCAGCTTCGGATCGGTCGGGTTGCTGATGTCCCAGATCAGCACGCCCTCGTCATAGGGCTTCGACGGATCGCCGCCCCAATCGGGCGGCTCCTGCTGCAGCGCCGTGATCATGAGGTTGTCGTGCAAGGTCATCTGGATGTCCCAGGTGTTCTTGGGGCCGTCGATGAACTTCACGTATTTCGGATTCGCCGGATCGGTGACGTCGACGATGCTCCAGCCGTAATCCCAGAGATGGCCCAGATAGAGATACCAGCGGTTGTCGGCGGCATGCTTGATCGCCATCTTGAAGCCGCCGCGCCGGCCGTCGAGATCGGTATAGCCGACCGGCTTCATGTTCATCGCTTCCCAGCCCTTGGGAATGGGATCGGCTAGAGCCGGGCGGGCGAGAAGAGCGGCCGAGAATAGAATCGCCGCGGCAGATGTCGTGACGCGCATCGCGTTTCTCCCAACGATTATTGTTGAGGGAAGATTAGACGGATCGTGCGTGCGATGCCTAGAAGGATCGTCATCCCCGCGAAAGCAGGAATCCAGAGAGGCAGACCCGCGGGATGGCCGGCTCCCCGCTTTTGCGGGGATGACGCCATAACGGAATGAGCGACGCGCTAATGCAGCGTCGGCGGCAGGGCGTTGATGGCGTTGTCGATCAGCGCGGCTTGATGCGCCGGATCGAGATCCTCGGTGAGGATGCGGCGGAGCGCCGCGACCGCGACATCGACCGCGACGTTGCGCAAATCGGTCATCGCCTTCTGCTCTTCGAGCGCGATCTTTTCCTGCGCCATGCGCCGGCGGCGCTCGATCGCGGCCTCGAGGTCCTTGGCGCCTTGCGCCGCGAGGCGCTGCGCTTCTTCTTTGGCGAGGGCGATGATGCCCTCGGCCTCTTTCAGCGCGTCGCGCTGTTTCAATTGGAACTCGGCGAGCTTCGCTTGAGCTTCCTCACGCAGTTTCTGCGCCTCGTCGAGATCGGCCTTGATCTTCGCCGCACGCGCATCGAGGCTGCGGGTGATCGGGTCTTTGACCTTGGAGATCAGGAACCCGATCGCGATGACGAAGGCGACCAGCACCCAAAATTCGGCTTCCATGAAAATTTCGGGCATCAGCTGCGCTCCCGCATCGCGAGCTCGACGGCGCTCGCCGCTCGGGTCGAATCGAGCCCGACGCCGGTCAGCTTCTGCGCCGCTTCGCGCGTCGCCTCGATGGCGATCTCGCGCAGCGAGCCCAAGGCCTGCTGCTTCGCATCGTGGATGCGCCGCTCCGCCGCTGCGGTCTCGCGCCCGAGCTCCTCGACCACCTTGCGTTGGCGCTCGGCGGATTGCGCGTTGAGCTGCTCGGTGGTCTCGCGCAGCGTGATCTGCGCCTGCATCCGCGCCTCGGTAAGCGCCTTCTCATAGGCGGCGATGACCGCTTCGGTCTCGTTCTTGAGCTGCGCCGCCTTCTCGAGATCGCCCTCGATCCGTGCGCGGCGTGCGGCGATCACGTCGCCGACGCGCGGCAGACCGACGGCCTGCATCACCAGGTAAAGCGCGATGAAGGTAATCGCGAGCCAAATCAGCTGCGTCGGAAAGGTGGCGAGATCGAGTTGCGGCATGGGCGTGCCCTAGCGGCGCTGGCCTAGAACACGAAGAGGATGAGGAAGGCGATCGCGAGACCGAAGAGGCCGGTCGCTTCGGCGAGGGCGAAGCCGAGGAACGCGAACGGCGTCACTTGCGCCGCCGGGTTGCGCGCCAGCGAATTGATGAGCGCCGCGAAGACGTTGCCGATGCCGATACCGGCGCCGACGAGCGCGATGCAGGCGAGGCCGGCACCGATCATTTTGGCGGAAGCGAGATCCATAATTCAGTCCCCTGAGGTTGCGGTGGTGGAAATCAGTGAAGGTGGATGGCGTCGCGCAGATAGAGGCAGGTCAGGATGGTGAAGACATAGGCCTGCAACGCGGCGACCAGGAGCTCGAGGAAAATCAGTAGAATATCGACGCCCAGCGGCACGACCGCGAAGGCCTTGATTGCGCCCGCGGCGAGCAGCAGTGGCGCAACGAACCCGGCGAAGATTGCCAGCATGGTGTGCCCCGCCATCATGTTGGCGAAGAGCCGGATCGAGAGGGTGAACGGGCGGATGATGTAGGAGAGCAACTCGATCGGGACGAGCAGGAGCAGCAGCGCGACCGGCACGCCGTGCGGCACGAAGAAGCTGAGAAAGTGCCAGCCATGCCGCGCGATGCCGATGATCGTGACGCCGATGAACACCACCGCCGCCATGGCGAAGGTGACGACGATCTGGCCGGTGAAGGTGTAGCCGTAGGGGATGAGGCCGAGGAGGTTGCCGAAGAAGATGAACATGAAGAGCGTGAAGATAAAGGGGAAATAGTCCCGCCCTTCGTGGCCGACATTGTCGTCGATCATGCCGGCGATGAATTCGTAGGAAATCTCGGCCAGGGACTGCCAGCGGCTGGGCACCAGCGCGCGGCCGCGCGATCCCCAAATGACGATGAGGCTCGCCACCGCCACGGTGATGCACATGAGCAGCGCGGAATTGGTGAAGGAGGCATCGATGCCGCCGATATGGATCGGAATGAGAGGCTCGATCTTGAACTGATCGAGCGGATGGAGCTCTATCGCCACGCCTTTATCTCCGCCTCAGCCTAGTCGTCTTCGTCGTCGTCCCAGCCCGCGCCCTTACTCGGCGGCGCACCGGCCTGCGGCTGCCGAAATCCGACCGCGCCGCCCAAACCGGTGACCGCGCGATAGACGTTCAGCATCCCGGCCGCGATGCCGAGAAAGAAGAACACCACCATGCCCCAGGGACGCGTGCCGAGCCATTTGTCGATCGCCCAGCCGATCAGCTCGGCGATGACGATTGCGCCAACCAACTCGAGCCCGACCCGCCAGCCGAACGCCAGCGCCGTGCTCGTACTCGGCCCGTCATCGGGTGCCTTGCCGAGCGGCCCCTGACCAGCAGCCCTCGCCTTGTCGAGCCGCTCCCCGAACTCCCGCAGCGGGTCGTTTTTCTCGCGTTCGTTCATCGGCGAACCGCTCGCAACGCTTGAGAAATCCCCCTGCGGGAAGCCGCGGGACCATAAAAGCCGCGTTACTTTCCGTCAAGCTGCCGGAGCCGGCGAAACCGGCGCATTTTGCCGCGTCAGAGCGTGCTTTCGCGCTCATCGCGTGGTGGCATTCGCCGGGGTCACGTCGACCATTGGCTTCGTTTCGCACTTTTCGTAATTCGCTTTGTCGCTGAGCGGCTTAGCCGACCCTGCTTCGAGCGGTTCGGGCAGGCCTTCGACCAGCACCGTTACCGGCGCCGGCACAGGCTCGCCGCGGCGTCGCGCCTGGCGCCGCTCGAGCAGCGCATAGGCGCGGCCGAGCGACCGGTCGAGCGACGCCTCATAGCGTGACAACGCGATCATTTCGCTCGTGCTGCGATCGAAGCGTTTGGCATAGGCGCTTTCGCCTGGCTTCAACCCGCCGTAACCCAGCGGATCGTCGAACATCGCGGCCTCCGTGCACACCATGCGCTGAAGGCGCCACGTATAGGTCGCGATCCGGTCGGCCAGGAGTTCTTCGACCGTTCCCACGGGGGCGAGATCGGCGAACACCGCCTCGGCGACTTCCTGGTATTCGCGGCTGTCTTCCTCGGCGCATACCACGTCCTTCGCGTGGAGCCCGTGCTTCATGGCATTGTGCGAGGCCGCCGCTTTGCCCACGGCCGTCTTGGGACCGGTGCTTTTCTTCGCGTTCCGCCGGTTGGCGGCGATCCGGGCGGGGCTGGCCATAAAAACGCATTATACGTACATTATGCGTAAATGTCAATCCCCACCGGAACCCGCCGCCCAGCAACCTGTTCATTGTTCAGGTTCGAGCGAGGAGCGGGCATGAGAACGCATGTTTTGATCGCGATCGCTGCGCTGTCGCTGGTCGCCGGGTTCAGCGCCGCGCGGGCCGCCGACGAACGTCATTCGCCGGATGCGCATATGGATCAGAACGCCGATCGTTACACCTACGATTACGACGACGGCGTCTGTTCCTATCACTACGAATACGATTTCAAATCGCTGAAAGATAAGCTCGACCAGAAGGGCGATTGCCGCAACGTGCCGATCCAGCGCTATCGCCCGCAAGCCGCCATCGCGCCGGCCTACCCGCCGCCGGGCGCCGCGCCGCCGGTAATGGCGCCGGGTTCGGCCGCCGTTGTTCCGCCGCCGCTGCCCGTGCCGCAAGCAGCGCCTTCAGTGACGATCGGCTCGCCGGAACCCGGCACGCCGCCCAATGCACCCGCTGGGATCGCTGTCACGCCGTTGCAGTGACCGCGCCGCCCGTTTCTTCTTCAAGAACCGGGATGTTTGCGGCCGATCGCGACACGCTCGCTGCCCTCGGGGTGGAGGCTCGCGAGAAAGGCCCAAGCTTCTTTCGTCCAGCGCGCATCCGCGAGGGCGTGGTGACGCGCGCCCGTTTGCAGCGGCAAGATAGGGTCGCCGAGCTCGATGGCCCATTGCTTGATGTCGAGACAGAGCTGCGGGAATGTGAACGGCAGATTGTTCATGCCGCCGAAGAGCCAGGAGAACACGACCCAGTCATAAGCGGGGAAATAGCCCCAGAACACCGGCTGCTTGTCCGGCTCGATGAAATCGCGCACGGCATAGCCGATATCCTCAAGCGTCATGCCCCGCCCACTGAGCTGCGGGCGCACGTTCTCTTGTGTCCAATGGCTGGCTTTCGTCCAATCGATCTCGCTGCTCTCGGCATAGAATTCGCGGCCGTCTTCCGCGACGAGACCGATGCTGATCAGATCGATGGTGCCGGGATGCTCGATGAATTCGGTGTCGAGCCAATACTTCATGCGCCGCCTCCCGGTTGCGCGGCATCTCAACCAGGAAACAACCCGTGCTTCTTGAGGAATTCGATCATGAAGCGATCGAACAGCCACGGCTGTTCCATGTAGCAGGCATGGCCCGCGCCGGGCAGCGTTTTCAGCTCGCAACCGGGGATGCGCTTCTGTAGGGCGAAGCTGCTTTGATGCGCGCCGTCCTCGCTGCCGGTGAGGATGATCGCCGGGCAGGCGATGCGCTCGAAATGGCCTTCGGGCTCGGGCTGATGGATGGCGCGGAACTGGTGAATGATGGTCTCGACATCCGCCTTGTCGTTGCGCTCGGTGAAGAGCTCGGCGAAGTAATGCGCCATCGGCGTGGCGCGGAAGGCGGCGCTCAGATCTTGGAAGGTGTAGTTCCAGCGGTAATCGACGCCCTCGCGCCGGTAATCCTCGATGCGGGCCGGCGCGAAGTCTTTCTTCGGGTTGTAGCCGGTGCCCGACATGATCAGCGCCGCGGTCTTTTGCGGCCGGTGATGGAACATATGCGGCAGCGTGATCGAGCCGACCGAGCAGCCGACGAGGATCGCGCGCTCGCCGCCATCCTTCGTCCCGAAAGCATCGTCGATCGCTTCCCAGCAACCCTGGGCGATGTCCTGCATGGTGAGGCCTTCGGTCGCCTTGGGCGAGCGGCCATAGCCTGGAATGTCGATGGCGATGCAGCGATACCAGGTCGAGAACCGCGCCATCTGATAGATCCAGCATGACTGATCCATCGGATTGGGGTGCACGAAAGCCATGACCGGCCCTTCGCGTCCCATGCGCTCGTAATAAAGCGGGCCGTTGATATGCGGTGCCATGGTGTTGGTTCTCCGATTTCTCGTGACCCAAGGATTGAACCACTAAGGCGACAAGAGACCAAGCGCCTTTATGCTTCTTCCGTCCCGCCCGCGTCCTTTAGCGTATCCAGTTATTGCGGCGATCGGGGATCTATCCGAAAATGTTCGGCGGGCTCTTAACGAGCATGATAAACACATCGACGGCTTCCGTTACTTGGCCCCGCAACTCATCGGCACATGCAGGCCACTGGGACGCCGCAAAAGGAAATGCCTGGCTTGCATCAGGAAAAAAAGTCGCCATAGCCGCCGACAGCCGCACTTGTTGTGTGTTGAAGCCGGCAGCCATCCCGTGAATTCGCCTTCCCTTCGCGGGCACTAGTTGATTCCGCGTTTGACCCACAAGAGTATTCAACTGGTAGGCGCGTCGCCCGGCATGTTTGACGGCGGCCGATACCGATGAGCGGCAGCTTCGGCGTCCCATCTTAGTTCGTCGCTCGACCCTTCGAGCCGCGTATAGGTGGGTAAAGCGTCGGCTTCTACCAAGGGGCTGAACGTGCCTGCTCGGCGAGCATAGAGCCCGACCATCATTTGCAGATTGCCCGCGTCGAAATCGAGGAAGCAATTCGTCATATCGATGCCGCTTTTCGTGCGACGGTAAAAGGACTCGCTACGATTTGGCCAATGCACCTTAAATCCGTTGAGAAGGCCATCGGCATCGACAAGCACTTCCATGATACCTTTGTAAATTGGATCGTACGGTAAGCCTTTCCCAGCAAATGTTCCCCAAAACCGCCGAGCTTCCGTCTCGAGACCGAAAAATGTGCCAATAAAGACTTTCGCCTTCGTGAGGATGTCGTTCAGTTCGTCATATGAGATTTTGAAGCCAGTGGCACCGTGGCCACCCCGACAGCGAAAGCCTTCGTCCGTGAAAATGAAGTCCGAGTGGTTGATCGCGTTTCGCAAAGCGGGCCGATAGAACTCGTCAAAGATAGAGGCGCTTTGTAATCCCGCTTCAGCGCAGAGGTGTTTGATGATCTCGATCTTTTTGACCGGAAAGAGGCCAACCTTTTGAGCCCGCTTCTGCTCTTTAGGAGTCAGATACTCAAAGAACGGATTGGGGCTGTAGCCTTTGCCTAAGCGGAAGCGAAGGAGGTTAGCGAAAACTTCATATGGCGCATCCATCTCAACGATGTGGCAGTAAAAAAGGAGGCCAAGGCGCCACCTAACCAGCTCCTTGCCGGGCGCATTTTCTGTGACGTACTCGGATCGCATAAGGGCGTAGAGGTCATCGATGATTCCGCGAGATTCCTCGTATGGGTCCCAGCCCTTGTCTTCGGCACCGACAACGCGCAGGAGTGATGAAAAATAGCGGACAATGTCGTGGCTTATCGGATCGTTCGGAAAAAATAGCGGTTCGAGCAGGGGGATGTAGCGCGAACGAACTGCCTCGTTTAAATCCTCATCGGGCGACTGTTCGGGCATGGAGGCTCCTTCCGCAGGCGAGCTTCGCAGCATGGCGACAACGATTCGTTTTTCGCACGGGTCGAGTCAATCCGGGGTAAGAGCTAGCCGCCCAGTCATGAGAAGCGACCTGGTCGCATGGAGTTGATAGTCTCTCCGCCGTCGTATGGGGCGCTGTACATACGCGAAATTTGGCGGACACAAACATGATACCAACAATCCAAAACCGGGTCGTGTCCCCGAATTTGAATTTATGCAACCCCACGAGATGGTGCGGGTGGAGGAGGCGATGAGAGAGGCAACGTTGCGCCTTAGCGCGCGTCCGGCCAAATCTCCTGTGCGATCTCGACGACGTGGCGGAGCTTGGCGTATTGCTCTTCCTCGCTGAGAAGGTTGCCGCCGGTGTGGCTGGCGAAGCCGCATTGCGGCGAGAGGCACATCTGCCCGATCGGCATATATTTCGACGCTTCTTCAATACGCCGCTTGATCGTGTCTTTCGGCTCGAGCGCGCCGAATTTCGAGGTGACGACGCCCAGGACGATGCGCAGCTTGCCTTTCGGCACGAAGCGCAGCGGCGCGAAATCGCCCGAGCGCGCGTCGTCGTATTCGAGAAAGAAGCCGTCGACCGTCACCTCGTTGAACATCGCCTCGGCGACCGGCTCGTAGCCGCCTTCGGCATGGCCGCGGCTCAGCGAGTTGCCGCGGCAGAGATGCACGGTGATCTTCATATCGGCAGGGCGATCCTTGATCGCGCCGTTGATCAGCCGCGCATAGAGCTGCGGCAGTTGATCCGGGTCCTCGCCGAGCGAGCGCACGCGCTCGCGCATGCGCGTGTCGCAGAGATAGGCGAGGTTGGTGTCGTCGAGTTGGACATAGCGGCAGCCGGCGGCGGCAAGATCCATGATCTCGGCGCGATAGACGGCGATCGCGTCGGCGAAGAACTGTTCCATCTCGGGATAGGCGGTCTTGTCGACGCCGCCGCGGCCGCCGCGGAAATGCAGCATCGAGAGCGACGGGATCGTCACTTTCGGTGTGCGCGTGGTGAGCGATTTGAGGAATTCGAAGCCCCTACGCTGAATGCCGCCTTTCGGCCAGCCGAGCTTGCCGGTGACGACCGGCGTCGGCGGTTGCCAATCGCGCACCACGCCACCGACCGGCGTTGATTCTTGATTTGTCGTGCTGC
>DASXCX010000206.1:0-6967 GCA_036490955.1 Allostellaceae bacterium | reverse complement strand
CGGCCGCGTCGATTGGGCGGCCGGGCGCGGCTATGATTCGCGCGAATACTCGCCCTTCAACGTCTCCTTCGCCGAGAATCAGGCGATCTTCAACGAAGGCATGGAGGTGGTGAAGAAGCTCTGGGCCGGCACCGGCCCCGTGACACATAAGGGCAAGTATTATTCCTTCGAGAATATGGTGATAACGCCGCAGCCGGTGCAGAAACCGATCCCGGCCTATGTCGCGTCTTTCTCCAAGCCCTCGATCGAGCTCGCCGCGCGCCTCAATTGCGGCCTCGTCGTCGCGCCTTTCGCCGCGGCGATGAGCTATGGCGGCCTCAAGCAGGTGGCCGATCTCTACAAAGAGACCTGCCTCGCCGCCGGCAACAAGCCCGGCCGCCTGATCTGCAGCTACTTCGCGCATTTCGCCGACAATAAAGAGCAGGAGACCGCGCAGCGCGCGCGGCAGATCCGCTACTACAAGGAATGCGTCATCCCGGCCTTTCCGAGCGATCCGAAGACCGCGCCGCCGTCCTACCGCTATCTCGTCGAGATGACCGAGCGGCTGCACAACGTAAAAGCCGAAGACCTCACCGAGAACTCCGTCCTGCTCGGCGGCAAGCAGCAGATCACCGACACGCTGAAGAAAGCCGAAGCCGCCGGCTTCGACGAGGTGATTCTCTATTTCAACGTTGGCCTCAAGCCGCACCAGCAGGTGAAGGACGAGATGCAGCGCTTCGCGGAAGAGGTCCGGCCGGCATTCAAATAACGACGCGCACCCACATTTCCGTCATGCCCGCGAACGACGAAAGAGAAGGACGTCCTACGCGAATTTCCGTTTCGCGTCCAAGCCGAGACCTTTGCCGACAGCGCCGAAAACGTCGCCGCTGATGACCTCGGCCGCCGGGAACAGCCGGCGGATCAAAGATTGGATGGGGCGCGCCATCGAGCTGCCCCCGGTCATGAACACGGTGTTGATCTTGGCGGCGGGAACGGCGGCATCAATCACCGTCCGCGCGATGCAATCTTCGACCCGGCGTACGAGATCGGCGATCGATGTTTCGAAATCTTTTTGGCTGACCGGGAACGACAGCGCGCTTTCGATGTAGGCGAGATCGAGCAGCGCTTCATCCTCGTCGCTCAAGGCGATCTTCGCCCGCTCGACATCGCCGATGAGGCGATGGCCGGATTGATGCTCGAGCACGGCGAGGAGACGCTCCAGCAGCTTCGGCTTCCTTGCCTCGCGCCGCAGAGTCTTGATCTCGGCGACGATTTTACGCTCATAGACGAAATTGACGTTCGACCAAGTGGATAAATCCATATAGATCCAGGTCGGCATTTCAAGATTCTTGGCGCCATAGATCGAGCCTGCACCAAGGCTGGGCATGACTTGCTTCATTGAAAGCTGCTGATCGAAATCGGTGCCGCCAACGCGAACGCCGCGATTGGCGAGGATATCTTTGGTCCGGTCCGGCGCGTTTATTTTTTCCGGCGCAACCCGAACGATCGAGAAATCCGACGTGCCGCCGCCGATATCGGCCACCAGAACGATCTGCTCGGCGCCCACCGAGGTTTCGTATTCGAGCGCCGCGGCGATGGGCTCGAACTGGAATTCGATCTGCTTGAACCCGACCTGTCGCGCCGCTTGCTCGAGATCGCATTGCGCTTGGCCATCGAGATCGGTCGAATCTTCGATGAATTGAACCGGCCGGCCGAGCACGACCTGATCGATCTCATGACCGATCTGGCGCTCGGCCGTGGTTTTGAGGTGGCGCAAATAAAGGCTGAGGATGTCGGCGAGCGTGACGTCGCGCCTCTCGATCCTTGTCTTCTCGCGAAAGAGCGGTCGTCCGATCACGCTCTTGAGCGCACGCATGAATCGGCCATTCTCGCCCGCCAGGTAATCGGTGATCGCCGCGCGGCCGAAGGCCACGCGCCCGCTCGTCGCATTAAAGAAAATCGCGCTCGGAAGCGACGGCTCGGCACCTTCGAGCGTCGCGAGGAAATGTTCATCAGCCGTCGCGAGAGCGACGGTGGAGTTCGACGTTCCGAAATCGATACCGCAATAATGCGAGGCGTTCGGTGCCGCCATATCCGCTGATCGCCTCAAACGAAATTTCCGCCCTCACGATCAGCGAAGGCGGGAATAGCAAAGGAAAGAACGGCGTTACGCCAGCTTCGCGAGCTCGGCGAGGACGGCGTTACCCATCTCGGTGGTCGAGACGTGCTTCATCCCTGGCTGCATGATGTCGCCGGTACGGGCGCCGCTGGCGAGGGTGTTGTTGATCGCCTTCTCGACGAGATCGGCTTCTTCGCCCATGTCGAAGGAATAGCGCAGCATCATCGCGAAAGAGAGCATGCAGGCCAGCGGATTGGCCGCGTCCTTGCCGGCGATATCGGGCGCCGAGCCGTGGACCGGTTCATAGAGCGCCTTGCGGCGGCCGCTCGAATCCGGCGCGCCGAGCGAGGCCGAGGGCAGCATGCCGAGCGAGCCGGTCAGCATCGCCGCGCAATCGGACAGGAGATCGCCGAAGAGATTGTCGGTCACGATGACGTCAAACTGCTTTGGATTGCGCACCAGCTGCATCGCGCAATTGTCGGCATACATATGCGAGAGCTCGACGTCCTTATATTCGGTGTCGTGCAGCTTCTGCATTTCCTCGCGCCACAGCACGCCGGATTCCATGACATTGGCCTTCTCGACCGAGCAGACCTTGTTGTGGCGCTTGCGCGCCAGCTCGAAGGCGACGCGGCCGACGCGGACGATCTCGGGCGTCGTATAGACTTGCGTGTTGACGCCGCGGCGCGTGCCGTCGGGCAAGGTGGTGATGCCGCGCGGCTCGCCGAAATAAGTGCCGCCGGTCAGCTCGCGGATGATGAGGATGTCGAGGCCCTCGATCACCTCCGGCTTCAAGGTCGAGGCGCCGATCAGCGGATCGAAGACCAGCGCGGGCCGGAGATTGGCGAAGAGGTCCATGTCCTTGCGCAACCGCAGCAGGCCGCGTTCCGGCTTTTGCGCGAAAGGCAGATTGTCCCATTTCGGGCCGCCGACCGCGCCGAACAGCACGGCATCGCTTTCCATCGCACGGCGCATCGTCTCTTCGGCGAGCGGCGTGCCGTGCTTGTCGAAGGCCGCGCCGCCGACCAGATCCTCGGTCACATCGAAGCTGGCAATGCGTTTCTTGTCGAACCATTCGACGACGCGACTGACCTGCCGCATCACCTCTGGGCCAATGCCGTCGCCGGGCAGCGAAAGAATCTTTCGATTGGCGGCCATTCAATTCACTCCGCTTAGAGCCACGGCTGCGTCAGATGCTGCTTCTGTTCGTAAGCGGCAATCTTCGATTCTTTCTTAAGGGTGAGCCCGATATCGTCGAGCCCGTTCAGCAAGCAGTCTTTCAGGAACGGATCGATATCGAATTTCACCGTGCCGCCATCCGGCCGCGTGATCGTCTGGCTGGCGAGGTCGACGGTGAGGCGGGCATTGGCGCCCTTCTTGGCGTCGTCCATCAGCTCGTTGACGACCGCTTGCGGCAGCTTGATCAGCAGCATGCCGTTCTTGAAGCTGTTGTTATAAAAAATGTCGGCGAAGGATGAGGCGATGACGCAGCGGATGCCGAAATCCATCAGCGCCCAGGGCGCGTGCTCGCGCGAGGAGCCGCAGCCGAAATTCTCGCCTGCGACCAGGATCTTCGCCTGACGATAAGCCGGCTGGTTCAAGACGAAATCGGGGTTTTCGCTGCCGTCGTCGCGATAGCGCAGTTCCTCGAACAAGGCCTTGCCGAGGCCGGTACGCTCGACCGTCTTCAAATGCTGCTTCGGGATGATCTTGTCGGTATCGACATTGATGATCGGCAGCGGCGCGGCGACGCCGGTCAGGGTGGTAAATTTATCCATGGGATGCCTCGCTTTTCGCGGCCGATGGTTTAGGCGAGCAGGGCGAATTAGGCAAGCGGAGCCATTGCGTTAGGCCGTGTCCGAGCACACATAGGAGCGATGAGCGACCGCCATAACGGCCACCCCGACGCCGAGATCATTCCGCCTGGAGCGCCCGATCCCATGCGCTGGGCGGACCAGCGCGGAAATGGCCAAGAACGGGCCCGAATCTGGGCCTGGAGCAACGATCCACGCTACGCCAGGTTGCGCTCAGGCCGGCCGGGACCGCTCGGCGTGATCGCGATCTTCGCCGCGCTGGCGGCGCTGGGTGCGCTCGGCTTCTTCGTCTTCCTCGGCGCGCTCGCCATTACCCTGCCGCTGATCGCCGCCGTGGTGCTGGTGGGACTGCTGGGCGGCATCCTGCGCCGCCTCTAGCCCCTTCACCGTCCCGTGATGGCAGCGCTTGGCCTCCCTCGATAGAATGCGGCAAAAGCCGATTCATCGAGGGAGGAAGAGAAGCATGCGCTTGGGCAAAATGTTGGGACTTGCCGCGATGGCCGCGGCGCTGATCGCGACGCGCGCCATGGCCGCCGATCTCATCGGCGAATGGTCGACCATTCAGATGCCGCCGCCGCCGGAGCTGAAGCAGGTCACGGTCGATCCGAAGACCACCGCGCTCCTGCTGTTCGATTTCATGAAAGAGAATTGCGGTGCGCGGCCTCGTTGCGTCGAAGCGGTGCCGAAGCTGAAGGCTCTCGACGACAAGGCTCGCGCGGCGAACATGATGGTGGCCTACACCTTTCCGAACAATGGCGAGGTCATCGATCCGAGCATCGCGCCGAAAGACAAGAGCGAGATCGTCGACCAGAAACAGGGTGGACCGGATAAATTCTACGACGACGATCTGGATCAGCGGCTGAAAGCGCATGGCATCACCACCGTGATCCTGTGCGGCACCTCGGGACAGGGTGTCGGCATCGGATCGGCCAGCGCCGCGGCGCAGCGCGGCTACAAGGTGATCTATCCGGTCGATTGCCTGCCGTCGGAAAGCGCGTTCCGCGAAGCCTATGCCGCCTGGCATATGGCCGGCGGCGGCCCGCCCGTCACCACGAAATCGGTGACGGTGACCCGCAGCGACATGATCAAGTTCGGGAGTTAATTAGGGTACCTCTCGTCATGCGAGAAGCGTAGCGACGAAGCGATCCAGAGCAGCGCTTGTTGCCCTGGATTGCTTCGGCTGTCGGCGCTCGCAATGACGAGTGTGTGTGGCTAGCCGAGATCGCGAACGTCCGCGAGTTTGCCCGTCACGGCCGCGGTAGCGGCCATCGCCGGGCTCATCAGATGCGTGCGTCCGTTGCGGCCCTGCCGGCCCTCAAAATTGCGGTTCGAGGTCGAGGCGCAGCGCTCACCCGGCTCCAGCTTGTCGGCGTTCATCGCCAAGCACATCGAGCACCCCGGCTCGCGCCATTCGAAGCCGGCCTCGATAAAGATCCGGTCGAGACCTTCCTGCTCGGCCTGTTCTTTGACGAGGCCCGAGCCCGGCACGACCAGCGCATTGACGCCGGCGGCAACCTTGCGACCTTTTGCTACCGCCGCTGCCGCGCGCAGATCCTCGATGCGGCCATTGGTGCATGAGCCGATAAAGGCGCGCTGGATCGTCACCTCTTTCAGCAGCGTGCCCGGTTTGAGGCCCATATAGTCGAGCGAGCGCTCCATCGCCTGGCGCTTCAGTTCGTCTTTCACATCGGCGGGATTGGGCACGACGCCGTCGATTGGCAGCACGTCCTCGGGGCTGGTGCCCCAGGTGACTTGCGGGATGATCTTCGCCGCGTCGAGCTTCACCACCGTGTCGTAATGCGCGCCCGGATCGGAGGGCAACGTCTTCCAGAAGGCGTATGCTTGCTCCCAGCCCGCGCCTTTCGGCGCCATCGGCCGGCCCTTCAAGTACGCATAGGTGATCTCGTCCGGCGCGACGAGGCCGGCGCGCGCGCCGCCTTCGATCGACATGTTGCAGACCGTCATGCGGCCTTCCATCGACAGCTTTCGGATCGCCGAGCCGGCATACTCGATGACATGACCGGTGCCGCCGGCGGTACCGATATGGCCGATGATGTTGAGGATCAGGTCCTTCGCGGTGATGCCGAAAGGCAGATCGCCATCGACCTGCACCAACATATTCTTGGCGCGCCGCTGAATGAGGGTCTGCGTCGCGAGGACATGCTCGACTTCGGACGTGCCGATGCCGAAAGCAAGCGCGCCGAAAGCGCCATGCGTCGCCGTGTGGCTGTCGCCGCAAACGATCGTCATGCCGGGCTGGGTCATGCCCTGTTCCGGCCCGATGATGTGGACGATGCCTTGGCGCACGTCGTTCATCCCGAAATAGGGGATGCCGAATTCCTTGACGTTGCGCTCGAGCGTCTCGACCTGGAAGCGCGACTCCGCCTCCTCGATGCCGCGCGAGCGATCCGTCGTCGGCACGTTGTGATCGGCGGTGGCGAGCGTCGCTTTCGGATTGCGCACCTGGCGCCCCGATTCGCGCAGGCCGGAAAAAGCCTGCGGGCTCGTCACCTCATGGACGAGATGTCGATCGATATAAAGCAGGCAGGTGCCGTCCGGCTGCTGATCGACCAGATGGCTGTCCCAGATCTTATCGAAAAGGGTACGCGGACCGGCCATGGATCACGACGCCTTTTCTTCCGTGCCGGTCTCCGGCACGGCGACCGCCGCCGTGGTATCGCGGCCGCGCTCGGTGATGCGCGCGGCCTTGCCGCGCAGCGCACGCAGGTAATAGAGCTTCGCGCGCCGCACGGCGCCGCGCCGCACCACCTCGATCGCGGTGATGCGCGGCGAATAGAGCGGGAAAATGCGCTCGACGCCCTCGCCGTAGGAGATCTTGCGCAGCGTGAAATTGGAATTCACGCCCGAATTCTTGCGCGCGATGCAGACGCCCTCAAAGGCCTGAATGCGCTCGCGCTCGCCTTCGACGACTTTCACGCTGACGCGCAGCGTGTCGCCCGGCCGGAATTCCGGTGTCGGCCGCAAGGCAGCCAGCTTCTTGATCTCTTCCTGTTCGAGCGATTGCAGCAGGTTCATCTTTCTCTCCAACCTAAGC
>DASXCX010000205.1:0-3816 GCA_036490955.1 Allostellaceae bacterium | reverse complement strand
GATCCGTTCGGCGGCACTATCATCACCGACTGGTACAGCCCGCCCGACAGCCCGAACGAGCGCTTCAAGCTTAATATTTTCATTCTCGGTCGCGATCTCCGCGCCGATGGCGTGCGCGCGCGCGTCTTCCGCCAGAACAAGGCGCCGGACGGACAGTGGGTCGATGCACCGGTCGATCAGGCGACCGGCACCGATCTCGAGAACGCGATCCTTACCCGCGCGCGTCAGATTCGTATGAGCACGGTCGCGAAGTAAGCGACCGCCGCATAACCGGTACGTAAAGAGGAGCCGAGCGGGCTCGCGCGATGGCGCGCTACAACGCCAAAGAAACCGAAGAAAAATGGCAGGCGGTATGGCGCGACCGCGGCGTGTTTCACGTCGAGGCCGATCCTGGCCGGCCGAAATACTACGTGCTCGAGATGTTTCCCTATCCTTCGGGGAAGCTGCATGTTGGCCATGTTCGCAACTACACGATGGGCGACGTCGTCGCGCGCTATAAGCGCGCGCAGGGCTTCAACGTGCTCCATCCGATGGGTTGGGACGCGTTCGGCCTCCCGGCGGAGAACGCCGCGATCGCGAGCAAGGTCCACCCCAAGGATTGGACGCTGCAAAACATCGCAGTGATGCGCGAGCAGCTGAAGCAGATGGGGCTCAGCTATGACTGGCGCCGCGAAGTCGCGACTTGCCATCCCGAATACTACAAGCACGAACAGAAGATGTTTCTGGATTTCCTCGCGGCGGGCTTGGCCTATCGCAAGGAAAGCTGGGTCAATTGGGACCCGGTCGAGCATAGCGTGCTGGCCAACGAACAGGTGATCGACGGCCGCGGCTGGCGCTCGGGCGCACCTGTCGAGAAGCGGCTGTTGTCGCAATGGTTTTTGAAGATCACCGAATATGCCGACGATCTCCTCGCCGCGCTCTCGACGCTGGAGCGCTGGCCCGAGCGCGTGCGCGTGATGCAAGAGAATTGGATTGGCAAATCCGAAGGCGCGCGCGTCTTCTTCCGTCTGAAGGATCGCGGCGACACGCTCGAAGTTTTCACGACGCGGCCCGACACGTTGTTCGGTGCCGCTTTCTGCGCGATCGCGCCCAACCATCCGCTGGCCGCCGAGCTCGCGACGAAGAACCAGCCGCTCGCCGATTTCATCGCCGAATGCAATCGCATGGGCACCAGCGAGGCCGTGCTCGAGACGGCGGAGAAGCGGGGTTTCGATACCGGCCTCAAGGTTCTGCATCCCTTCGTTCCGGGTTGGGAGTTGCCGGTCTATGTCGCGAATTTCGTGCTGATGGAATATGGCGCCGGCGCGATTTTCGGCTGCCCGGCCCATGACCAGCGCGATTTGGATTTCGCCTGCAAATACGGCCTGCCGGTAAAGCCCGTGGTGCTGCCGCCGGACGCCGATCCGATGAGCTTCGCGGTCGGCGACGAGGCCTATACCGAGGTAACCGGCACCGTCTTCAATTCGGAATTCCTCAACGGCCTCGAAGTGCCGGCGGCCAAGCGCGCCGCCAGTGACCGGCTGACGGCGCTGAAAGCCGGCGAGCGCACCATCGCCTATCGGCTGCGCGATTGGGGTATTTCGCGCCAGCGTTATTGGGGCTGTCCGATCCCGGTCATCCATTGCGGCAAATGCGGCATCGTGCCCGTCCCGGAAACGCAATTGCCGGTGACCCTGCCCGAGGATGTGAGCTTCGATCAGCCGGGCAATCCGCTGGCGCATCATCCGACGTGGAAATACACGACATGTCCCGCGTGCGGCGGGAAGGCCGAGCGCGAGACCGACACTTTCGACACGTTCTTCGAATCGTCGTGGTACTTCGCGCGGTTCTGCTCGCCGCGTGCCCCGACCGCTTTCAATCGCAACGAGGTCGATTACTGGCTGCCGGTCGATCAATATATCGGCGGCATCGAGCATGCCGTTTTGCATCTGCTTTATTCGCGCTTCTTCACTCGCGCGCTGAAGCAATGCGGTTATCTCGGCGTGGCGGAGCCTTTTGCCGGCCTCTTCACCCAAGGCATGGTTTGTCACGAGACCTATAAGAGCGCCGATGGCGCGTGGCTCTTTCCGGAAGAGGTCGCCAAAGGCCTGGATAATTCCGCCGTCGATGCGGCGGGCCGGCCCGTCACTGTCGGTCGCATCGAGAAGATGTCGAAATCGCATAAGAACCTCGTCGGTCTCGATGCGATCGTCGATGCCTACGGCGCCGACACGGCGCGGCTCTATCTGCTTTCGGACAGTCCGCCCGAGCGCGATCTCGAATGGACCGATGCTGGCATCGAGGGCGCCTGGCGCTATGTGAACCGGCTGCATCGCCTGGTCACCGAGCCAACGGTGGCGCTGGCGGCGGTTGGCGCGCGCGCGCCGGAAAACCTGCCGCCGGCGCTGGCGGCGCTGCGCGGGGCGATCCACCGCACCATTCGCGATGTCACCGACGATCTCGAAAAATTCCGCTTTAACCGCGGCGTCGCGCGTATCCGCGAACTGACCAACGCACTCGAGGCCGTCGACGCCGATGACGGCGCCGGTTTCGTGCTACGCGAAGGGCTCGAAGCGGCGGTACGGCTCTTGGGCCCGATGATGCCGCATCTCAGCGAGGAGCTCTGGCAAGAGCTGCGGCCGGGAAACCTGCTCGCCGACGAAAAATGGCCACGCTTCCATCCAGCGCTCGCCGCCGAGGAGACCGTGACGATGGCGGTGCAGGTGAACGGCAAGCTGCGCGGCACGGTCGAGCTGCCGCGTAACGCCGCGGATGATGCCGCCAAGGCCGCGGCCTTGGCACTGCCGACTGTTGCGAAAGCGCTCGAGGGCAAGGCGCCGCGCAAGACCATCATCGTGCCCAACCGTATCGTCAATGTCGTCATTTAGCCCGATTCCCCGGCTGAGCCGGCGCGCGTTGTGGCTCGCGCCGGTCGTCTTGACGCTCTCCGGCTGCGGCTTCCACCCGCTTTACGCGCCAAATGGCGTGCGAGACTGGGATCCCGATCTCGCCGCCATTAGCGTCTTGCGGATCAACGACCGGCCCGGACAGATCCTGGCGCTGGCCCTGCGGGAGAATCTCAATCCCGGCGGCGTTTCCGTGCCCAAGCGGTGGGATCTTCAGACCGTTCTGCGCGTAACGCGGTCCGATCTCGGCATTCAACGCAACGCCACCGCGACGACGAGTGAAATCACCGTGACCGCGAGTTTCGCGGTCATCGACGGGACGACCGACAAAGCCGTCTATGCGAGCAACAGCACCGCGGTCGGCGATTTCGATCAGGTGACGGACGCTTATGCGACGCAGGTCGCCGCCGATAATGCACGCGATCGCGCGCTGCGTGAAGTCGCCGATGAAATGACGTTGCGGCTCGCGATTTTCGTCCGCGACCAACGCGCGAAAGCCGCCGCGGCGACGCGATGAAGCTGCCGGCAGCGCGAATCGCTGCTTTCGTCAAAACGCCCGATGCCGGGATGCGCGCCGCCCTGGTCTACGGACCCGATGCCGGCCTCGTCAAAGAGCGCGCCGAGAAAATCGCACGCGCGATTTGCCCCGATCTGACCGACGCCTTCCGCGTCGCCGACCTCGATCCCGATGGGCTGCCGAAGGATCCCGCGCGACTCAATGACGAAGCGGCGAGCCTCAGCCTGATGGGCGGCCGCAGACTGGTGCGCGTGCAAGACGCAGGCGACGGTGTTGGCGGCCTCTTCGATCGATTCTTCAAGGATCCGCCACCTGGTGATGCATTTATCGTTGTCTCGGCGGGCGATCTGCCGCCGCGCTCTTCGCTGCGCCGCGCTTTCGAGAGCGCGAAGACTGCTGCCGCGATTCCATGCT
>DASXCX010000204.1:0-8097 GCA_036490955.1 Allostellaceae bacterium | reverse complement strand
TCGATGTCGATGTGGATCTTCTTCGAGCCCGGCGAGAAGGCCGCGACCTTGCCGGTGACGCGATCGTCGAAACGCGCGCCGACATTGACCATGACGTCGCAGCCATGCATCGCGAGATTGGCTTCGTAGGTGCCATGCATGCCGACGAGGCCGAGATAGCGCTTATCGGCGGCTGGGAAAGCGCCCAATCCCATCAAGGTCAGGGTGCAGGGATAGCCGGTCATCTCGATCAGCTCGCCGAAGAGCTTCACCGCATGCGGGCCGGAATTGATGATGCCGCCGCCGGCATAGAAGAGCGGCCGCTTGGCATTGGCGATGAGATCGGCAGCCGCGGCGATGCGCGCCGGATCGGGCTCGGTTTTCGGACGATAGGATTTGCGCTGCTCGATGGTCTCGGGCGCGCGGTAGGTACCGGTCGCGAAGAGCACGTCCTTCGGCAAATCGACCACGACCGGCCCCGGTCGGCCGCTGCGCGCGACATAAAATGCCTCATGCAGTGTCTTCGCCAGATCGTCAACGTTCTTCACCAGGTAGTTATGCTTGGTGCAGGGCCGGGTGATGCCGGTGGTGTCGGCCTCTTGGAACGCGTCGTTGCCGATGAGATGGGTTGGCACTTGTCCGGTCAGGCAGACCACCGGCACCGAGTCCATCAGCGCGTCGGTCAGGCCGGTCACGGCATTGGTCGCACCCGGGCCGCTGGTCACGAGGACAACGCCGATTTTGCCGGTCGAGCGGGCATAGCCTTCCGCGGCGTGAACCGCACCCTGCTCATGGCGCACGAGGACGTGGCGCAACCGGTTCTGCATGAAGAGGGCGTCGTAGATCGGCAGGACGGCGCCGCCTGGGTAGCCGAATACGACATCAACGCCCTGGTCGCCCAGCGCCTTGATGACCATTTCGGCCCCGTTCATCTGTTCTGCCGTCATGATTTGCTCCGAACCACCGCGCCCGCTTGAGGATTTTCGCCGGAAAGCGGCGAAACTAGAAGCCTAACCGCGACTCGTCAACAGCGAACCACGAATAAATGAAAAAATATCCGGTAATAAACTTACCGAAAATTGCTCAACTACCGTAGTCCTACGCAATATTTCTCCTTCTAGGAGTCGATTGCGAAACCAGGTGTATTGCCGTTTGGCATATTGCCGCGTCGCTTGCTGCATTGCAGCAATAGCCGTCGCGCGGGTCATGCGGCCCTCAAACGCCGCGCCAAGCTCACGCAGCCCAACGGCCTTCATCGCCGGCAGGCTGGCGGCGAGTTTCCGCGTCAGCAAGCGGCGCGCTTCTTCTTCCGCACCATGGGCCATCATCGCGATCACGCGCGCATCGCACGCCCGGTAAAGCTTCTCACGCTCGGGCAAAAACACGATCGCCGACGCGCGCAACGACCGGTTCGGCGCCTGCTCGGCCTGCCACTGCGAGAGCGGCTTGCCGGTCGCGCGCGCGACCTCATAGGCACGCGTCAATCGCTGCGCGTCGCTGGCATCGATCTTCGCCGCGCCGATCGGATCAAGCACCGCCAGACGCTCGCGAAAGGCGCCGCCGCCGAGCGCGGCATGGAGCGCCTTCGCTTCCTCGCGGGCGGCGGCCGGGATCGGCGGCAGCTCGGCGAGACCATTGAGCAAGGCCTCGAGATAAAGCCCGGTGCCGCCGACGAGGATCGGCAAGCGTCCCGCGACGCGGGCGGCGTCTATCTCCTGCTCCGCGAGCGCGCGCCAGCGCCCGGCCGAGCAGTTCTCGGCCGCATCGATCACGCCGTAGAGACGATGGGGCACGCGCGCGAGCTCGGCCGCGCTCGGCCGCGCGCTCAGCACGGCGAGATCGCGATAGACCTGCTGGCTGTCGGCATTGATGATCGTGCTGGCGAATTCCTCGGCCAGCGCCAGCGCCAGCGCCGATTTACCGCTCGCGGTCGGCCCGGCGACGATAACGATTTTCCTCACGCGGGTCTCGCTCATGCTGCGCGTTGTAGCACGCGTGCTTGCCTTTGCGCCGCTCCGCGCCGATAAACCCGCATGGCCGAAAGCGTCGTCACCCTGATCGCCGCGCATGCCGGCGGCGATACGATCGACGCCGCGATCGATGCGGCGCGCCAAGCGCTCACCAAGCTCGGTGCCCGGCTCGAGCCGAGCGATTGGCTTTCGCCCGCGCGCGCATGCGATATTCCGTTCGACGATCTCGCCCCCGACCAAGCCGATGCCGGCATTCGCGTCGTGCTCGGCGATGCGGCGATCGACGTACTCGCGCAGTCCATCCTCGGCCGACGCAAGCAGCTTCTCGTCGCCGATATGGAAGCGACCATCATTGCCAATGAAATGCTCGACGAGCTCGCCGAGATCGCCGGCATCCAGCCGCAGATCGCCGAGATCACGCGGCGCGCGATGAATGGCGAGATCGAATTTGCCGGCGCGCTGCGCGAGCGCGTCGGCCTCCTCAAGGACATGCCCGAAGCCGCGCTCGCCGAAGCGGGCGGGCGCATCCGCATCAACCCTGGCGCAGCAACTCTTGTCGCGACCATGCGCAAGCACGGCGCTTATACCGCGATCGTCTCCGGCGGCTTTCGCGTCTACGCCGATCGCGTGCGGCGCCAGCTCGGCTTCGATATCGCCGTCGCTAACCAACTGATCGTCGAAAATGGCAGGCTCGCCGGCCGCGTCCGCGAGCCGGTGCTCGGCAAGGAAGCAAAGCTCGCGGCCCTCACCTTGCTCGCAGCCGGACATCGCCTATCGCTCGCCCAAGCGCTGACGGTCGGCGACGGCGCCAATGATCTGCCGATGATCGAAGCCGCCGGTATGGGCATCGCCTATCACGCGAAACCCATCGTCGCCGCGGCCGCACGGCTGCGCGTCGACCACAATGATCTGACCGCGCTGCTTTACGCGCAGGGCTACCGCGATGAGGAGATCGTCCGCGCCGAGGCGCGCTGATTAGCTATCGATCTTGACCGCAACGAAGCGCAGATCGCCCTGCCGGTCGACGAGCAGCAGCACGGATTTGCGGCCGGCCTTCTTCGCTTCGTCGACTTTGCTGAGAATCTGATCGGTCGTCTTCACGTCGTCTTGCGCGACTTCGACGACGACATCGCCGGCCTTCATGCCCTTATCGGCCGATGGCCCGCCATTATCGATGTCGGTGATGACGACGCCATTGGCATCATCGGCGAGACCAAAACGCTGGCGCAACTCGGGCGTGAGATTGGCCAGCGACAGGCCCAACGTCTTCACCGCACTGACCGGAGCCGGCGGCTTCTCCTGTTTCGGCGAGGCGGAGGCGACTTGCGTGTCTTCTTTGAGCTCGCCGACCTTCACGTCGAGATCGACCTCGTTGCGCTTGCGCCAGACCATGACCTTGACGGACTTGTCGATCGGCGTCTCGGCGACGAAACGCGGCAATTCTTTCATGTCGTTGATCGGCTTGCCGTCGAACATCAGCACGACGTCGCCGGGCTGGACGCCGGCGACCTGCGCCGGGCCGCCATCATGGACACTGGCGATAAGCGCGCCTTTGGGCTTATCGAGGCCGAGGCTCTCGGCAATCTCGTCGCTGACGTTCTGGATGTTGACGCCGAGCCAGCCGCGGCGCGCATGGCCGAAATCGCGGAGTTGTTCGAGCACGGGCTTGGCGAGATCGGCAGGAATGGCAAAGCCGATACCGATCGAGCCGCCCGAGGGCGAGTAGATCGCCGTGTTGATGCCGATGACTTCGCCGTCCATGTTGAACATCGGACCGCCGGAATTACCGCGATTGATCGAGGCATCGGTCTGCAAGAAGTCGTCATAGGGCCCGGAATTGATGTCGCGGGCGCGCGCCGACAGGATGCCGGCGGTGACGCTACCGCCGAGGCCGAAGGGGTTGCCGATCGCAAGCACCCAATCGCCGACCCGGGTCTTGTCGCTGTCGCCGAACTTCACCGACGGCAGCGGCTTGTCGGATTTGATCCGCAGCAACGCGAGATCGGTCTTCGTATCCTGGCCGACGATCTCGGCCTTGAAATTCGTGCCGTCCTGCAGCGTCACCGTGACCGTATCGGCGTTATCGACCACATGGTGATTGGTCACGACGAGGCCGGAAGGATCGACGATGAAACCCGAGCCGAGCGAGGTCTGTTGCCGCGGTAACGGATCCTGCGGCCCTTGGCCTTGGCCCTGGCGATTGCGATTGAGGAAATCCTTGAAGAATTGCTCGAAGGGCGAGCCCGGCGGGAATTGCGGAATGTCCGGCGTCGAGCGATTAGTGCCGCCACCGCGATTGCTCGGGCTGCTCGGCACGTCCGAATCATCGCCGCTGTCCTGGCCCGGCTTGATCGTCTGGGTACTGGAAATGTTGACTACCGCCGGCAGCAGCTTGGCGGCGAGATCGGAGAAGCCGTCAGGCGCCGGCTTCGCGCCGCCAATGGTCGGCACGGCGACGAGAGCGAGGAGGCTAAGGGCGCAAGCCGCCAAGCGGCCATGTGACAGACAGCGGGCTGAAAGGCGGGCAAAGACCCGGCTCACGGGATGACCTCCCTGGGGCATGATCGGAGTGTACGATATGATTTTACGAGACCGGTGTGCATCAAGCCAGTGCTGTATATAGAAATCAGATCAATATGGCTGAATTCGGGTGTCGATCATAACAGCCTTCCCGATGCTCCTGTCGCGGTCAGCGCCGGATCGCCCACACGGCGCCGACGCCGAGTACGGCCGCGGCCAGCCCGGCAATACGCAATGCAGGCTGCGGTAAAAGCGCCACCTGGGCATTCATGCGCTGCATCGCACCGGGCACGACGGAATAGAGCATCCCCTCGATCGCAGCGGCGAGCGCGAGCGCGGTCACGAAATCCTTCAATGCCGCGCTCCTTGACTCGCCGAACCTGCCGCCGCGCCTGGTGCCTCCACCCCGCCCGGGCCGGCTTCAAAATATTTAAAGAATTCGCTGTCCGGCGAGACCACGAACGTCGTGCCTGAACCGCTCAAGCTCTCGCGATAAGCCTGCAATGAACGATAGAAAGAGAAGAAGCCCGGGTCCTTGCCATAAGCGTCGGCATAGATCGTGATGCTTTGAGCATCGCCTTCGCCGCGCAGGATCTGAGCCTGGCGCTGGGCATCGGCGATGATCTCGATCCGTTGCCGGTCGGCATCGGCGCGGATTTGTTGCGCTTGCTGTGCACCCTGGGCGCGGTATTGCGCGGCCTCGCGCTGGCGCTCTGCCTTCATCCGCGCATAGATCGCGTCTTCGTTTTCCTGCGGCAGGTCGGCGCGGCGCAACCGAACGTCGACGACATCGATGCCGAATCCCTTCGCCTCGTTGTTCACGTCGTCGCGGATCTCTTTCATGATGTTGGCGCGCTGCGAGGAGATCACCGACTGCAACTCGACATTGCCGATGATCCGGCGCAGCGAGGCGCTGATAATGCTGCTGAGGCGCTGATCGGCGGCGAGCTCGGTGCCGACGCTTTGATAGAACAGCAGCGGATTGATGATCTTGAACCGCGCATAGGTGTCGATGATCAGCCGCTTCTGGTCGGAGGCGATGACCTCTTCCGCGGGCGGCTCGAAATCGAGAATGCGCCGGTCATAGATCACGACATTTTGCCAGGGCGGCTTGATCTGCAAGCCCGGCTGATCGATGACGCGCACCGGCTTGCCGAATTGCAGCACCAGCCCGATCTCGGTCTGTTGCACCGTAAAGAAGATCATGTAGATCACGATGACGGCGGCGACGGCGACGCCGCCGAGGAAAGCGACGGTCCGGTTCATCGCGTGCCTCCCCGCGAACTAGCGCCGCCACTCGGCGTCGGCGTGCTGTTCGGCTGCGGTGCCGGCGCGGCCGGCACGGCGGCGGGATTTACCGGGATCGCCGGCAGCGGCAGGTAGGGCAACACGCCCGAGCCCGAGGCGGCACGGTCGATCACGACCTTGTTCGTGTTCTTGAGGATGCTCTCCATCGTCTCGATGTAGAGCCGCCGAGCGGTCACACTCTGCGACGCCGTATAGGACTGATAGACCGATTGGAAGCGTGCCGCATCGCCCTGCGCTTGCAGCACGACCTGCGCCTTGTAAGCCTGCGCTTCCTGATCGATGCGCGCGGCATCGCCGTGGGCGCGGGGCACGACGTCGTTGCGATAAGCCTCGGCTTCGTTGACCGCACGCTGCTGATCGATCTTGGCGCTTTGCACGTCACGGAACGCATCGATCACGGGGCCCGGCGGATCGACCTTCTGCAGCTGAACCTGCGTGATCTCGATGCCGGCGCCGTAATAATCGAGGATGCCCTGCGCCAGCGCTTGCGTGTCGGTCTCGATCTTGCCGCGGCCTTCGGCGAACGCGCTCGCGATCTCGGTATGGCCCATCACCTCGCGCATCGCGCTCTCGGCGGCGGCCTTCACCGTGAGTTCGGGGTTGCGGATATTGAAGACGTAATTCTCGGCATCCTTCACCAGCCAGAAGACGGTGAAGTTGATGTCGACGATGTTCTCGTCGCCGGTGAGCATCAGCGATTCTTCCGGCACCTCGGTGGTCCGGCCGACTGCCTGATTGGTGCGATAGCCGACCTCGATGCGATTGACGCGCGTCACGGTCGGCGTCAGCGCCTCCTCGATCGGCGACGGCAGGTGATAGTTGAGGCCGGGCGTCGCTTTGCGATCGAACGCGCCCCAGCGCAGCACGATGCCTTCCTGATCGGGCTCGACGCGATAGAAGCCGGAGAGCAGCCAGAGAAACACGACGATGATGATGCCGAGCGTCCAGCCGCGGCCGCCACCCAAGCCGGAGCCGCCGCCGGGCAGCCAGCGCTTGAGGAAATTCTGCAGCTTGCGCAGCGAATCTTCAAAATTGGGGGGTTGGAAACCGCGGCCGCCGCTGCCCCAAGGCCCGCCCGAGCCGCCGCTACCCCACGGGCCGCCGCCGCCCCCGCCTTGATTCCACGACATGAACTCGTCCCTCTCAGTGCTCGCTATGCACGGCGCCCGTCATCTCTTATATGTCAGCTTGTTTGTCGCAGCGGATTGCGCGGGAACGCCCCCGATATCGGCGGCGACGTATAAAGTCAAGACAAGAGGATTGCGGCATGGCCGAGGTGACGCGCGACGAGGTGGTTGCCGCGCTCAGCAAGATCATCGACCCCGATAAAGGCCAAGATATCGTCGGCCTCGGCATGGTCTCGGGCGTGCAGTTGCGCGACGGCCACGTCACTTTCGCCATCGAGGTCGATCGCGCACGCGCACCGCAATTCGAAGCATTGCGCAAGGAGGCCGAGAAAGCCGTCGACGCGCTGCCCGGCGTGCTCTCGGTCACCGCGGTGCTGACCGCCGAGAAGCCGACGCAACGCCCGACCGCGCCTTATGCCAAGCCGCAGCAACGCGCCGGCATGGCGCCGCCCGCCGGGCACGGCCACGCGCATGGTCAGGAAGCGGGAGCGCCGCAAAAGCCGGCGGTCGCGGGCGTCAAGCACATCGTCGCCGTCGCCTCGGGAAAAGGCGGCGTTGGCAAATCAACCACCGCGGTCAACCTCGCCCTCGCGCTCGCCACGCTCGGCCTCAAGATCGGCGTGCTCGACGCCGATATTTATGGGCCGTCGATGCCGCGCATGCTCGGCATCTCGGGCAAGCCTCTCTCGCGCGACGGCAAGACGCTCGAGCCGATGGCGAATCACGGCCTCAAATGCATGTCGATGGGTTTCCTCGTCGCCGAGGACACGCCGACGATCTGGCGTGGGCCGATGGTGATGAGCGCGCTCCAACAGATGTTGCGGCAGGTGAATTGGGGCGAGCTCGACGTCATGGTGGTCGACATGCCGCCCGGCACCGGCGATGCCCAGCTCACCATGGCGCAGCAGGTACCGCTGGCCGGCGCGATCATCGTGTCGACGCCGCAGGACATCGCGTTGCAGGATGCGCGCAAGGGACTCAACATGTTTCGGCGCGTCGATGTGCCCGTCTTGGGCTTCATCGAGAATATGAGCTACTTCCTCTGCCCGCATTGCGGCGAGCGCACCGACGTCTTCAGCCATGGCGGCGCCAAGGCGGAAGCGGAGAAGCTCGGCGTCGAATTCCTCGGCGAGCTGCCGCTCGATATCACGATCCGCGAGACATCGGATAGCGGCAATCCGATCGTGATCGCC
>DASXCX010000203.1:0-3915 GCA_036490955.1 Allostellaceae bacterium | reverse complement strand
CGATGTCGTCGACGAAGAGCCGCACCGGCCCGATCTTGATGACCTTGAACGGCCGCGGCAGCAGCACGCCGCCGACATCGTATTTGAACGGTAGGTTCTCGGTATTGCGCATGCCCGAGGTCATATCCATACCCTCGGCCTTGAACATCTCGAGCTCTTGATACTCGCTGATCTGCGGCAGATCGGGCTTCTCATGGAAGCCGCGCTTGCGCACGCCCGGCGGCTTCGATTGCAGGCTCCAGCCGATCTGCTCGATGCCGTAATAAATCTCGTTGGTGTGGCCTTCGGGGTCGGACGGATAGGAATGCCAGTTCGAGCCCGGCACGTCGCGGCCGACGCGGCCCGGATTGATGCCGATCGATTTGAAATAGTCGATGCCGTCGCCGACCTCGCGCAAAGTGCCGACCTGCCAAGTGATCTGATTGGTCGTCACCTCGGCATTGGTTACATGGCCGCCAGCGCTGCCGCGGCCCATCCGGTCGAGCGCCGCTTTCGGGAACAGCACGAAGGAATGATGGTCGCTGCCATGCGTCGTGAAATAGCCAACGGCCGATATGCCTTCGAATAGCTTGGCACCGTCGGGCCGGACACGCGCGAAATCGAGCGTATCGGTGATCCGGAAGCCCAGCAGGTCATGATAGAAATGCATGGCCTCGTCCATCTTGTAGACGTTGTAGCCGAAATGACCGAGGCGCCGGATTTTGAAAGGCCGGTCAAGCAACACGCCGCCGACGTTGTACTTGCTGCCGATTTTACTGGTGCCGTCCATGGTGCATCCTCCGCGAGAACCCGGTGAGCGTGTGTTTCACGCGCCAAGGTTGTTCTGGTGCAGATGATCGCCGAGCGCCCCAACCCTGTCAACGACGGCCCGGCAAGGGAAAATGGCGGGCGCGAGCGATTGAGCGCCGAAAACGACCCATCGCATGCTAAAAGGAACGTGTCCTTCGCGAAGCCCATCGGCGCAGGGAGCATCGGTCGGCTATGCCGGCGGGATCCATCAAAGCCATTGTCGCGGCGTTGCTCGTCATGCTCGGCCTAAGCGGCGCCCCGGCACGGCCGGATCGCCTCAGCCTGCCGGCGCTGATGCTGTGGAGCTGGGATCGCGCCGACGATCTCCGCTTCATCGATCCCGCCAACACCGGCGTTGCCTACCTCGCCGGCTCGATCCACCTCGGGGCAGACGGCATTCCTGCCGTGGTGCCGCGCCGCAATTCGCTGTTACTGCCTGCGGGCACCGCGACGCTTCCCGTCATCCATATCGCGCTCGACCGCGCGCAGTCGCCGGCGCTTGACGACACCGTGCGCCGGCGACTGGTTTCGGCGATCATGGAATTGCTGCCCGCGAGCGCAAGCGCACTGCAGATCGATTTCGAGGCCACGCAATCGCAACAACGCTTCCTCGCGGCGACGGTCCAAGCGCTGCATGAAAAACTGCCAGACACCCGGCTCTCGATGACCGCGCTTTCCGCTTGGTGCCTCTACGAAAGCTGGCTCGATGCGTTGCCAGTCGATGAGGTGGTGCCGATGCTTTTCCGCCTCGGCCCCGATCGACTGCGCATCGCCGCCCATTTCAGCGCCGGGGGCGATTTCCGCAATGCAAGCTGCCGCGGCAGCTTCGGCATCGCGACCGACGAGACACGGCGCATCGGGTTCGAGGCGCCAAGCCTTTCGGGCCGGCGGGTCTACATCTTCGCGCCCAAGCGCTGGGCCGCCGCTACCTATGCCACCATCCGCCAAGAGCTCGCCCGATGATCCGCACCGTCTTGTTTGCCGCCGTCTTGTTGGTCGCGGGTATCGTCACTTCGGCACCGGCGCCCGCTTCGGGACCATTCCTGCCGGCGTTGCGCTTTTATAGTTATTCGGGTGTCGATGCGGATAGCGACACCGCCTATTTCAAAGGCCGGCTCGGCGTCCTCCGCCCAAGCTTCGACGAGAACCGGCTTTACGCCGCTTACCGCATCTTGCTCGGCCGCACTTTCACCGACGAGCAGGCGCAGCAGCTTCTAGCATCGTGTTGCGACATCCGCTCGGTCGCCGCGTCCTACGACATGCAAACCGGCTGGCTCGATATCCGCACCACCGTCATCGAGGATAAGCCGAATCCCAATCCCGATCCGTATCGCCAGACCAAGGATTATCGGCAGATCCTCAATTGCTACCCGTCGGCTTTCGACACCGCGGCGGCGACGCTCAAAGCGCGGATTGCTGCTTACGGCGCGAAAGATCGCGGGGTGATCGACTGGGTCAAAGGTCAGGACGCCGTCTTCACGAATTGCGCGCAGGCAGATCTGTCGCTTCCGCCGGATGTGCCCGACGCGCCGGATTGGCTGAAAGCCGATCGCGCTTATCAGGCCGCCGCAGCCTATTTCTATCACGGCGACTATGCCGAGGCGCGGCAACGTTTTGCCGCCATCGCCAAGGACGCGTCCTCGCCATGGGCGCCGATCGCGCCTTATTTGACGGCGCGCGCCTCGCTCCGCCTCGCGAGCACCACAAAGACGGCGGACATCATCGCCCAAGCACAGCAAGACATCGCGGCGGTACAGCCGAGTGACAAATCCGGCATCGGCGCAAACGATGTTGCCGGCCTCTCCTCGGCCCTCGCCTTCCTCCAGCCCGACAAGCGGATCACGGCGCTCGAGCAGACACTTCTCGCGCCAAGCTTGCCCGGCGATCTAGCGACCGAGTTGCATGACTTGCTGCTCCTCGTCGACGCCAAGGACGCGCCGCCGACGAATCTCGGCGATTGGATCGCGGTGATGCAAACCTCGAACAGCGATGCGAGCGCGATCGCCGCGGCGAAAGAGAAAGCGCTGCAGCATTGGCGGCAGACGCCGACCCTGCCCTGGCTTATCGCCGCGCTCACCTATCTCACCCCAACGGATGGGGACGCTACCGCCGCGGTCGAATCATCGCGCGAGCTCGATCCGACCTCGCCCGGCTATCTCGATGCGGCGTGGCACCGCACACGACTGCTCATCGGACAAGGCTGGAGCGACACCGCGCGGGCCGAGCTCGATAAAATTCTCTCCGATCCGAGCCTCACCATCGGCACACGCAATCTCTTTCTCATCGAACGCGCCCGCGTCGCGCGCGATTGGAGCGAGTTCGCGCATTTCCTGCCGCGCCAGCCCGAATTCCTCGGCCCCTATTTCGACGATCAGGCCGCGGTTGACACCGACTTCGTCGCGCTGCCGCTGAAGAGCATCGGCAAGCAATACGCATCGATGCTCGGCTGGCGCGGCGAGCTCACGCGCGATCCGCGGTACTTCGACATCGACGGGGCGACGATTCTCAACACCGATGCCCCGGTTGCGGTGCAAGCAGAGCTAGCAGCGAACCCAGCGCTGCCCGAAAACATGCGCCGGGACCTCGCCCTCGCCGCCTGGACGCGCAGTGTCATTCTCGGCCGCGACGATATCGCCAAATCCCTCGCCAGAATTCTGGCACCGGCTTTCCCGCAATACGCAAACGATTGGCAACGCTACCGCGATGCATCAAAAGCGGACGAGCGCGCATTCGCAGCCGCGCTGCTCGTGCTGCGCTTTCCCGCCGCCGAACCCTGGCTCGAGGACAATCTCGGTTACACCTATAAGCGCGACGTGATCGGCTCTTACGCCAGTCGCTGGTGGTCACCCGAAAGCCTGAAGCTCGATAGCCAGATCGCGGCCGCCTATTTCAGCGGCCCGTGCTCGGATTCCTGTTCGACGCCCGGCTGGTTCGGGCCGCCCGCTTTCGTTGCGGACGGCGATCGTCGCGTCGCCGAGGAAGAGTTCGCCCTCATCCGGCAACGCGCACCATCGGCGGCGGATTATCTCGGCAACATCGTGCTCGGCTGGGCGAAAGCGCATGCCGACGATCCGCGCGTGCCCGAAGCGCTGCATCTCGTCGTCCGGCTGACACAATACGGCGATG
>DASXCX010000202.1:0-24025 GCA_036490955.1 Allostellaceae bacterium | reverse complement strand
ATTGCGGCGCATCGAGCGTCAGCATCGTCGGCGGCGCGGCGCCGTTCAGCTTCGCATTGTTGTAATAGACGCTCTGGCTCTCATAGGCGACGAAGGCCGGAAAGAACTGCTTTTCCTTGTCGAGGAAGAGGCCGTCGAAGCCGGCGCCCCAATTCTTCTCGTCGGTGATTTCGGGCAGGATAAAGAGTGGCTTGACCGGCGCGAGCTCGCCCTTGTTCTTCATGTCGTAGGACGGTGCGTCGATGCCGCCGATGCGCACATCCCAGAGATATTGCCCGGCCTCATGCTCCTTGACGATGCGCGGCCAGAAATCGCGGCTGGCGATCGGCGTCATCTCGGTCTTGATGTCGGGATAGGCCTCCTGAAACTTCGCCAGCGCATCGCGCCAGGCGCGGCCCGCGGGCACCGAAAGAACGAGCGCCCCCTCGTTCTTCGCCGCGGCGACCGTCGCGTCCCAATCAGTCTTCCAATCGGCATGGGCCGGTGTCGCGGCCATCAAAAGAAGAACCGTCATGCCGCGCAACGACGAAAGAAAACGAATGTGCCCCATCCCTTACTCTGCAGCTGCCGCGGGCTTGATCTGACGCTGTTTCCAGATGTCGTGGTAATCGACATTGTGCGGCACGATCTCGGAGACGACGACGATATGCGACATGTCGTTCTGCGTCGGCGAGCGCACGACATGGCCGGGATCGCGGCCGGCACCGACGTCCTCGATGGCGTTCAGCAATTGCCGCCGCGCGACGACGATGCAGGTATCGGACACGCCGAGATGCTCGTTCTCGCGCTTGTGGATGGCGCCCGGCGTCTCGGTCGCGAAAGCGTCGTGCACAGGGAAATACGTGCCCATGCCGGTGTAGTTCTCGGTCTTCTGCTTCTCGCGATCCTGCTTGTAGCGGTTCGTCTTGTTGCGGATATAGCGATGGTCGCGGATCTCGTGCGCGATCTCCGCTTCGTAGCGCTCGTGCGCGACCGGCCGGGCGCGGTTGAAGATAAAGTCGAAGCGGTAATGCGTCTCGTCATCGATCGGCACATGCCAATGGACGGAATAGCCTTCGCCGACGCGACCTTCATTGCCGATGATCGCCGCCTTGTTGGGCAGGATGAAATTGGTGATGCGGACGTATTTTCCTTGCTCGCCTGAATTGCGCACCGAGAAGATGCGTACGCCGTAATCGGTGCGTTCCGCTTCGAGCTTCGGGCGGCCGTCCTCACGGTAATACTGATCGGCGGATTTCTGGCTGCCCGGCACATTGCGCGTGTCGATGCGCTTGATCGGCTTGTGCAGATAGGAGAGATGCGAGGGGTCGATATCGCCTTCGAGCGATTGCAGATAATTGCAATCGAGAATGGTCTTCTGCAGGAAGAGGTGATCGCCAGTCGCACGCAGGAATTCGTAATCCGGCAGCAGCGGCGGCTCGCCCGCGCCGAGATAAGCGAAAATCATGCCGGCGCGCTCGACCACCGGGTAAGAGAGGTGGCGGATTTCGTCCTTGTACTTGCTCTCGGGCGGCTCTGCCGGCTGCTCGAGGCAGCGGCCCGCGACATCGAACAGCCAGCCATGATAGAGGCAACGTAAGCCGCCATCCTCGACCCGACCGTAGGAGAGATCGGCGCAGCGATGCGAGCAGAGGATGCCCAGCAGGCCGGCGCGTCCCTGGTCGTCGCGGAAGAGTACGAGGTCTTCGCTGAAGAGACGGATCGGTTGCGGCGCACCGCCCGGCGGCAACTCGGCGGACAACGCGATCGGATGCCAGTAGCGGCGCATCAACGCGCCCCCGGGCGTGCCGGGTCCGGTTTCCGTCAACAAAGCGTTTTCCTCGCGTGTCGTCATGCTCGTCTCCCGCCCACGCCACGCTCTTGAACAAGCTTGGAATGGGCAATTTCGCTTTGCTTGACAGTATCTTGCCGTGAATCGCAGGATGAAAGTCAAGCAGCGAAAACGCAAGTCGCGGGCGGCGCGAAGCTATGGCCAAGTCGCCGCGGTGTTCGGGGGATTAGGGTGAGCCAAAGCGGCGAAGGCGTTTTGCCCCGGGCGCCGAGCCGCGGCGCGAAAGACAGACCCGGCTGGGCCGGATCGGCCGGCGCAAGCCTGGTCCTGTTGATCACCGGCTTCTTCGTCCTCTACCCGCTGGCGTTGCTGGTCTATGGCAGCTTCGTCGTGACCCGCGCCGACGGCAGCAGCACCTACGGGATCGCGACTTGGCTCTCCGCCTGGAATCAGCCAGGCATGGCGACCTCGCTCATCAACACGGCGACGCGGACCGTCGCCACCGAGGTGATCTCGCTGCCGCTTGCGATCGGCGTGGCGTGGCTCGTCGCACGCAGCGATCTGCCGGGCAAGCGTCTCATCGACAATTTCATGTGGATCGCGTTCTTCCTGCCGGCGCTGCCCGTGCTGCTCGGCTGGATCCTGCTCTTCGATCCCGATTACGGCTTGGCGAATCAGCTTTTGATCAAAGGTTTCGGCATCGGCCAACCGGTATTCAATATCTATACCTTCTCGGGCATCGTCTTCGCGCATCTCGCCTCACGCTCGATCTCGGCGAAATACATCTTTCTCGTCCCAGCCTTCCGGAACATCGATGCCTCGCTGGAAGAAGCGGCGCGTGTCGTCGGGTCGGGCACGCTCGGGACCATCCGCGTGATTCTCGTGCCGCTGCTGCTGCCGGCCATCCTCATCACCGTGGCGATCTCGCTGATCCATTCGCTCGAATCCTTCGAGATCGAGTTGATCCTCGGCCCGCCGACCAGTTTCTATGTCTTCAGTACGAAGATGTATCAGCTCATGCGGCAATCGCCGCCGCTCTTCGGCGAGGCGACGGTGCTGGGCTTCGCCGTGCTGATCGTCGTGCTGCCGCTGATCTTGTGGCAGCAACGGCTGCTCGCGGCGAACCGCTTCGTCACGGTCACCGGTAAGGCACGGATGCAGCTCTCCGCGCTCGGCCATTGGCGGTGGCCGGTTTTCTCGGGACTCGCACTGCTCGGTATTTTCACCACCGTGGTGCCGGGCGTTTGCTTGATCCTCGGTACTTTCATGAACATCTTTGGCCGCTTCGACATGGCGCGGATCTGGACCGTCGATCACTGGTCCGAGGTGCTGAGCGATCCGCTGCTCGTGCGTGCGCTCTGGAATACGGCGGTGATGGGCGCCGCCGCGGCGCTTATCGGTATGCTCTGGTTCTCGCTCGTCGCTTACGTCTCGGTGCGGACGCGCTATCCCGGCCGCAAGCTCCTCGACTTTATCACCTGGCTTCCTGCGAGCCTGCCCGGGGTGATCCTCAGCCTTGGCCTGCTCTGGATGTTTCTCACCGTGCCGGTCTTCCGGCCGCTTTACGGCACGATCGCCGTGCTGGTCGTGGCGGTGCTGATCAACGCCGTGACCACGAGCACGCAGCTCATCAAGAGCAACATGGCGCAGATCGGCGCCGAGCTCGAGGAAGCGTCTTATATCGCAGGCGCGGGCCGCGCCGCGACCTATCGCCGGATCGTGCTGCCGTTGCTGGCGCCGGTGCTGATGACAGCGGCGCTCTATATTTTCAGCGCCGCGGCGCGCAATGTTGCGACGATTGTCATGATCGCGACCGGCGGCAACCGCCCGTTGGCGCTGCTTCAGATCGACTATATGATCGACGGACAATACGAGGCGGCGTCGATCGTCGGCGTGTTCATCGTGGTGCTGACCTGGGGCGTGGCGATGATCGCGCGCAGTATCGGCCGGCGCTTCGGCTTTCGGACGCTCTGAAGGGGAGGGGTTGATGGCGCAGCTCATCGGCGGATTGGCGACCTCGCACGCGCCGCAGCTTTTGATGCCGGCACTTCAATGGAGCGATTTGCCGACGCGCACCAAGGGCCCATTCAGCCCGAAACCCGATATCGCGGTCGAGCTGACCGACGAAGCGAAGCTCGAGAAGCAGGCGCGCTGCAACAAGGCGATCGGCGCGCTGCGGGCGCAGCTCGAGGCTTGGGCACCCGATGCAGTGATCGTCATGGGCGACGACCAGCACGAGAACATTCTCGACGACAACCAGCCGCCATTCCTGCTCTATCTCGCGCCGGAAACCGACGCGACCTTGCATTTCAATTATCTCGGCGTGAAGTCGACCGACCAGATGACGCGCTACCCGGTGGCGAGCTCGCTCGCCGCGCAGCTCTATGATGGGCTGACCGATGAGGGATTCGACATCGCCTGGTCGCGCCAGAACCGTGAGGAATACGGTCTCGGCCATGCCTTCGGCCGCGCGCTCGACTTCCTGATGCCGCTGAAGAAATTCCCGATCGTGCCGCTGATGGTCAACACCTACTATCCGCCGGCACCGAGTGCGAAACGCTGCCTCAACCTCGGCAAAGCGCTGCGCCGCGTGATTGAGGACTTGCCGGGCAATTCCCGCATCGCGCTGGTCGCGTCGGGCGGGCTCAGCCACACCGTAATTGACGAAGCGCTCGATGCGGCTTTCATCAAAGCGCTCGAGACGCATGACGAGAGCTATTACGCGACGATGCCGTCCGATGTGCTGGTCGAGGGCACGTCCGAAATCCGCAACTGGATCATCCTCGCCGGCGCCATGGGCCGCGGCGGCAAGATGGTCGACTACGTGCCCTGCTATCGCCAGCCGACCGGCGTCGGCTGCGCGATGGGGTTTGCGGTTTGGCAGTGACGACACACAAAAGAATGGAAAAACAAGGTGCCGTCATGCCCGGACTTGTTCCGGGCATCCACGTCTTTGATGCAGAGTCGTGGATGGCCTGGTCAAGCCCGGCCATGACGTTGAAGGGTAGGAACGCGCCGCTCTAGGCGCGCGGTGAAAGAACCTAAGCGAACATCTCCGCCGGGCGCACCGTTTTTACGTCGTGCGCATGGAGCGCGGGGAGCACTTCGGCTCCGAGGCGGCGGATTTGCTCGATGAACATGTCGTGCGGGACGGCGCCTTGATTGATATTGAGTAGCAGGTTGTTGGCGCCCGCGTGCTCGCCTTCATCGATGAGGCGCTCGATCACTTCTTTGGGCGAGCCCCAGGCAGCACGGTCGGCGACCCGTTTCTCGGCATCGGTCATGGTGAAGGCAGCGGTCTTCACGCGCTCGTTCATCAGCGGGCCGCGATTTTCCGGCCGCACATAATCGAAGGACGCCGGGTTACGGGCCGAACCGAGGCGGGCGAGGGCGACGCTGTTGCCGTGACCGAACAACATGTTCTGGAAATAGACGTAGTTGGGCCCGTATTCGGCGATCGCGGCGGCGCGGTTGTCGGCGACATAGGCATCGGCGAAAAGCGTGATCTGGTCGCTCACGACTTTGTGGCCCGCCTTGGCGACGGCTTTCGAATAATAGCCGATGATGTCCTCGATCAAGCCGCGCGAGAATTCCGGCAGCACGATCGGGTAGTTGCGCGACCCAGCCCAATCGAGTGTCTCTTTCGAGCCCGTCACCGGCATCCAGATCGGCGGGTGCGGCTGCTGATAGGGGCGCGGCCAGAGCGAGATTTCCTTGTAGGACCAGAACTTGCCTTCGTGCGAAAAGGTCTCCTGCGTCCAGGCCTTCATGATGATGTCGTAGCTTTCCTCGAAACGCGCGCGCGCTTCGTTGGCCGGCATCGAGAAGACGTGATATTCGCGCGGCGCGCCGCGGGCGAGGCCGGCGATCACGCGTCCGCCCGAGATCTGATCCGCCATCGCGGTCTCTTCCGCGACGATCAGCGGATCATGCATCGGCAGGAGATAGCCCATCACGAGAAATTTCAGGCGCTTCGTATGCTGCGCCGCGACCGCGATCAGCATGTTCGGCGAATTCATCAGCGAGTGTGGCGTCGTGTGATGCTCGTTGAAGCCGACGCCGTCGAAGCCGAGCTCGTCCATGAGCTTCCAAGCCTTGATGTGCTCCTGATAGGTCTCGTGCGCGATCTTCGGATCGAAATGCTTGCCGGGGAGCGGATAGGGGAGATCGGTGAATTCCGTGAATTTATGGCCGTAAGGCACAAGATCGAAGAGAAAGACTTTCATCGCGGCGATTTCTTTTCTTTCACGTCATGGCCGGGCTTGGGCCGGCCATCCACGAGTTTGTTGCGAGACGTGGATGCCCGGAACAAGTCCGGGCATGACGAAAGGGGAGTAAGCGTTCTTAGTTCCGGAATGACGGATCGAGCCGATCGAGGTTCCGGAGGATCGCGGCCCATTCGACCTGGCCGCCGCTGGCGCGATTCTTGTCGAATTGCTTGGCCGTGTGCTCGCAGATTTCGGGCGAGGGCTCGATGATATCGGCGCCGGCCGCCATCAGGCGAAGCTGCGCGTCGGCGACGCGGATCAGCATCGCCATGGTGGTGACGGCGCGGCTGATATTGGCGCCGGTGGTGAGCAACCCGTGATTGCGCAAGATCACGGAATGATTGCTCGTGCCGAGATCGCGGGCGAGACGGGCGCATTCGTCGCTGTCGGTCGCGATGCCTTCGAAATCGTGATAGCCGATGCGGTTGTAGAAATTCATCGCATCCTGGCAGAAATATTTGAGCCCGCCTTTCACCGCCGAGATCGCAATCCCCGGCTCGGTATGGACATGCATCACGGCGTCGATGTCGGGCCGCGCGATAAGCACCGCGGTGTGGATCGTCGTCGCGGCGGGGTTGATCGGCTTATCCTCGCCGATCGGCCGGCCCTCCATGTCGAGCTTCAAGAGGCTCGACGCGGTCACTTCCTCGAACAGCAACTCGTGCGGCTTGATGAGGAAATGGTCGGGCTCGCCCGGCACGCGCAAGGTGATATGGTTGAAGATCGAATCGTTCCAGCCGGCATATTGCGCGTGACGATAGGCCGCCGCGAGATCGACGCGTGCCTGCCACTCGGCGGGCGGAATGGAATTGCGGAGCGACGGCTCCCCTTTCGAGGAATTTGGGTGCAGCGGCGTCGGCGTCACCATGGGCGAGTTCCCCTCGATGCTTTGAATTAGGCCTTGGCGTCACTATAAGGCTCGCAATTCCTTCCAACAACGGCGTTTTCCCGCGCCAAATCAGGGCAATTACGCATGCAAATCGTTGTTGTCGGACCGGCCGCCACGCCATACGCGTTCGTCCCAGTGGAGGAAGAATTGCAGCGGCGCGGCCACGAGGTGATCCGCTATGTCGGCGCGGCGCCGTTCCTGGCGAAGGCCGACGCGCTGGCCAAGGCCGATATCCTCTACGGCAACGGCTATCCCTGTACGCGCGCGTTGCTCGAAAAAGCGCCGCGGCTACGCGCCATCGTCAATCCGTGGATCGGCATGGAGGGCTTCGACATCGCCGCCGCAACGTCGCTCGGCATCGTCGTCGCCAATGGCCAAGTGCCGGAGAACTATCTCAGCGTCGCCGAAGCGACGATCATGCTGATCCTCGCTTGCCTGCATAACCTGCCGGAGAAGATCGCGGCGCTGCGCGCCAATGAGCCGGCGCCGTCGCGCATGAATGCACGCATGTTGCGCGGCAAGACGGTCGGCATGATCGGCTTCGGCAATATGGCGCGCGCCATCGCGCATCGCCTCTCCACATGGGAGGTGAATTTGCAGGCCTATGCGCCGCGCGTGCGCGAGCCGGTGCCGGCGAACGTCGCTTTCGTCGGCCTCGACGATTTGCTGCGGAGCAGCGATATCATCTGCGTACTGGCGACGCTCAACGCCGAGACGCGCCATCTGTTGGACGAGGCGAGGCTCCGGCTGATGAAGCCCGATGCGATCCTCGTCAATTCGGCGCGCGGTGGCATCGCCGATGAAGCGGCGCTGGTGAAGATCGCGAAGGAAGGCCGATTGCACAAGATCGCGCTCGACGTGTTCGAGACGGAGCCGCTGCCGCCTGACAGCCCCTTGCGCGCATTGCCCAATGCGATCCTGACGCCGCATTGCGTCGGCCATTCGCGCGAAGGCGCCGAGGCCGTGCCGAGGGTGGCGATCGCCAATATCGAGCGGGCGATCGCCGGCGAGCCGCCGCTTTATGTGGTCAATCCCGGCGTCTTGCCGGTGTGGCAGAAGAAATGGGGGAAGTAGCGCATTGTTGCGGACGCACCGTGGGTCCCTCGATTTCGCTCAGGACGGGCCGTCAAGAGGCGCAGGCTGCGTGTGCGGCTACCGCGTTACATCCTCGGCGAAGCGCTTGTCGATCACCTGATCGAGCGTCACCTTGCCTTTCAGCATGTTCTGCTCCTCGAACCAATCCAGCTGGCGCGTCATATCGGCGAAATCGAGGTGCGCGTCTGAATCGACATAAGGGACGGCGAGGCTGATTTGCTCCGGCGTCTGATCGAGATATTTCGCCATGATGGCGAGCGCCTCCTTGGCGCCCGGTCCGTCGTGCCGCGTGCCGTCGGCCGCCGTGAAGGCATCGTGGAAATCGTGGAGACCGCGGCGTAGAGCGGTGAGAAAGCGCTTGATCATCTCACCACGCTCGTTCAGCGTCTTGGGCGACGCGATGAGAGCGCTCGACTGCCATTGCACCTCGTCGCCGACAAAGGCGAGCAGCTTCAAATCGCCTTTGGCCAACGCCGGCGCGATGATCGTCCCCGGGACGACGCCGGTATCGGCGGTCCCGCCGGTCACCGCCGAAACGATGTTCCCATTGGCTTGCAGCGCCAAAAAACGCACATCGTTGAGCGCGACGTGATGCTTCAACGCGACTTGCGCGGCGGCGTAATGCACCGGCGAGCCGATCAGTGAGATCGCGATCGAATGGCCGGCGAGCTTGTCGAGGGAGCTGAGGCCCGCTGCCGACGCCGCGTTCGAGAGGATGAAGGCGTTGACTTGAAAAGTGGGGTGCTCGCGCGCCTGGCCAGCGATGATTTTGATGGCACCTTGCGCGGCGAGGGCATAGAGCTGCGCCGAGACACCGGTCGAGCCGATGTCGGCCGAGCCCGATACGACGGCCGGCGGCACGAGGCCGGGTGAATCGAAAGCCGCGAATTCGATATCGATGCCGGCATCTTTGAAATAGCCCTTGTCGAGGGCGACATAGACCGCGCCGAGCGTCGTCGATTTCACCGTCGCGATCTTCAGCGTGTCGGCCGCCCGTGCGGCGCCGCACGCGACAAGCAAAGCCGCGATGCTGCCGGTGATCTCACGCATCAATCTTCTCACGCCAACCCCCGATCTAGGATCAAAGCAAAGCTAATCCGATTGCCGGCCGGTTTCGGGCACGTAGCGGATGAGCAGGAACGCGACCACCGCCGCGCATGACGAGGTGAACAGGAACGCCGTGCCGTAATCGACGGTGTCGGCGACGAGCGCGAAGACGATCGGGCCGAGCGCGACGCCGCCTTGGCCGGTGAACCGCCAGATGCCGAGGAAGGTGCCGCGCGCTTCCGCTGGCGCGACATCGGCGCCGACGGTCTGCACCGAGCCACCAGTCAGTGCCTGGGTGGCGACGCCGAGGAGGAAAAGCCCGACATACCAGGCGAGCGATAAATGCGCGAATGCCGAGACTGCGAGGAGGGCCATGGCGATGGTGACACCGGTGAAGCCAGGCACCATGGTACGCTTACGGCCGAAGCGGTCCATGATCCAGCCGCCGGTGAAGCCGATGGGCAGCGACAGGCACGAGGCCGCGGTGGCGAGATAGCCGATCTGTGCCGGGCCGAGATTGTACGCAAAGGCCGCGTAGAGATGGAGAAGGTCGGCATTGAGCGGTCCGCGCGTCATCCCGGCGAAGAGCGCGACGCCGAAATAGACGAGGCGCGGCATGATGACCTCGCGCAGCGTCATCGTGCGCGCGGTTTTCTTGTCGCCTCTGTCTTGCCGCGGCGTGTCCTTCCCGAAGGTGGAGGTCGGGACCAGGGCGATCAACGCCAACGCGGCGAAGACCAGGAACGGCGCGCGTGGTCCCCATGAGGCTGCAATGAAGCCACCGATGATCGGGCCCGCAAGCCGGCCCGTGCTGTCCATGCCGAACATCCAGCTCACCAGCCGGCCGCGTTGCGACGGCGCCGCGCCGTAGGAGATTGCCGCAAGCCGCGCCATCTGCCACATCTGCGCCGCCATACCCGTGAGGAAGCGGAGGATCAGCAACTCGGTGAAATTGTCCGAGAAGAAGATTGCGAAGCTGGTCACCGACGTGATGAGCGGCGCGCTGATCAGCACGATCCGATTGCCGAAGCGATCGATCAGCCAGCCCGATGGAATCGTGCCGAAGACGTTGCCGAGCACGAAGGAAGTGACGATCCCGCTCGCCATCCCGAAACTGATGGCGTAAGTCTTGGCGAGGGTCGGGATTGCCGGCAACGCGATGCCGGTGCCGATCGCGAGGACGAGCGCTGGCAGGTAGGTCGATAGAAACGCGTCCCACGAAACGGCGGCCTGGCCGCTTGGCGGCGGTTTCGCCGCCGCGGCGTCGCTCCCGCTACTACCTTTCCCACCGACCTCGCTCATACCTGCCGCAATATAGCCCCTTATTCAGCGGCGTCGCGGGCGCGCAGCGACGGCGAGAGCAGCTCCAGCATCTTCCCCTTGGTCTCGATCGCGAAGAAGATCACCGTGAGGCCGCCGATCACGCCGAAAACGGCGTAGACCAAATAGGCGTTGTTGAGACCGATATCGGCGCTTGCCCAACCGAGGAAGATCGGTCCGATGACCGCCGCGAAGCGCACCCACGCATTGCCGACGCCGACGCCGACGGCGCGCATCTCGGTCGGGTAGAGCTCGGCCGTGTAGGTACTGAGGCCCAGCGCCAGGATGGAGTTGAACGCGGAGCCGAGCATGAACATCGCCATCAGGAAGACAAGGCCCTGGCCCGGGAACGCGTAGGCGAATAGCAGGAACAGGGGGATCGCGCCGCAGAGCTGACCGAGGGCAAACAGCGGCTTGCGGCCGAATTTGTCGATCAGGAAGATGCCGGTGACGGTGAAGCAGAGGCCGAGTCCGCTTGCCCAGTAGCCGAAGCTCAACGAATCCTCGAGCGATGCGTGATAGACAGTGCGCAGCAAAGTCGGCACGGTCGTGTTGAGCCCATAGACGATGATGTAGGTGCAAAACCAGATCGTCCACACGGCGAGGGTACGGCGACGATAGATGCCGCGCAGCAGATCGCCGATCGTCGCGGTCGAGGGCTTGGCCGGCGCGATGTTGGTCGGCACTGGCGCCAGCGGCTTCGTGCCGTGCTCCGAGATATGATCCTCGATCTTACTCAGGATCGTGTTGGCTTCCTCATCGCGTCCTTTGGTGACCAGCCAGCGCGGCGATTCCGGCATCCATTGCCGCAGTGGGATCAAGATGATCGCCGGGATCGCGCCGATGGCGAACATCCACTGCCAACCGAAATTCGGTACGACGAAGCGCGCGATGATCGAGACAAAGATAAAGCTGATCGAGAACCAGAGCTGGAAGCCGAGACCATAGCGGCCGCGATGCGAGGCTTTGGCGAATTCGCCGATATAGGCCGCCATGATCGGAATCTCACCGCCCAGGCCTAGACCTTGGATCGCGCGCATCGTGAAGAGCGACCAGTAATCCCAAGCAAAGCAGCAGGCGATGCTCATGACCGTATAAAGGATCAGCGTGTAGCGAAAGATCGGCACGCGGCCGTAACGCTCGCCGAGCCAGCCGAACACGATCGAGCCGATGAGTTGTCCGATATAGCCGGCGCTGATCAGCGTGCTGCCGGTCGCGAAAGTGAGATGCCAGGCGGGCACCAGCACCGGCAGCACATAGGCGATGGCGAGCGCGTCGAAGCCGTCGAAGAACCAACCGGTCGAGACGATCGCGCCCATCCTGAGGTGCCAGCGCGAGAAGGGCAGGCGCTCGATGCGCCCGGCGATTTGGTAGCGATCGGCCGGAGCCGCGGCGTCTGCCATCATTTCCCCCTGTACATAGATGAAGCGGTGAGCCGTTTATGTTCTTGCTTCGCGCTTTCTATAGGCGGCGCGCCGCCGAGCGGCAAGCAGACTCGTTCTGGTGTGAGGGGTCGCATCGATAAGCCGTCGTTGACCCGCCGCGGGCCCAGACGAATAATTCCTGCAACGGGCGGGAAGCTCATCACGCAAGGGAGGATTATCATGGACGGAAGCATTCCGCGTCGCCGATTTCTGCAGAGCGCCGGCGCCGCGACCACCGCCGCCGCGGTTGCATTGGGTCCCCGCGGCAGCGGCGCGGCCGAGCAACTCGCCGACGATCCGCCCGCACCGGCGGCGGCGACCGGAGCGGCACAACCGCAAGACGAGGCCTTCGATCCGGCGAAATTCGTCGTGATGCATCAGCTCGTGCAATCAGGCCGGGCGAAGATGAAGCCGATCGCGTGGAATTATCTTCTCGGTTGTGCCGATACCGAGACGACGATGCGGCGCAATCGCCATGCGCTCGACAGCGTCGCCTTCAAGCCGCGCTCGTTGCACGGCGTCGGCAAGGTGGATACGCGCGGCAAGTTCTTCGGCAAGACGACGCGCCTGCCGGTGCTGATGTCGGGGATCGGCTCGGTTGGTCTGATCGATCCGGGCGGCGCCGCGACGGTCGCCAAGGCGGCGGCGAAATTCGGCATCGCCATGGGCTTTAGTTCGGTGGCGAAGCCCGGGCTCGAAGAGACCGGCGCGGCGTCGGATTGTCCGAAGATCGTGCAACTCTATGTCGGCGGCGACGACGCGTGGCTCGACAATTATGTGGAGCGTGCAACCAAGGCAGGCTTCGAGGTCTTCGGCTTCACCGTCGACAGCGCGCATTTCTCGCGCCGCGAGCGCGACATCATCCATGCCGGCAACAACGCCGGTCTCAGCGACAATCCCGATCCCTATCTCTCGACGCTCGATTGGGACCGCATCAAGCGCTTCAAGGATCGCCACAAGGATCTGAAAGTCGCGCTCAAAGGCATCACGACGGGCGAGGATGCGGCCGAGGCGGTGAAGGCCGGCGTCTCGGTGATCTGGGTCTCGACCCACGGCGGACGCCAGGTCGATCACGCGCGCGGCGCTTACGAAATACTGCCCGAAGTCGTGCAGGCGGCGAAAGGCAAGGCGACGATCATCTTCGATAGCGGCGTCTATCGCGGAACGGATGTCGTGAAGGCGCTGGCGACCGGCGCCGATGTCGTCGGCATCGGCCGGCTCTATGCCTATGGCCTGGCGAACGGCGAGGCGGGCGTGGTGCGCGTGCTCGAAATCCTCGAGAAGGAGATCGAGGCCTGTATGGCCAACCTCGGCGCCAAGAATGTCGCGGCGCTGAACAAGTCGTTGATCACGGTATCGACGCCGGTCAATCCGCCGAGCCTGTTCAGCGCTTTCCCCTTGATGGATGCGACCGGGTTTTCGACGGTGTGAATTCGCGTCGTCATTGCGAGGGCCATTGCGAGGAGCGTAGCGACAAAGCAATCCAGTCTGGTTCAACCAATGGATCGCCTCGCTTTGCTCGCAATGACGATGTTGCAACGAGGACCTAAGGCGCCTTCACGCCAAACCGGTCCGCGACCTTGATCAATTCCGCCCATGTCGCGGCCGGGATAGTGATGCCCGCTTTGCGGCGTTTCTGCAGCTCGCGCGCGCCGCGTTCGCCCGGCATCAGGATTTCCTCGAAGCCGGCCTGCCGCGGCTGGCCTTTGAGGGCAGCGATCATGCGCGTGAGATCGCGGTCGAAGCCAGGCAGGTCGCGGAATTGCACGATGTCGATCGCGATGAGGAAGGCGTTCTGGCGATGCGCTTTGCCGCCGGGCTTGCGCTCGATCGTATCGGCGATGATCGCATTGGCGGTGACAAGGCTCGCGATCGCCTCGATCATCAGCGAAAGCCCTGAGCCTTTCGGTCCGCCGAGCGCCAAGGGCAGCGTCGCTTTCTTCGGATCGGTGGTCGGGTTGCCGTCATCGTCGAGCGCCCAGCCTTCCGGAATGCTTTTCCCGCTGCGCGCGGCATGAACGATCTTGCCGAGCGCCGCGACCGCCGTCGCCATGTCGAGCACCAGCGGCTCGCCTTTCCCATGCGGGATCGCGATCGAAAAGGGATTGGAGGCGACGCCGACCTCGCGCGCACCGTGATAGACCATGTTCGACCATGAGGCCGAACCGGCGATCGCCGCCATGCCGTCGAGCGCCGCGAGCCGCGTGTAGAAGCCAAGCGCCGCGGTATGCGTCGTGCGGCGCACCAGCGCGAGACCGATCCCGGCCGCGCGCGCTTTGCGCGCGGCCTCGACGGCGGCGAGGCGCATCGAGACCTGGCCCGGCCCGCGATCCGCGTCGATCAGGACCGCGGCCGGCAGCTCTTTGTCAACGCGGATCGCCGGCCGCGTGTTCATCTCGTCGTCGTCGATGATCTCGATGTAGCGCGGGATGCGCTGCACGCCGTGGCTCGGCGCGCCGCGCAGATCTGCCCAGACCAGAACCTCGGCGATTTTCGCCGCGTGGTCTTCCGAGAAGCCGCGCGCGGCGAAGATGTCGGCGGCGAATTTGGCGAGAGCTTCGGCAGAGAGGGTTGGGACCTCCGTCACTTCGCCTCGACCGGAAAAAATTTGTTCAGCCAAGTGCGGATGATTTCGATCACGCGCGGGTTCTCGTCGCTGAACATGAAATGATCGACATCGGGCATCAAATGGAGATCGGTCGAGGTCTTGCCGGCATGCTCGAAGAGGCGCAGCGACTGCTCGGTCGGCGTCACCGAATCCTTCGAGGCGTGCAACAACAAGAGCGGCCGCGGCGCGATATTGCCGACGACCTCGTTGGCGCGGAAGTTATACATGCTCTCGACGGTATCGAAGGTGAACTCCATGATCGAGTTCTTGGCGAGATGCGTCCTGAGATGCTCGGGGATTGGCACGATGTCGAAACGCGGCACCATGATGGTCTCGCCCTTCGCCTTCGCCGCCTTGCCGCGCGCCATCATCTCGGTGAAGCGTTGCCAAGCATCCGGCGATTCATGCTGCTTCTTGAACTTGGTCTCGCCGTCGCCCCAGCCGCCGGACGAGATCACCGCGGCGATGCGCTTGTCGACGCCGCCCGAATAGACCGCGACCGCCGCGCCGAAGGATGAGCCGGCGACGCCGATGCGCGTGCCGTCGATCTCGGGCCGCGATTGCAGGAAGGTGACGGCGGCTTTCACGTCGTCGACCTGCTCGAGGCAGACCGTGTTGGCGCGCTTGCCTTCGCTTTCGCCGCAGCCGCGGAAATCGAAGCGTAGCGCGATATAGCCCCACTCGCAGAGCATCTCGGACGGGAGGACGCAGTTGCTGCTGGTGCAGTTCGAGCCGAAGCCATGCAGCACCATCATCGCCGGGCGCTTCTCGCCCGGCTTCATGTCGGCCGGTTTGTGGATGTAGCCGTTGATCTTCAACCCGGCGGATTGAAAGGAAATGCGCTCTGCGGCAGCCATGGATGCCCTCCCTTTTGCGGTTGGGTCTATGGCGCAGACGCGTGCCCGCCGCAATCGGATTTGCTATCATGGACGAAGTCATGGAGGAGCCAATGTCGGGCGGATTCCTGCGCAATTGCTGGTATGTCGCGGCCGAAGCCGGCGAAGTGACGCGCGTACCGCTGGCGCGGCGGCTGCTCGGCGAGCCGGTGGTGATGTATCGCCGCGAAGACGGCACGCCGGTGGCGCTCGAGGATCGCTGCCGCCACCGCCGCGCGCCGCTCTCCAAAGGCAAGGTGATCGGCGACCGGCTGCAATGCGGCTATCACGGCTTCACCTTCGATGCCTCCGGTGCTTGCGTCGCCATTCCCGGCCAGGATCGCGTGCCGCCAAGCATCGGGGTGCGCGGCTATCCGCTGGTCGAGCGTCACGGTTTCTGCTGGATTTGGATGGGCGAGGCGGGCGCGGCCGATCCGGCGCGCATCGTCGATTTCAGCCGCACGACCGATCCCGATTGGAAGACGGTGCATGCGCGGCTTCCGGTCGCGGCGCATTACCAACTCCTGGTCGAGAACCTCATCGATCTCTCGCATGTCGGCTTCGTCCATGCCAAGACGATCGGGACCGACGACACCAAATCGAAGCTCGACTTCGATCGTGGCGATGATTTTGTGAAAGTCATCCGCGAGCCGGTCGAGGTCGACACGGCGCCGCACAACGCCGCGCAAGGCATGGGGCCGCGCTCGCGGCTCGAGAAGAGCATCACGTTCCTACCGCCGTGTCAGGTCGTGATCGACGTGCGCACTACCGAGGTGGCGCCGGGCAAGAACAACCCGATGTCTTTGGGCATCACCGTGCTCAATGCTTGCACGCCCGAAACCGAGCGCTCGACGCATTATTTTTGGGTCAGCGCGCGCGACTATCTGCAGGATGACGGGAAAGTCGACGGCTTCATGATGAAGCTCACCACCGACGCCTTCAATGAGGACAAGGATATGCTCGAAGCGCAGCAGCGCTGCATCGAGCTCGATCCCGACGCGGCCTATGTCAGCGTCAACGCCGATTGGGGAAGCGTGCAGATGCGGCGGCTGATGACACAGCTCATCGAGCGCGAACAGGGCGTGGCGGCGGTGCAGTAGCTGTCGGCAGCTTCAGCTTGATCGTCCCTTATCGTCATGGCCAGGCTTGTCCCGGCCATCCACGTCTTTGTCGACGCCCTAAGACGTGGATGCCCGGCACGAGGCCGGGCATGACGCACGTTCTGATGGATGGCCGTTAGCCGACCACTTTACTCCGCCGCCGCCTTACCGAACTCCCCTGGCACGACTTCCTGCTTCGGCGCCGGGTACGGATACGGCCCGAGGCCGAGGAACAGGCCGCAGGTGATCACCAGCAGCACCTCGTAAACGATGAAGATCGGCACGTAGGAGTGGAACTGGTCGAAGCTCGCGCCCGAGAGCGACGGGCCGACGCCGTTGGCGCCGGCGAAAAGCGCGAACATCACGCCATGGATCTTGGCGTATTCGCGGATGCCGAAATAGCGGCTGGTGAAGAAGGCCATCAGATCGACTTCCGCGCCGACACCGAGGCCGCACAGCACCGCGCCATAAAGCGGCACGCTGCCGCCCGCGCCGCTGGCAAGCAGCGCGATGCCGCCCATCGGGACGATAAAGAAGGCGATCGCGACATAGGGACCCCAGAAGCGGTCGAGGCACCAGCCGGCGATGATGCGGCCGATAATCAAGGCGAGGCCGGCGGCACTGAGCGTGCCGACGGCAACAGATGCGGGAATGCCGCGATCGGTGAGCAATGCGACGATCTGGGTCAGCGTGCCATTGATCGCGACGATCGCGATGAAGAACGCAATGGTGAAGGACCAGAAACGCCAGGTCTTGAACGCGTCGCGGGCGAGCATGCCGGGAAGGGCGCTTGCCGCGGCGCGCTCGGCCGCACGCCGCTCTTGCGGCTTATAGCCCGGCGGCTCGCGCAGGAAGAGCGCGACCGGCAGCCAGGCGACGATCATGATCGTGATGCCGAGGCCGATATAGCCGCCGCGCCAGCCGAATTGGGCGATCAACCGGGTCACGATCTGCGGTACGAGCGCGACGCCGAGGCCGACGCCCGCCATCGCGATACCGAGCGCCAGGCCGCGGCCGCGATCGAACCATTGCGAGACAGAATTGGCATAGGGGATCGGCGACTGCACGCAATAGACGATGCCGGAGAAGCCGAAGAGCAGATAGATACGGGACGGCTCGGGCTGGATTGTCGAATAGAGCGCTGTCGAGATCGCGCAGAGGATCAGACCCGGGATCATCACCCGGCGCGTGCCGTACCGATCGAGCAGCCACCCGAGCGCGAAGCAGGCAAAGGTGGTCATGAGGGAATTGATGCCGAGCGCCGAGCCGAAATAAGCGCGGCCGATGCCGAGCTCTTCCGTCACCGGCTTCAGGAAAACGCCGAAGGCGAAGACGTTAATGGCGCCAGAACCAACCAGAAGCCCGCAAACGCTCGCGAACACGACCCACCAGCGATTGCCGAAGAATTTGCCCATGCGTTTCCCCGCTCTTAACTGGTAGCGCTTATGCGCTCCGTTAGCGTCGGTTGTAGCAAAGTTGCAAGGCAGCGGCATCCGAAAATGCGACGCGCGTCTTAGCCCAGCCCCGAGGCCGGTTGATTCCGTTGTTGAATCGGGCAGAATGGCCGAAGCACAAGCGGAGGAAGCGACGAGATGGCTCTCGCCGATGGTAAATCGACCATCGAGGTCGGCGGCATTGCGCTGGAGATGGACGTTCGTGGTAGCGGCAAGCCGCTTTTGTTCCTGCATCCCGAAATCGGCATGGATCGCGCCGGCCCGGCGCTCGAGGCGCTCGCTAAGGGCGCGAAGGTCATCGCGCCGACCCATCCCGGCTATGGCAAGCCGGCGGTGCCGCTTAGCTTCAACACCATCGACGACATCGCCTATCTCTATCTCGATCTGCTCGAGGCGCACGATCTACGCGATGTGAACATCGTCGGCCTCGGCATCGGCGGCTGGATCGCGGCCGAGATCGCGGTGAAATCGACGCAGCGCCTCGCCAAGATGGTGCTCGTCGATACCTTCGGCGTGAAGCACGGCGATCGCGAGACGCGCGACATCTACGATATGTGGTTCGTCACCGAAGCCGATCTGCAGAAGGTGCTCTATCTCAACCCGGAGATCGCCGCGCGCGATGTGTCGAAGCTGTCCGATGATGAGCTATACGGCATCGCCCGCGCCCGCGAGGCGAGCGCGCGCTTCGGCTGGCGGCCTTATATGCACGATCCGAAGCTGAAAGGCCGGCTGCACCGCATCAAGATTCCGACGCTGATGCTGTGGGGCGCCGAGGACAGGATCGTCGCGCCGGCTTACGGCAAGGCTTATGCCGCGGCACTGCCGCACGCGTCTTTTGCGATGATCGATAGGAGCGGGCATTTCCCGCATGTCGAACAGCCGCAGGAATTCGCGCGACGCGTGTTGGAGTTCATCGAGGGGAAGAGCGCATGAGAGTCTTTCACTTCACCGAGCAGCCCTATTCCCCGGCGTGGAAGGATCATGGCGGCGCGCTGCGCATCACCATCCCCAACAGCCGCCTCGATCCGAAGCAAGCGAGCGAGCTTCTCCATCGCTATTACGACGAATGGCAGCTTGCCGACGAACTCGGCCTCGACATCATGGTCAACGAGCATCACTCGACGGCGACGTGCATGGCCTCGACCGTCGTCGTCACCCTCTCGGTGCTGTCGCGCATCACCAAGAACGCGCGGCTCCTGGTGCTCGGCTATCCGCTGGCGCATCGTCCCGATCCGCTGCGCGCCGCCGAAGAGCTCTCGACCATCGATGTGATCTCGCGCGGCCGCCTCAACATGGGCTTCGTCAAAGGCGTGCCGTCGGAATTCGCGCCGTCCAACGCCAACCCGGTCAATGTCGAAGAGCGATTCTGGGAGTCGCTCGACTTCATCGTGAAGGCGATGACGACGCATGACGGCCCCTTCAACTGGGAAAGCGAGAATTTCCACTATCGCCAGGTGAACATTTGGCCGCGGCCGTGGCAGCAGCCGCATCCGCCGGTCTGGAGCACGACAGGCAGCAAGCACAACGCGCAGCGTCTCGGCGAGCGCGGCTACACAATGGCAACGCTCGGCACCGGCTATGCGACGAAGCCGCTCTACGAGGCCTATCGCGATGCCTATCGCGCGAAATTCCATCACGAGCCGCCGCCCGATCGCTTTGGTTATCTCGGTCTCGTGGCCGTGGGCGAGACCGAGGCAGAGGGCCGGCGGCGCGGCGAACTGGTCGCGGATTATCTTCGTACGTTGCCTTTCACGCCGGCGCCGTTCCGCAACCCGCCGGGCTATATCTCGGTCGATGCCAACGTGCAGCTGATGAAGGCGGCAGGCCGGCCGCCCAATCGCAGCTTCACCAAGGACGGCCGTGCCATCAACATGATGACTGGCAGCGTTCAGGACCTGATCGATGCCGGCATCATGTTCTGCGGCACGCCCGATCAGGTCTATGACCAGATCACCGGCTTTGCCGAATCATGCGGCGGCATGGGAAATCTGCTCTCGATGACCCACGCCGGCTTCATGGGCCATGACGACACGGTCGCCAATCTTTCGCTCTTCGCGAAAGAAGTGCTGCCGCGGTTGAAGGAATATCGCCAGCCAAATGAGGCAGCAGCGGCTGCCGAGTAATAGCCAGAGCGAGCGCCATGCCACCACATCTCACTCTTCGTGTCGATCTAGGCCCCAAACAGTCGATCGGCCCAGGCAAGATGCGCCTGCTCGATGCCATCGCCGAGACCGGATCGATCAGCGCCGCGGGCCGGGCGCTGGGCATGTCCTATCGCCGCGCTTGGCTGCTGATCGACGACCTCAATTCGAGCTTTCGCCGCAAGGTGGTGTCGACCGCGCTCGGCGGCAGGGAAGGCGGCGGCGCGACGCTCACGCCTTTCGGGCAAGAACTGGTGAAACGCTACCGCGCGATCGAGGAAAGCGCGACAAAGGCGACACGTGCTCATGTCGCCTTCCTGGCGCGCGCGATGCGCACCGACCCGGAGGCTGGTGCAGATAAGCGCACGAGGTTAAATCGAAGTTAGCTCTCGTCATTACGAGAAACTCAGAGACCGCGCGATCTTGCGTAAAGTAAAAACCTAAAGCAGATGGCCGTCGAGACCGATCATCCTATCGACCGACGCTTGCCTGTACCGCCTGGCGTCCATTTCGCCGAGGAAGCACGCCACGGCGCCTTCGCCGACATCATGGTCCGCTGCAGACGCCAGCAGCCGGATGAAGCACCGTGGTTCGCACGCCGTCGTTTTGCTTTTAATGCCGGCGAAGTGTCGGGCTCGCTCGGCGATCTCGGAACATTCTTGCCGCACATTGTAGGTGCGATCACCGTCGTCGGCATGGACCCGACCGGCATCCTCACGACTTTCGGCATATTCTATGCCTTTGCCGGAGCTTTCTACGGGATTCCGATGGCGGTGCAGCCGATGAAAGCCGCCTCGGCGGCGGTGTTGATCGAGCCGATGGATCCGGCGGCGATCGCTGGAGCGGGCCTGGTCATCGGTACGCTTTTCCTGATCCTCGGCGCGACAGGTGTTGTCAGCCGGATCGCGCGCGCGATGCCGCCGATGATCGCGTCGGGCTTGCAGCTCGGTTTAGGCCTATCCCTGGCGGCGCTCGGCGTTCGGTTGATGCAAGCGACGCCATGGCTGGCAATCGCAATTTCTATCGGCATGTTGGCACTGATGCGGTACAGGCGCGTGCCCGTGGCATTGCTTGCGATCACGGTCGGTATCGGGCTCGGACAGTTATTCGGCTTAGCGCCCCCTTTGCCGTATCTCGAATTCGGGCTGCATCTGCCGCATCTCGCGGTGCCGACATGGCAACAAATTATCCATGGCACGATCTACGCGGTGGTGCCGCAAATTCCCCTAACGCTAACCAACGCGATCATCGTAACCGCAGCCGTGTCGCGGCGTTTATTTCCCAAGGAGCTCCATCCTGTAAGCGAGCGCAATCTTGCAATAACGACCGGCCTCGGCAATCTGCTCTCGGCGCCCTTCGGCGGTTACATGATGTGCCATGGCGCGGGCGGTATAGCGGGGCATGTCCGCTTCGGCGCACGTACGGCGACGGCGCCGGTGTTGATCGGACTTATCTTCGTCGTGTTGGGCGTCGGCTTCGGGTCGAGCGGCTATGCGCTACTGCGAACGATCCCCAATGCGGTGCTTGGTAGCCTTTTGTTCTTTTCCGGGATCGAGCTCGCGCTGTCGTCGAAGCCGCAAGACTATCGCGATACCGACCTTTTTCTCGTGCTGCTGATGGCCGCAATCGGTGTTGCCGTTAATCCCGCCGCCGCGTTCATCACGGGCTGGCCTCTAGCCATAGCCTTCAGACGGGGGTGGCTGACCCTTCACAATACCTAGCCGCTGGCGATGCTCGCTCTTTGTGCGTGAACCCGGCCAATCAACGAAGACGGATTGGCCGGGTGCCTGCGGTGACGAACCTAGTTCCAACTTACTTTGTCAAGATCGCGAAACCCTGTTGGGTGAAGAACGGCTTTGCCGCATCCGACTTGAGATAGGCGAGGAACTTCGCTGCATCCGGATTCTTCGACGATGCGGTGATGGCCGCCGGATAAATGATCGGCGGATAGGTGTTCGCGGGAAAAACGCCGGCGATCTTCACGCCCTTATCGGCCGCGGCATCCGTCTGATACACAATGCCGAACGGCGACTCTTTGCGCGAGACGAACAACAATGCGCCGCGCACGTCCTGCGCGCGGGCGATTTTCGGTTCAACCGCATCCCACACGCCGAGCTTTTGCAGCGCGGCCTTGCCGTACATGCCGGCGGGAACGGAATCCGGATCTGCCATCGCAAGCTTCTCGTTGCCAAGCATCGTGGCGAGGGGGAAGCCTTGGGTGATCTCGATCTTCGTCGTGCTGTCGGCGGGTTCGACCATCACCAGCACATTGCCGAGATAGTCGAAGCGCGTGTCGGTCTTGATCTTGTTGTTCTTCTGCACATCGTTCATCCAGTCGGGATCGGCCGAGATGAAGATGTCGGCCGGTGCGTCGGCGTCGATCTGCTTGGCGAGCGCGCCGCTCGATCCGTAAGAGACCTTGGGCGCGGCGCCGCCGGTCTTGGTATACGCGGTGATCGCATCGTCGAGCGCATTCTTAAGGCTCGCGGCGGCGAAGATCAGAACATCGTCGGCGAAAGCCGCCGGCGCCATGACGAACAGGCCGAAGGCCAGGACAAGCCCGGCGGTAATAAAGCGGAAACGTGCCAAATTCATACGAAGACCTCCCATCGAGATATTTATCCGAATATGTCGCACTAGCTGCATTTGCAAGGATATAATGGAAGGCTTCAGCCAGGAGGAGTGGGACATGCAAAAGCTCAGCGCCCGCAATCAGATCAAGGGCAAGATCGTCGGCGTGGAAAAGGGCATGACCACTGCCCATGTCCGCATCGATATCGGCGGCGGGGTAACCGTCACTTCATCGATCACCAACCAGGCCGTCGAAGAGCTTGCCCTCAAAGTAGGCGACGAAGCCTGGGCGGTGATCAAGGCATCGGATGTGATGATCGGCAAATGAAGCGTCTCGCTGCCGTCTATCTCTTTCTTTTGCTTATCGCGCCGGTGATCGCCGGCGCGAAATCTTTCACGGATTCAGGCAGCCGTACCGTCGAGCTGCCTGATCAGGTCACGCATGTCTGGCCGGCCGGACCGCCATCCGAGGCGCTGATCTACATTCTCGCGCCGGAAAAATTGCTCGGCTGGACGCATCGGATCTCGCCTGACGCCGCCGCCTTCATGAGCAACAATTATGGCGCGCTGCCGGTGGTCGGACGGCTGACCGGTCGCGGCAACACCGCCAACCTCGAAGCCGTGATCGCCGCCAAGCCCGATCTCGTGCTCGATGTCGGAACGGTCGGTCCGACCTATGTATCGCTCGCCGATCGCGTGCAGGCGCAGACGCATATTCCCTACGTGCTGATCGGCGGCTCGCTCGCCGAGACGCCGAAGTTGCTGCGTACGGCCGGCGAGGTGCTCGGCGTTTCCGACCGCGCTGAGACCTTGGCGCGCTATGCCGAGGAAGAATTCGCCGATATCAAGAAGAAGATCGCGACCGTGCCCACGAATGAGCGGCCGAAAGCGTACATGGCGCGCGGCCCGCGTGGTCTCGAAACCGATGTCACCGGCTCGATCAATGGCGAAGCGCTCACGTTCCTCGGCGCGCAGAACGTCGTGCCCGCGGGCATAAGCGCCGGCAATCTCGCCGACGTGTCGATGGAGCAGGTGCTCGCTTGGCAGCCCGACGTCATCATCACCATCGACGGTAATTTCTTGGCCAGCGTCTTCGACGATCCGCAATGGCAGAGTGTCAAAGCGGTGCACGACAAGCACGTCTATCTCGAGCCGCGCAGCCCTTTCGGCTGGGTCGACGAGCCGCCTGGCCCCAATCGCCTGATCGGCCTGCGCTGGCTCGCGCATTTGCTCTATCCTCAGCTCTTCTCTGGGAATATCCGCGCCGAGACCAAGCGTTTTTATGAGCTCTTCTATCACCAAGCCCCAACCGACGCCCAGCTCGACCAGCTCCTCGGCCCTGCGGGGTGAGGCCGGCTTTGTCTTTCTTCTCGGTAGCGCGCTGGCAGCGCTCGCGCTGCTGGCGCTCGTCGCGTTAGCCGTCGGCGCCTATCCGGTCTCGCTGAGCGAGATCGCGGCCGCG
>DASXCX010000201.1:0-24469 GCA_036490955.1 Allostellaceae bacterium | reverse complement strand
CATAACCACCCGTCCTTCATCGAGCCCTATCAGGGCGCGGCGACCGGGGTCGGCGGCATCCTGCGCGATGTGTTCACGATGGGCGCGCGGCCGATCGCCAATCTCAACGCTTTGCGCTTCGGCAGCCCCGATCATCCGAAGACGCGGCATCTCGTGGCGGGTGTCGTCGCCGGCATCGGCGGCTACGGCAATTGCGTCGGCGTGCCGACCGTCGGCGGCGAGTGCAATTTCCATCCGAGCTATAACGGCAACATCCTCGTCAACGCGATGACCGTCGGCATCGCGAAACAGGACAAGATCTTCTATTCGGCCGCCTCGGGCCCAGGCAATCCGGTGATCTATGTCGGCGCCAAGACCGGGCGCGACGGCATTCATGGCGCGACCATGGCGTCGGCCGAATTCAGCGACGACAGCGAGGAGAAGCGCCCGACCGTGCAGGTCGGCGATCCTTTCACCGAGAAGCTGCTGATCGAGGCTTGTCTCGAGCTGATGTCGGGCGACTGCATCGTCGCGATCCAAGATATGGGCGCGGCCGGCCTCACCTCTTCCTCGGTCGAGATGGCGGGTAAAGGCGGGCTTGGCATCACGCTCGATCTCGACCAGGTGCCGATCCGCGAGACCGGCATGATCCCTTACGAGATCATGCTGTCGGAAAGCCAGGAGCGCATGCTCATGGTGCTGAAGCCCGGCAGCGAAGCGACCGCGCGCGCGGTGTTCGAGAAATGGGAATTGGATTTCGCGCGCATCGGTACGATCACCGACACCGGCCGCATCGTGCTGACGATGCATGGCGAAGTCGCGGCCGACATGCCGATCGAGCCGCTGGTGACGCAAGCGCCGCTCTACGATCGGCCTTATGCGAAGATAGCGCCGAAGCCGGCGTTGAACGCCAGCAATGTCGAGGCGCGTGAACCGATCCATGCGCTGAAAACGCTCCTCGCGTGTCCCGATCTCGCCTCCAAACGCTGGATCTGGGAGCAATACGATCACCTCGTCATGGGCCGCACGGTGCAGCGCCCGGGTGGCGACGCCGCCGTCGTCGCGTTGCCCGAAAGCAACAAAGCGCTGGTGATGACCTCGGACTGCACGCCGCGTTATTGCCAGGCCGATCCCGAGCTCGGCGGCGCACAAGCGGTCGTCGAGAGCTGGCGCAACATAACCGCCGTCGGCGGCACGCCGCTCGCGATCACCGACAACATGAATTTCGGCAACCCCGAGCGGCCCGAGATCATGGGCCAGTTCGCCGGCTGCATCGAGGGCATGCGCGCGGCTTGTCTCGCGCTCGACTATCCCGTCGTCTCGGGCAATGTCTCGCTCTACAACGAGACCAACGGCACCGGCATCCTGCCGACCCCGACCATCGGCGGCGTCGGCATCCTCGCCGATGCGGATAAGAGCGTCGGCATCGCGCTCAAAAATCCGGGCGACACGCTGATCCTCATCGGCACGACACAAGGCCATCTCGGTTGCTCGCTTTATCTGCGCGAGGTGCTCGGCCGCGAAGACGGGCCGCCGCCGGCGATCGATCTCGCCGCCGAGCGCCGCCATGGCGATTTCGTCCGCGCGCAGATCGCCGCCGGCCGTGTCGCGTCTTGTCACGACGTGTCGGATGGCGGGCTGCTGGTGGCCGTCGCCGAAATGGCCATGGCCGGCAAGCTCGGCGCGACGATCACCACCCTCGCCGGCGTGCCGCAGCATGGCTTCCTCTTCGGCGAGGATCAGGCACGCTATGTGCTTGCCACCGCCCGACCCGATTCGGTCCTTGCCGCCGCCGAAAAGGCCGGAATCCCGGCGTTAACCTTAGGGTCCGTCGGCGGCGATCAATTGACACTGGCCGGGGGCAATGCCATATCGATTGCAGAGCTTATTCGGCTCAACGAGGCTTGGCTGCCCGGTTACATGGCGGGCTAAGTCCCTGAGCCAAGCCCTTTGACGGAAGGCGCGGCATGGCGATCGAAGCGGGTGAAATCGAGCGGCTGATCAAGGCCGGTTTCCCCGATGCGCAGGTGCGGATCGACGATCTGCGCGGCGATGGCGACCACTACGCCGCGACCATCATCTCCGCCGCCTTCAAGGGCAAGACCCGCGTCCAGCAGCATCAAATGGTCTATCAGGCACTGCAGGGCCGCATGGGTAACGAGTTGCATGCGCTGGCGCTTCAGACCGCCCCGCCCCGAGACTGAGGGAACCGCAAGAATAATCTTTCGCGAAGGATCGATCCTATGGCCGACCAAATCTCCGAACGCATCAAGCACGACATCACGGACAATCCCGTGCTGCTCTACATGAAGGGCACACCGGTCTTCCCGCAATGCGGCTTCTCCGCCGCCGTGGTGCAGATCCTCACCACGATGGGCGTGAAGTTCAAAGGCATCGACGTGCTCGCCGATCCCGAGATCCGCGAAGGCATCAAAGCGTTCTCTCAATGGCCGACGATCCCGCAGCTCTATGTAAAAGGCGAGTTCGTCGGCGGCTGCGACATCATCCGCGAGATGTATGAATCGGGCGAGCTACAGGACTATTTGAAAGAGCACGGCGTCGCCGCCAAAGCGTAAGCCGGGCTTCTTCTTCGCCAGGCGGGCAAACGCGGGCCGCAACGGGCATTGCCCGCAATCGCGGAGGCAGACCATGATCGGCAGGTGCTATCTCCCGCTTCGGCTTTGGGGCGCGCTCGGCGCGCTCTCCATCTTCGCGCTCGGCGGCTGCACACCTGGCCCCGACTGGGATGCAATCCCGCAGCAAGCAGCGCAAATCCGAAGCGCTTGCGAGACCCAGCACCCCGAAAGCGTGCTCGCCGCGGAGCAATGCGCGAATGGTTCGATCCGCAATCTTTACGCCAGCGCCAGCTTTCCCGATATGGACGTGATCGACGCCTATCTCGCGCAGCGCGAGGCGACCGCGGCCCAGCAGGACCGGCACGCGATCTCGCCCGAAACAGCGCGTGCGCAATACGCACAAGCGCTGGCGCAAGAGAACACTTTCTTGCAGCAACGCGCCGCCAGCCGCGCTCAAATAGCGGCTGCGACCTCGCCGGTGTTTTGCAACCGTATCGGTTTCCGCTCGCTGGTCTGCAACTAGCCGATCTATAATCGGCGGATGGGTGGATCACATTTGTTGGCAAAGCTTTTTGCCGCTGCGAGCGTGTTCGCGCTTGCAGCTTGCGCCGCGCCAAATTGGACGTCGATCGATCGCCAAGCTTTCACGATCCGCGCCGCCTGCGAGCGCCGGCATGCGAACGGCCTGATCCCGACGGAGCTCGCGACCGAGCGTTGCGCCAGCGGCACGATCCGCCGCCTCTACGCCGATGCGCATTACCCGCAGATGGATGTGCTCGATCGATATCTCGAGCGACGCGAAGCGATCGCCTACGCGGTCGATCGCAAGACCATCGCGCCGTCCGACGCACCGGTGAAGCTCGCCGAGGCCGAGACCGAGCAAATCGCGGCGCTGCAACAGCACGGCCTCGATCCGGTGATCTATGACACCGCGCCTTACCGGGTGATGCCGGCCTGTCCCCGATTCAGCCTTACCACCACGCTCTGTAACTAGAGCGCGCTCATCACCTAAGCCGCGAAGCGGAATGCGCTCATGCTGAGGCCGCCGAGCGTGAAGCCGCGATGAATGCGGGCGGCGGATGCGCCCTCGCCCGCCGCGCCGAGAGCCACAAAGAGCGGCAGGAAATGCTCGGGACTCGGATGCGCGCGACGTGCATGCGGCGCTTTCTTCTCCCAATCGAGCAAATCGTCGAGACGATGGCCTTCGAGCGCATCGCCGAGCCAGTCGTCGAATTCGCGCGCCCATGCCGGCGGCGGCCCACCGCGCGGATCCGTCTCGCGCAAATTATGCGTCGCCCCGCCGGTCGCGAGGATCAGCACATTCTCGTCGCGCAACGGCGCCAGCGCCTGGCCAATGCGGTAATGCCAGCGCGCGTCGCGCATCGGCTGCACGGAAAGCTGCGCCACTTTCACGTCGGCGTTCGGGTAAAAAGATTTGAGCGGCACCCAGGAGCCGTGATCGAGGCCATAGTCGGCATCGCCGCTCGCCGGGATGCCCGCCTTGTGCAGCAGGTCGAGCACGCGCCCGGCGAGCGCGGGGGCGCCGGGGGCTGGATAGCGGATCTGATAGAATTGCGGCGGGAAGCCATAGAAATCGTGGATCGTCTCCGGCTGCTTGGTCGTCGCGACGAGCGGCAGATCGGTGAACCAATGCGCCGAGACGGCGAGCACCGAATCCGGCCGCGGCAAGCTCTCGCCGACGCCGCGCCAGAAATCGCCGATCTCGCCCGGCGCCAGCGCCAGCGGCGGCGCGCCATGCGAGATGAACAGAGTGGGAAGCGGTTGGGTCATGATCTCCTATAGATAATACGTCCCAGCCCCGGTGAAAGCCGCGACGAGCGAAGGATGAAAATCACCCTTCGTGCGCTTTCGGCGGCGTAATCAGCACGCGATCGACGCGGCGCCCATCCATGCCGATCACCTCGTATTGCACGCCGTTGACTTCGATGCGGCTGCCGACCGCGGGAATGCGATGGAGACGCGCCATGACGAAGCCGCCCAGCGTATGATAGTCGCCGCTATCGTCGCGCACAGCGATATTGAGCACATCGTGCACCTGGTCGAGCGGCGTCATGCCGTCGACGATGAACGAGCCGTCAGGCCGCCGCTCGATCGATGGACTCGCCGGCTCGCCCGGCTCGGCGATGTCGCCGATCAGCGATTGAAGAATATCGGTCAGCGTCACCGCGCCTTGGAGATCGCCGAATTCGTCGATCACGAGTTCCATCGGCTCGCCCGATTTGCGGAACATCTCGAGCGCGCGGAGCGCCGTCGCGGTCTCGGGAATGAACATCGCCGGCCGCACCAGGGGTTTTAGATCGAAAGGCTGGTCGCTCATCTCGGCGGCCAGGATGTCCTTCACCTGGACGATGCCCGCGACTTGATTGAGCCCCCCGTCGAAGACCGGGAAGCGCGAATAGTCGCTGTCGCGCACCTTGCGCCAGTTCTCGTCGGGGCTGTCCTGGAGATCGAGCCATTCGAGCTGGGTGCGCGGCGTCATCACCGCATTGACGCGGCGATCGCCTAGGCGCAGCGCCATTTGCACGATCGCGGTCTCGGCGGCATGCACATTGCCCGCCGCCTGCGCCTCGCGCAGCATGATGGTGATCTCTTCTTCCGTCACCGCCGCCGGCTCCTTCGGGGCGCGCGGCAGGACGCGCAACACGAGATTGCTCGACGCGGAAAGGAACCAGACGAGCGGCGCCGCGAGCCGCGTCATCAGCGCCAGCATCGGCGCGAGACCGCCCGCGATCGCCTCCGGCCGGCTGAGCGCGACGCGCTTCGGCACGAGCTCGCCGAGGATCAGCGTCAGATAGGAGATCACCGCGACGACGATGGCGAAGCTGACCGGCCCGGCTTTCGTGCCGAGGCCGAGCGGCGCGAGATATTCGGCGATGGCATCGGCGAAGGTCGCGCCCCCGAGAGCACTGGCGAAGACGCCGATCACGGTGATGCCGATCTGCACCGTCGAGAGGAAGCGGCCGGGATCGCGCCTGAGCTCGAGAGCGATCTTGGCGCCGGCGCGGCCGAGATCGGCGCCGCGCTGCAGGCGAACCCGGCGCGCGGAAACCACCGCCATCTCGGCGAGAGCGAAGAACCCGTTCAGCAGGATGAGAAGAAGAATAAACGCGAATTGCAGCCAGAGCATGGCAGGCCCGATTCCGGTGATTCGTTCCTGCCACAATACAGGTTTGCCGCGCTCGACGGATAGCGCGCTTACCGTACCTTGCCCGAATCCGGCAGATTGGCGCGCAAGCCATGCGCCGCAATGACCGCCCAAGCCTCTTCCGCATTCTCGGCGTAGTGGAAGAGATCGCAATCGGCACGCGATATCGTCTCCTCCGCGCACAGCGTCTCGAAGCTGATGACGCGGCTCCAATAGTCCTTGTCGACGAGGACGATCGGCACGTGCGGCGCTTTATCGGTCTGGACCAAGGTGAGGACCTCGAAGAGCTCGTCCAGCGTGCCGAAGCCGCCGGGAAACACCACCAGCGCGTTCGCACGCATGGCGAAATGCATCTTGCGCATCGCGAAGTAATGGAATTGGAAGGTTAGCTCAGGCGTGGTGTAGGGATTGGGTTCCTGCTCTTTCGGCAGCGTGATGTTGAAGCCGATGCTCGGCGCGCCGATCTCGTGAGCGCCGCGATTGGCCGCTTCCATGATGCCCGGCCCGCCGCCGGTGGCGATGACGTTGTCGCGCCAGCGATCATGCGGCGCGAAAGCGCCGCCGCGCTGCGAGGCGATTCGCCCGAAATTGCGCGCTTCCTGATAGATGGCCGCGCGACGTTTCAGCGCCGCGGCGTGGGCGCGCTCCGTGTCTGTCGTCGCTGCTTTCTCGGCGGCTTCGGCCTGCTCGGGCGACGGCGTGCGGGCGCTGCCGAACACGATGATGGTCGAGCGCACGCCCCAATCGCGCAGCAGGAGATCGGCCTTGTCGTATTCGAGTTGGAAACGCATGCCGCGCATTTCCTCGCGCAACAAGAATTGAGGATCGTCGACCGGCAAGAGGTAGCTGCGCGATTGCTTTTGAGGCTGGTTATCGGCCACGATGCCGCTCCACAAAAAATGGCACAGCCCGAGACATAGCATTTTTCACCCTGCGCGAGGCATCACTTCGCGGCTAGAGGAGCGAATCGAGAATGAGAATATCGTTTCATGGTGCGGCCCAGGACGTTACCGGCTCGTGCCATCTGATCGAGGCCGCGGGTAAGCGTATCCTGATCGATTGCGGGCTGCATCAAGGCAGCCGTGCTCTCAATCTCGAGAATGCCGAGCCTTTCGGTTTCGACGCCGCCGCGATCGATTGCGTGCTCCTGACGCACGCCCATCTCGACCATTGCGGTCGCCTGCCACTCCTCAGCAAGCGCGGCTTCAAGGGCCCGATCATCACCACCGCCGCCTCGCGCGAGCTCGCCAACCTCGTGATCCTCGATTCGGCTTATCTCCAGGAGAGCGAAGCAGCGCGTGACGCGCGCGCCGCCGGCCGGATCGGTGCCAAACCTGCGCCGCCGCTCTACACCGTGATCGACGCGACCAACTCACTGCATCAATTCAGCAAGGTGGTCGATTACGAGAAACCCTTCGCGATCGCGCCCGGCATCACGGCGACTTTCTTCAACGCCGGCCATATCCTCGGCTCGGCCAGCGTGCTGATCGAGGTCGATGAGGGCGGCAAGAAGCGCAGCGTGTTGTTCTCGGGCGATATCGGTAATGCCGATCGACCACTCCTCCAGCCGCCGCACACGCCGGCGGCGGCCCAGGTCGTGGTCATGGAATCGACCTACGGCGACCGCAATCACCGCCCTTATCGCGAATCGGTGGAAGAACTTTATGCCGCGATCGCCACGACTTTCGCGCGCGGCGGCAACGTCGTCATCCCGACCTTCGCCTTGGAGCGCGCGCAGGAAATTCTCTACATCCTGCGCCAGGGCATCGAGACCAACCGCCTGCCGCCGTCGACGCCGGTCTTCGTGGATTCGCCGATGGCGATTTCGGCGACGCAGATTTTCGAGAAGTATCCCGAGCAATTCTCGCCCGCGGTCGCCGAGCTCTTCCGCCGAGGCAAGGACCCGTTCGCCCTCCCCGCGCTCCATTTCACGCGCGAGCGCGCCGAATCCGTCGCCATCAACCAAGTCAAAGGCGGCGCCATCATCATGGCGGGCTCGGGCATGGCGACCGGCGGCCGCGTCGTCCATCACCTGCGGCACAATTTGGCGCGGCCGGAAGCCGGGGTGATCTTCGTCGGCTATGCCGCGCCGGGCACGCTGGCGCGACGCATCATCGACGGCGCCAAGCACGTCGCGATTCTCGGGGAGCAGGTCCAGGTCCGCGCCTCGATCCATACCGTCAACGGCTTCTCCGCCCATGCCGACCAGACCGAGCTGATCGCCTGGCGGCAGCGCATGAACGGGATCGAGAGCACTTTCATCGTCCATGGCGAAGAGCCGGTGATGCGGACGCTCGCCGCCAAGCTCGGTCCGGGCCGAATCGAGATCCCGGCTCTGCATCAGAGCTTCGATCTCTAAAAATTTCCGGACGGCCGCCGGGAACCTTTTCCCTCGGCCAGCATCCAACCCTCTACCGCCGGTATGATCGGCGACGGAATGAGTGGAAGCAGGATGTCGATCACCGAGGCGGCACGCAGCGAGGACGATCTGGTCGCCCGCGCCCGCGCACACGACGAGCTCGCGATCCGCGCCTTGATCCAGCGGCACAACCAGCGGCTCTACCGCATCGCACGGGGCATCCTGCGCGACGATTTCGAGGCCGAGGATGCGCTGCAAGAAGGCTACCTCAAGGCGTTCTCCCATCTCGATGATTTTGCAGGAAATGCCGCCATCGGCACTTGGCTCTGCCGCATCGTGATGAATGAGGCGCTCGGCCGCCTCAGGCAACGCCGCCCGACGGTCGAGTGGAACAGCATGGAAGACGCAGGAATGCCCAGCGCCGAGATCGTTCGCTTTTCAACCGACGGATCGCGGCCCGATCCCGAGCGCGCGCTGGCGCAACGGCAAATCCGCGGCCTGCTCGAACAGGCGATCGACCGCCTGCCCGAGGATTTCCGCATCGTGCTCATTGCCCGCGTCGTCGAGGAGATGAGCATTCAGGAAACCGCGGCGCTCCTCGATATCCGGCCGGAGACCGTCAAGACGCGGCTGCACCGCGCCCGCGTCCTATTGCGGCGGACGATCGAAGCGCAGATCGGGCCGATGGCGACCGAGGTGTTTCCGTTCGAGGACCCGCGCTGCCGCCGCACCGCCGATATCGTCATCGGAAGACTCGCCGCGGCGACGCGCTAGCCGGGAACCTTTTCCCTCGACCCCGCATCCAACACCCCAGCGTCGCGAGAGCGAGCCGATCCCGGCTTCCCGGACGCGAGGGAGAAAACCATGATTTCTACGCTGCGCCTCGGGGCCGTATTCCTGGCCGGGACATTCTTGATGATGGCGGCGCCGGCGCATAGCGCGGCGCCGACGGATCCGCAGATCGCCCATATCGCCTATACCGCCGGCGATATCGACATCAAGGCGGCGAAACTCGCGCTATCGAAATCGAAGAACACGGACGTGATCGCCTTCGCCAACAACATGGTCGCCGACCATCAGGCGGTGAACGATAAGGCGCTCGCCCTGGTCAAGAAGCTCAACGTCACGCCGGAAGACAACGACACCAGCAAGGCGCTGGTGAAACAGGCGGCCGCCGAGCAGGCTAAACTCTCGAAGCTCTCGGGCAAGGCTTTCGACAAGGCCTATGCGGCGAACGAACTCGCCTACCACAAGACCGTGAACGGCGCGCTCAAGGACACGCTGATTCCCAGCGCGCAGAATCCGGAGCTCAAGGATCTGCTCTCGACCGGTCTCAAGATTTTCCAGGGCCATCAAGAGCACGCGCAGATGCTCGTCGACGAGTTGAAATAGCGCGGCGATGCTTCGCCTGGCAGGATCGCTCGCGGCGCTGTCGCTCGCCGTGATGGCGGCAGCGCCGGCGAGCGCGGCAACGATCGAGGTGACGATCAAGCAATTGGTCTTCTCGCCGGCGCAGATCAGCGTGAAGACCGGCGATACGATCGAATGGGTGAACCAAGATTTCGTCGCCCATACCGCGACCGCGCGCGACAAGAGCTTCGACGTGCCGATCCCCGCGAACGGCAAAGGGAGCTTCACGGTCACGACCGCCGGCAGCTTCGACTATTACTGCAAGCTTCATCCGACGATGAAAGGCCAGATCGAGGTCACCGCCCCCTGAGTGGCGATAGTTGTCATGCTCGGCGTACCGATGCACATTCGCTCCTCCGGGCTAAAGGGAGCGATTCCGGCCATGCGCGGCAGCGGAACAAGGGCGATCACGGCGCTCGCGGTATCGGCGGTGCTGGCGGGCACGGCGCAAGCGGCGGTGCTCGAGGTGACTTCGAGTGCCTTCAAGGAAAGCGGGATGATCGCGGCGAAATATGCCGGCCATCTCGTCACCAAAAGGGGTGCCAGCGCGCCGACCGATTGCGGCGGCGAGAATGTCTCGCCGCCGCTTGCCTGGAAGAATGTGCCGGCGGGCACGAAAAGCTTCGGCCTCGTCATTTACGATCCCGACGGCGCCAAAGGCGGCGGCGCGGTACACTGGCTCGCGTATGGCATCGCCGGCGATCGACGCGGCCTACCCGAAGGCTTCGGCAACAAAACCGACGGCTATGTCGGCGGCAGCGGTGCGGCGGGCAATCGCGACTATATGGGCCCCTGCCCGATACCGGGACATACCAACCATTACATCTTCTCGCTCTATGCGCTCGATCTTGCCCCCGATGCGCTGCAGCCAGGCATGACCCGCGACCAGTTCCTCGAAACCGTGAAAGGCCATGTGCTCGATATCGGCTCGATCGTCGCCCGCGCCCCGTCGCGCCAGCGCTCGCCCTGAGCCGTGCCGCGGCGCATTGGCCGCGGCGCGACAATTCGCTAAGCTGCGGATCGTCGGACGATAGGGAGAAGAAAGATGATGCGGGCGGAAGATCAGGCGCGTCTCGTACATGTCGGCCCCGGGCAGCCGGCCGGCGAATGGCTGCGGCGTTATTGGCAACCCGCCTGCCTCTCGAGCGAAGTGCCGGAGCGCGACGGTGCACCGGTGCGGGTCAGGCTCCTCGGTGAGGACCTCATCGCCTTTAGAGACACGAACGGCACGATCGGTCTCATCGAGGCGTATTGCCCGCACCGCCGCGCGCCGCTGTTCTTCGGCCGCAACGAGGAATGCGGGCTGCGTTGCGTTTATCACGGCTGGAAGTTCAACGCCGCCGGCGAATGCATCGACCTGCCGAGCGAGCCGGCCGCGAGCCCGATGAAGAACAATATCCACATCAAGGCCTATCCGACAGTCGAGCGCGGCGGCATCGTCTGGGCCTATATGGGGCCGCAAGATAGGCAGCCGCCGGCACCCGATTTTGAATGGACGCGTGCGCCCGAGACACATCGCAACGTGTCGAAGAATTTCCAGAACAACAACTACCTGCAAAGCCTCGAAGGCGGTCTCGACACCGCCCATGTCGGCTTCCTGCACAACAACAATATTCGCGACAAGGGCTATCTCTTCGCGCGCGACAACGCGCCGAAGATCGAGTGCTTCGAAACGCCCTACGGCTATTCCTATACCGGCACGCGGCAGATCGGCGGCGACGACATCTGGGTGCGGCACTACCAGTACATCATGCCGGTACAGCAGATGCGCCCGAACGTGCGCTCGCCCTTGCCTGGCGACAATCGCCACCGTCCGGCCTATGACGGCCATATCTGGGTGCCGGTCGATGACGAGCATACCTGCGTCTACAACTGGACCTGCGGCTATGACGAGAAATCGCCGCTCGATCCCGAGGGTTTCGACATTTTCGAGCGCCGCTTCGGCCGCGGCCGCGACGCCTATATCCCCGGTACTTTCCGCCTCAAGGCGAATGCCGACAACGATTACAAGATCGATCGCGCGCTGCAGAAGACGACCAGCTTCACCGGCATTCCCGGCATCAACACCCAGGACGTCGCGGTGCAGGAAGGCATGGGGCCGATCACCGACCGCACGCAGGAGCATCTCGGCACCTCCGACCGCGCGATCGTGTTCCTGCGCCGCATGCTGCTCGAAGCGGTCGCGGCGGTCGAGCGCGGCGAGACCCCGCCCGGCGTCGATCCGCTGAAGCATCGCGACGTGCGGCCGCATGAAGGCATCCTCAAGACCGGCGGCGACTGGCGCGCCGCCTTCGCGGTCGAGGGCGCGGCGCGCTGGTAGGCGCGTAAATCGGCGGTCGACGCGAGCGTCCCTAGATCGCCACCTGCCGCGTCATCGTTACCTCGCGGCCGGTACGCGCGGATTCGAGGATGCCGAAGCACACTTCCAGTGTCGCGAGCCCCCAGTTTCCGTCATGGAACGGCTTGCGGCCGCCGCTGAGCGCTTCGTGCATCTCCATCAGCTCGGCGAGTCGGCCGCCTTCCTTGCGCGGCAAGGCGATCTCCTGCCGGCCGTCCTTGTCGTAGAGATAGAGGCCGTCCGCCGATTGCCGGATCGTCGCCTCTTCGCCGCTCACCACGACAAGCCCGAAGAACGGCTGGTGCGGCCGCGCCCGGCCGGCATGCGCATTGAGCAATTGCCCGGCGGTAGCGCCGCCGTAGCGGCCGCTTTCCTTGCCCGCTTCGAGCTTGGCGTCGCGCTCTTGCGCCGGCTTCGCCATAAGCTCGACGAACGCGCGCCGGTTGCGCTCGTTGCTTTTCGGATCGCGCAGATTGCCGCCCTCGCCGACCCAACCGAAGAGCTCGGCCGTGTCGAAGAGGCTGCGCCCGTCATAGACCAAGGTCGCCGGCACGCGATTCTCGAATTCGAGATAGCAGACATAGCCGCCTTCGTGGCCGGTGACGCCATCGGGAATCGTCGTCGCACGCACGCTTTTGACGAGGCCGCCGCCGAGCTGACGCACGATGTCGACATGATGCGGGCCTTGATTGAGAACCGGACCGCGCGTCGCTTCGAGCTCGGCAAGGAGCCGCGGCCGATGATTGAATTCGTTGAAGTTCCACGCATTGATCGCGCGCAGCGCGCCGATGCGGCCGGATTTCACCAGCTCCGTCATCGCGACGATCGGCGCGTCGAAGCTGTGCGTATGGCCGGCCAGCAGCACGACGCCGGCGCGGCTCGCGGCCTCCACCATCGCCACCGCATCCGCGAGCGATAAGGTCAGCGGCTTCTCGCAAATGATGTTCTTGCCATGCGCCGCCGCCGCTTTGGCGTGTTCGAGATGCAGCCACGAGGGCGACGCGATGTAAACCGCGTCGACATCGGCGTCGCGGCAAAGCGCTTCGGCATCCGCGTAAGCGCCGCCGCCGAACTCGGCCGCGAAACGTTGCTGCGCCTGCGCGCGCGGATCGGCGCCCGCCGCGATCGTCCAGGGCAGATCGGGCGCCGCGCGCAACTCGTCGATGATCATCGCGCCGGCCTGACCGAGGCCGATGATGCCGAGACGCAAACGATTTTGACCGGTCGCCATGCTCTCTTCCTCCGCCATATTTTTGCCGGCGAGCTTAACACGCCGGACCGTACGCGGCTCCCTTCGTCGCCGCACAAAAAAACCGCGGAATCTCGCAGCTTTGTGCTTGATCAGAGCACGCTCGATACACGCGTCAATCACTAAAATGCGCTGCGTATTCGCGGATAAATTTTACGCTCCTTAATGCTTTTGCCCGCATTGTGACGAACGTCTATAGGAAAAAATCGGCTCGGAGTTGCGTTTGCTTCGCCGCAATCATGCATCGGCTTCCGCCCCGGCGACGAATCCGCCCGGGGAGAAAACGGAGCACCGCATTCGAGCGCCAAAAGGCCACGTGACGCGCGGCCTGAGCAGTTTGGTTTTCGCCTCGGAATATCTCGTCCTCGCTTTCACCGGTTTTCTCATCGCGCTGATCTGGGGCGCGATCTCCTACCAGATCGACCACGACCGCATGGCCGTCCTCGATACCGCGCAAGTCACCACGCGCAATCTGGCGCGCGCCTATGCCGAGCATGTCCAAGGCACGCTCCAGCTCCTCGACCAAGGATTGCTGCGGGTCAAGAACGAATACGAAAGCAAATCGCACAATCCCGATTTCCTGCGCCACGTGATGGCCGACGAGCAGCTCGAAGCGCGCGTCGTGCCGATGGGCGTTACCGATCGGGACGGTTACGTCATCGCCTCGAATCTCAGCGCGGTATCCGATGCAAGATTGCCGCCGACGGCATCGCCCGCCGCGGTCTTTGCCGGCGATCGCGATTACTTCCGCGCCCAGATCAACGACCAATCGGGTCGCGTCTTTGTCGGAACGCCGATCGTCAGCCGCGTCAACGGCAAAACCGCGATCACGCTGAGCCGGCGACTCATCGCCGCCGATGGCCACTTCGCCGGCATCGTCTTCGCGTCCTTCGATCTCGACTATCTGAGCGGCTTCTTCACCGATCTCGCCATCGGCAGGAGCAGCAGCTTCAGCATCGTCGGCCGCGATATGGTCATCCGCGATATGATCCGCGGCACCGGGCGCGCCATCGATCTCGTCGGCAAAAGCATATCGAAGCCGATTCTCGAGCCGGCCCTCGCTCAGGCCTCGAACGGCGACTACGAAGCCGTGTCGCCCGTCGACGGCGTCGATCGCCTCTATTCCTATCGCTCGTTGCCGAAATACCAGCTCGTCGTTCTGGCGAGCGCCGCCCGGCCCGACATCCTTGCCAATTTCAACGATCGCAAATACGTAATGCTCGGAACGGCCGCCGTCCTCTCGCTGATGTTCATCGCGGTCGCCGTCTTCCAGCTCCGGCGCATCGCGCGGACCCGTCGCTACGAGATCGCGCTCAGACACACCAACGAGAAGCTGGCGCGGGCGCAACGCCTCGCGACGATCGGGTGCTTCGAGCATAACGTCACCAGCGGCGTGGCCGAGTGGTCCGACGAGCTCTATCACATTCTCGGCCTCCAGCCGACCGACGCCATCCCCGGCCACGACACCCTGATCGCCATGATCCATCCCGACGATCGCGCGCGCTTCGAGCAGCACCGCGACCGCGAGATCGCGGGCATCGCGACCGATCCGTTCGAATATCGCATCGTTCGTGCCGACGGCACCGAGCGAGTCGTGCGGCGCGAAAGCGAGATCGTCTTCGATAACGACATACGCGGCATGCGTCGTTACGGCACGCTCCAGGACATCACCGAGCTTCGGCTCGCCGAGCAGCGCGAGCGGAGCCTCGAGCGCAAGCTGCTGCATTCGCAAAAGCTCGAAGCGCTCGGCACCCTCGCGGGCGGGATCGCCCACGATCTCAACAATACGCTGACGCCGATCATGGCGCTGAGCAAGCTGACCGCGCGGCGATTGTCCCACAACGACGAGCTGCGCAATAATCTCCTGACGATCTTCACCGCCAGCGAGCAGGCACGAGACCTCGTCCGGCGCGTGCTTTCGTTCAGCCGGCGGGAGGAAATCGCAAAAGTCGTCGTCAGCCCCGGCGCGATTGTCATCGACGCGATGTCGTTGTTGCGGGCGACCGTACCGTCATCGATCCAGCTCACCAGCCGGATCGACGACGTCCCCTCGATTTTCGCCGATCCGTCGCAAATCCATCAGGTGATCACCAATCTCGTCACCAACGCGGCGCAGGCGATCGAGCCAAATCCCGGCATGATCACCGTCATCGTCGAGCGAACATCGGATTTCAAACCTGAAGGCGAAATTCGTCTCTCGGTCGTCGATACCGGCAAAGGCATGGATGAAGCCACGCGCCGGCGCATCTTCGAGCCGTTCTTCACCACCAAGGAAGTCGGTCAAGGGACCGGTCTCGGCCTTTCGATCATCGACGGCATCGTCAGCAGCCATGGCGGGCGCATCGACGTCACGAGCGAGGCCGGCAACGGAACGCGCTTCGACATCTATTTTCCAATTACCAACGCGAGCGAGACCTCGGCGGAAGCAGCCTGAGCACAGGCTAGCGCCTCGCACCGGGTTTCCGGTCAAGCACCGTCGACCAGGAAAACACGGCCTGACGCGATCCCGCCGAGGCGCTGTTGCAGCGGCGCGCGATATTCGTCCGAATGGTAGAAGCGCTTGGCGGCGTCCATTGTGTCGAATCGGACGATGACGAAGTGGTTCGGTGGCACGCCTTCCAAGGCAATCGCCGCATCGCTGCGCGCGACCACGCGGCCGCCGAACTTCTCGATCAGCGGCCCCGCCACTTCGACATAGGCGCCGAACGCCTTGGCGTCCTGGATCGTCAGATCGGCGACGAGATAAGCGGGCATATCGGCTCTCTTTCGGCAAGGTGCAGCGCAAGTCTGCGCGCGTTTGCGGGCCGAGGGCAAGCCGGCGTGCCGATCGGCGCGCGGTTGCTTCGACTCCGCCGCTTCGGCTAGCGTAGGCTGCGGGAGGACAGATGCCTGCGCCTTTGCTGCTCGATCGACGGCGGGTTATCGCGGGCGCTGCGGCGCTGCCGCTCGCCGGGGCATTGCCGGCTTGGGGCGAGAGCGCGGCGAAAGCCGATTACTCCCTCACCATCGGGCCGGTTTCGCTTGAGATAGCGCCCGGCCAGGTGATCAAGACCATCGGCTATAACGGCACCGTGCCCGGGCCGCTGATCCGCGTGCGCGAGGGCGAGAACGTCGCCATCGACATCGCCAATCACAGCGACCATGACGAGATCGTGCATTGGCATGGCCTCGCGGTACCCTCGCCGGCGGATGGCGCGATGGAGGAAGGCGCGCCGATGATCGCGCCCGGGGCGACGCAGCGCGTGAGCTTCGTCGCGAAGCCCGCCGGCACGCGCTGGTACCACACGCATGGGATGGCGATGACCGATCTCACGCGCGGTCTCTACGGCGGCCAATATGGCTTCTTCTATATCGAGCCGGCGCAGAACCCGGGCGCCTACGACCGCGAAGTATTCATCGCCCTACATCAGTGGGCGCCGCAATGGGTGAGCCTGCAAGACATCCGCAAGGGCCCGCCGCCAGACAACGGGCTCGAAGTGATCTATGGCGCCGCCTCGTTCAACGACAAGGCGCTCGGCCACGGCGAGCCGATCCGCGTCAAGGAAGGCGAGCGCGTGCTGTTCCGGCTGGCGAATACCAGCGCCACGGCGGAGACGGCGGTCTATCTCCCGGGCCATCGCTTCACCATCCTCGCGATGGACGGCAATCCCCTCGCCCGCCCGCAAGCCAGCGATACGCTCTTCCTCTCGCCGGGCGAGCGCATCGACGCGCTTTGCGAGATGAACAACAAAGGCGTCTGGGTGTTCGGCTCGGTGATTGACGACGAGCGCGCCAAGGGCATGGGCGCGATCGTCGAATATGCCGGCGCCGGCGGCGATCCGGTGTGGCAGGCGCCGGCCGAGCGCGTGCGCATGATCGATTACACGCTCTTTGGCAGCAGCGCCCCGGCGCGCGAGCCCGATGCCCGGATCGAGCTGATCTTCGACAAGGTCCCGGGCGGCCGCGGCGGCTACAATCGCTGGACCATCAACGGCAAATCCTTCCCCGATACCGACCCGATCATGGTCCAGCAGGGCAAGCGCTATCGCCTGGTGATGCACAATCTCGCCGGCGACATGCATCCGATCCATCTGCATCGCCACAGCTTCGAGGTGACGAACCATATGGGCAAAGCGATGTCCGGCCTCATCAAGGACGTGATGGCGCTGCCCGGGCGCCACGACGCCGAAATCGATTTCGTGGCCGACAATCCTGGCCCGACGCTGTTCCATTGCCACATGCAGGACCATCAGGATTTCGGCTTCATGGCGCTCGTGAAATACGCCTGAGATGCGATGATGAGAGCCTGCACCGCTATCGCCTTCGTCGCCGCGCTCGGGCTTGCCTTACCGGTTTATGCCGGCGGCGGCGGCTTCGGCGCCGATGACGATGACGACGCCAACGCCGGTCCGCCCTTTCTCGGGCTCGTCCAGGACGACGCCGGCAAGAACATTACCGATGCGCGCATTACCGTCACCATCGCCTCGATGAATTCGACCCTGGTGTTGCGTTCCGACACGGTCGGCCATTTCTTCGTCCGTGGCTTCGATAAGAGCGTCGAACCCAAGGATGTGAAGATCACCTGCAGCAAGGATGGCTATGCCGACGCGACAGCCGCGACAACGCCGCCGGCCGGCAATGCCCCGATCCAGGCCATCTGTATATTGAAGAAGCAGTAAGAGATGCGTGTCGTCTTTGCGGTTCTGTTCCTGCTGCTCGGATTCGAGATGGTGCATGCAGAGACCACCGTCCTTGGCGGTACGGTCTCTTCCGCCGCCGAAGACAAGATGGAAGGCGTGCTGGTCAGCGCCGCGAAGTCGGACAACACGATCACCGTCACGGTCGTGAGCGACGCGCGGGGCCGCTATCGCTTTCCCGATACGAAGCTGCCGCCCGGGCAATATACGCTCGACATCCGCGCCGTCGGCTACGAGCTCACCCATTCGCCGAAAGTGACGGTCGCGAAGGATCGAGCCACACAAGCCGATCTTCGTCTCGCCAAGGCGGCCGACCTCGCCGGCCAGCTCACCAATACCGAATGGCTCGAGAGCATGCCGGGCAGCGACGCCGACAAGCGCGCGCTGCTCGAATGCCAGAGCTGCCATACCGTCGAACGCATCGTCCGCTCGACGCACAGCGCCGATGAATTCGCGCAAGTGCTGAACCGGATGGCGAATTACGCGAACAATTCGACGCCGCTTCACCCGCAGAAACGCGTCGTGCAACGGACGCCGAAAGCCGATCTCGTCCGCGCCGTGGCAAGCTACCTCGCGACGATTAATCTCAGCGCCGGACCGCACTGGGCCTATGCGTTGAAGACCCTGTCTCGGCCCAAAGGCGCGGCGACGCACGCCATCATCACCGAATATCATCTGCCGCGCGCCAGCATGGCGCCGCATGACGTCCTGCGCGACAAGAACGGCATCATCTGGTTCTCCGAATTCAGCGATCAGGCGATCGGCGCGCTCGATCCCGCGACCGGCAAAGTCACGGAATATCCGCTGCCCCAGCCGAAACCCAACGCGCCCACCGGCACGCTCGATCTAGAGCCCGACGGCCAAGGCAATTACTGGCTGGCGATGATGTTCCAGACCGGGCTCGCGCGATTCGATCCCGCTACGAAAGCCGTGCAGACCTTCCCGATCCCGGCAGCGCTCAACAGCGATGCGGCGCAGCAATCGATGGTGATGCCGAAAGGCGTCGCCGCCGACGGCAAGGTCTGGACCAACATGGTCAACCGCCAATCGGTCATGCGGATGGATCTCGCGACCGGCGCTTTCGAATTGATCGACCCGTTTGCCAGCACGCCGCCCGGTGCGGGTATCGAGCATTCGCCCTACGGCATGGTCGTCGACGCCAAGAACGATCTCTATTTCATGGATTTCGGCGACACGAATATCGTGCGCATCGATGCGAAAACCTTGGAGCCGACGATCTATCCGACGCCGACGCCGGAATCGCGCCCGCGTCGCGGCATGATCGATGCGCAAGACCGGATTTGGTTCGCCGAATTCGCCGGCGACCGCATCGGCATGTTCGACACCAAGACGGCGAAATTCCGCGAATTCGCGCTGCCCGATCGCTGGACATCGCCCTACGACGCCGCGCTCGACAAAGAGGGCAAGGTCTGGTCCGGCGCCATGAGTTCGGATCGTATCCAGCGCCTCGATCCCGCGACCGGCAAAGTCGTCGAATATCTGTTGCCGCACCAGACCAATATCCGCCGCATCTTCATCGACAATTCGACGCCGCACCCGACCTTCTGGGCCGGCAACAATCACCACGCCGCAATCATCAAGCTCGAGCTGACGGAGTAGACGATCCCCGCCGGGTCAAGCCGGGCCATGACGTTGCAAATAACGAAACGCAGAGGAAGCGTATGAAACTCAAAACCATCGCTCTTACCGCTATGCTGGCACTCGCGGCCCTCCCTGCCCTCGCGCAGTCGAAGATCAACGTCGAGACGACGGCGGGCACCGCGGGCGCCGCGCTCTTCGCCGCCAAAGGCGAACGCTTCTTCGAAAAGCAGGGCCTCGACGTCAACATCATCATCGTTAATCTAATGCCGAATTTTCCGCCGGCCCTCGTCGCCGGCTCGGCCGATGTCGGCTTCATGGTCACGACGACATTCCTGCAAGCGATCGAGGGCGGCATCGACCTCGTCGCTTTCGCCGGCGGTTCCGCGACCTCGCACACCCTCTCGCCCGAAGCCGTCGTCGCCTATACGGGCGCCGGTCTCAAGGAGCCGAAGGATTTCATCGGCCGCAAGGTCGGCGTGCCGGGGATCGGCGCGACCTTGCAGGTGATGTTCCGCTACTGGCTCGACCAAAATCATATCGACTCGAGCAAGGTAAATTATGTCGAGGTCGCTTTTCCGACGATGAAAGATCAGCTCGCCGCCAAGAGCATCGATGCCGTGGTCGCGACCGATCCCTTCATCGCGCAGATGATCAACACCAATACCGGCTATGTCGCGACGACGCTCAATCAGATCGTGCCCGAAGGCAAGCAGCTCGTGATGTATACGAGCACGCGCGCCTGGGCCGCGGCGCATCCGAAGGAGGTTGCCGCCTTCCGGGAGGCGATCGTCGAAGGCGCGGCATTCGCCAAAGCCAATCCCGACAAGACCAAGGAAGACATCAACGTCTATGCCAAGCTGCCGCCGGCGATCATGAAGACGGTCGAGATCGGCTATCAACTCCCGGAATTGACGCCCGACATGATCGGCTGGTGGATCGACGCGATGAAGCAGCAGCACATGCTCTCGACCACGCCGGACGTCAACAAGCTCGTCTGGAAATAGCGCCGGCTAGTCGCTTCGGGCGAGCGCGTTGCCGCGCACGCCGGCGAAGGCGATCAGCGCACCGAGCAATTCGCCGGCGCCGCCGACGCGAAGCGCTATCCCAAGGCCCGAACCAAAAGCGCCGGGCGATCCCTGCCCTGCGTGATGTGCGAAGACAGCGCCCATGACCGCAACGCCGAGCGTCGCGCCGATCATACGCGCGGTGTTGAGCAGGCCCGATGCCGTGCCCGAACGCGCCGGCGGCACGCTGGCGACCGCCACCGAATTGACCGGGCCGGTATTGAGGCCAAGGCCGATGCCGAGGATGGCGAGATCGAGTTCGATGACGTAAAGCCTCGTGCCAGCCGTCACCAGGCTCAGCAGCAACAGCCCGATGCCCATCGCCGCCATGCCGGCCGTCATCGCCGCGCGGGCGCCGAACCGCGTCGCCAGCGCTCCGGAGCGATGCGAGACGATGACGTAGAGGATCGAGAGCGGCAGCAGGTCGAGCCCCGCGGCGATCACCGACGCGCCGTGCAGCTGCTGCAGGTAGAGCGGCACCAAGAACAGCATGCCGTACATGCCGAAGGTCATCAGCGACGCCACCGCCATCGCCACGGCGAGGCCGCGGCGTCTCAAGATGGCGAGCGGCAGCAGCGCGCCCTCGGTCCGCGCTTCGACGACCACGAATGCCGCGGCGGCGACCACAGCAATCGCCAGGCAAGCGAGCGTCGCCGGCATGCGCCAATGCGGTCCTTCGATCGCGGCGAGCGTCAGCAGAGCCAGCGAGACGATGGCGAGACTCTGGCCCGGCAGATCGAGATGGCGGCCTTCGGGATCACGCGATTCGGGCAGCACGCGCAAGGCCAGGCCGAGCGCCGCCAAGGCGAACGGCACGATCAGGAGGAAGATGCTGCGCCAGCCGGCGGCGCTGACGAGAAATCCGCCGATGCTTGGGCCAATCGCCAGCGCGACGCCGTAGCAGCTCGCCCAGATGCCGATCGCATGCGCACGCTCGGCTGCGTCCTCATAGGTCACCGCGAGGATCGCCAGGGAGGTCGGCACCAGCAGCGCCGCGCCGAGCCCGCTCAAGGCGCGGCCGGCGATCAAGATTCCTTCGCCTGGCGCGAAGCCGCAGATCAGCGAGCCGAGCGTGAAGATACCGACACCGAGGGCAAAGATGCGGCGGCGTCCGTAAAGATCGGCAAGCGTCCCCGCCATCAGCAGCAGGCTGGCATAAACGAGGTTGTAGGCGTCGATGACCCATTGCAGCACCTTGACCGGCGCATCGAGCGCCTTGCCGATCGGCGCAAGGGCGAGATTGACCACGGAGGTATCGACCTGGGCAATCAGGATCCCGAGGCACATGGTGAGGAGGATCAGCGGGCGCCGGCCTGCCGGCGGGCACCGGCTTGCGGCAAGCTGCGTTACAGTCATCATCGCACCATTCCGACAAAGGTTGCGGGTCTCCTCTAGATCGGCCCTCGCTGGCCTTCTGTCCGCCGCAAACGCTTCGGCCGCGGCCGAAGCATCGCCGCTATGAAATACGGCAAAGCTCCCTAGATTCAGGGTATGAACGGAGGACCCGATCTTGCCCTCGTCGCCGCGCTGATCGGCGATGCGTCCCGTGCCAATATCCTCGCCGCGCTGCTCGATGGGCGCGCGCTGACGGCAAGCGAGCTTGCCTATGTCGCGCATGTCTCGCCGCAGACCGCGAGCGGCCATCTCGCCAAGCTGATCGACAGCCATTTGCTGACGGTGCTGCGCCAAGGCCGCAATCGCTATTACCGGCTCGCGACACCGCTCGTCGGCCAGATGCTCGAAGGCATCATGGCGGTTGCGGCAGCGGGACCGCAGCGACACCGCCCGATCTCGAAAGCCGACGACGCGATGCGGACGGCGCGCACGTGCTACGATCATTTCGCCGGTAAGCTCGGCGTCGGTCTTGCCGACAACCTCGTCCAGCGCGGCTATCTGGTGCTGACGCCGGAAGCCGGCGAAGTCACCGAGCCCGGCGCGGGTTTCCTGGGCGATTTCGGCGTCGATCTGGCGGCGTTGCGAGTGAAGCGCCGCACGCTTTGCCGGTCTTGCCTCGACTGGACCGAGCGCCGGCTGCATATCGGCGGCACGGTCGGCGCCGCGCTCGCGCGGCGGTGCTTCGATCTCGGCTGGTTCACGCGTCTGCGCGACAGCCGCGCGTTGATCGTCACGCCGGCGGGCCGGCGCGGTCTCGATGATGTGTTCGGCTTGTCGCTCGACGACGCGCCGCCGCTCGCTCTAAGAACCGCATCCCGATAGTGCCGCCGGAGAATTTCGATGAGCGCCGAGCCGAGCCGTCCACCCATCGCCCTCGAAGCCGCATCGGCGCCGCCGCGCACCAAGCCATCGAACTATCCCGAGCCGTTCTTCAGCCGCATGGCCAAGCGCGAGAAGCATCCACTCGGCGATCTCTTCGGCCTGAAGAATTTCGGCGTCAATCTGACGCGGCTACGGCCGGGCGGCGAATCCGCGCTGCTGCATCGTCACAGCAGGCAGGATGAATTCGTCTATGTCCTCGAAGGCCGGGCGACCCTGGTGACGGATCGCGGCGAGGTCGCGCTGACACCCGGCATGTGCGCCGGCTTTGCCGCCGGCGACATCGCGCATCAACTCGTCAATCGCTCCGATCGCGATGTGGTCTATCTGGAGATCGGCGATCGTACACCGGGCGATGACGGCACCTATCCCGCCGACGATCTCAAAGCGGCGCTTGGCCCCGACGGGAAGTGGCAGTTCGCGCACAAGGACGGCCGGCCCTACTGAGGACCGGCCGCGCCGCCGCAGAAATCAGCGCGAATAGAATTCGACGACGAGGTTCGGTTCCATCGACACTGGATAGGGCACGTCGGCGAGCTTCGGCGCGCGCAGGAACGTGCCCTTGAACTTCGCCTGATCGACCTCGAGGTAATCCGGGATGTCGCGCTCGGTCGAAGCCGATGCTTCGATGACCACGGCCATGTTCTTCGCCTTGTCGCGGACCTCGATCGCGTCGTTGTCCTTCACGAGATAGGAAGCGATGTTGACGCGCTTGCCGTTCACGGTGACGTGGCCATGATTGACGAGTTGGCGCGAGGCGAAGGGGCTGACCGCGAATTTCATGCGGTAGACCACGGCGTCGAGACGGCGCTCCAGCAAGCCGATCAGGTTTTCGGCGGTATCGCCTTTGCGGCGGCGCGCCTCGGTGTAGAGACGGCGGAACTGGCGCTCGCTGATATTGCCGTAATAACCCTTGAGCTTCTGCTTCGCCATCAACTGCGTGCCGAAATCGGACGGCTTCTTGCGGCGCTGGCCGTGCTGGCCGGGCCCGTAGTCGCGGCGATTGAGAGGGGATTTGGCGCGGCCCCAAAGATTCACGCCGAGGCGGCGATTGATCTTGAACTTAGATTCGACGCGTTTGCTGCTCATCGCGAATGATGATCCATCATCGTTGTTGTTGTCCCGATAGGCCCGGCGTCGCGGCCGTGCGGGACACCGGCACCTTTGGCCGGTATCCACGTTCTCGGAAATGAAGGCCGCGACTATAGGCAGCGCCGCGGCGAAGTCAAGCAGACCCGTCTCAAACTATTGAAAAACAATATTTTTTCTGCGATCTCCTATGGACGGGCCTCGAAGACGAGGTTGAACGGCGTCTCCGACGCACGCCGGAACCGGCTGAATCCGGCGGACGTCACGACATCCCGCAGCCGCGCCTCGCCGGCCTGCGCGCCGAGGCAAAGCCCGACCTCCTGCGAACGCGAGCACGGCGTGCAAAGCAGTGTCGAGAAGGAATAATAGACCCGTCCCACCGGATTGAGATTGTCCTCGAGATTGTCGCGCGCGAAAGGCTCGACGATCATCCAGGTGCCGTCCGATTTCAGCGACCGAAGGACATGCCGCGCGGCGCCGACCGGATCGCCCATATCGTGCAGGCAATCGAACACCGCGACGAAGTCGTAATCCTGGCCGGGATATTGCTGCGCGCTCGCGACCTCGAAGCGGACGCGATCGGAGAGGCCGGCGCGATCCGCCGCCTTGCGCGCCGCCGCGATCGACCCGTCGTGATAATCGAAACCGACGAAATGCGATTCCGGAAAGGCCTGAGCCATCAGAATG
>DASXCX010000200.1:0-6455 GCA_036490955.1 Allostellaceae bacterium | reverse complement strand
CAGCGATAATTCCGCCGCCGATCTCGCTTGCCAATGAGCAAACAAAGCCGCGGTGTCGGCCGTGGGATTGACGACGTGGAGATGACAGCGCAGCCCGGCGATGGCGGCGGCCGAGGCGAGGAAATCCGGCCCGAAGCGATCGAAATACGTGCCGTTGCAGCTCGATAAGACAACAGGCGAGGCGGATCGCGACGGCGCCAACGTCAGGCGCGGCGGGGGCGATGCGATCGACGGATGCCGCGGATCGATGGCAAATGCCTGTTGCAGGGCGCCGTACCAGATCCTGAGCGCCAGTGCATCTTGCGCGAAGAGATTCTGACCGGCGGCGCCGATGCGGACGGTGTGGCACAATTCGCGATGGGTCGCGCGCGCGTCGCCGGCCTTCGCCGCCAGGCATGCCGACGCGTAGTGGGTGATGAAGCGGAGAGCGAAGCTTTCAGGAAGCGCGGCGTGAAGACGGCGGACCGCGTCGTCTTGATCTTCATCCAAGAACGCAAGGATTTGCTCGGCGAGCAATCCGAACGTTCCACACTGGGAGCTGAAATGCTGCGTCAGATAGCCCGGAAGGACGCCCTGCTTCTCAGCCGTGAGCAGCCCTTGGGTAAAGCCCTCGCCGACAGCCATCTGCAACACCCGACTCCGTAAGATCGGCGGTGTTGTTCTAGGCCCGGTATGGTTAATACCGGGTTATGGCCCCTGTTCTGTCGCGCCCCCACAAGCTCGAACGCCGTCCCGCGCTTGCGCACGAAACGGCGTCCGATGGGATGGTCGTGATCCTCTGATCACCGCCCCCGGGCGGTGAAAGCGATAGACCGAGCGTCGACTTAAGCAGACTTGGCGGCGACGTCCTTCAGCTCTTCGAAGCTCTCGGTGAAGCGCTTGGTCAGCACTTCGAAGGCCTCGGCATTCGCCTTGGTGACGAGCTCGCCGAGCTCTTTCGCCGTGGCGAGGTTCTTCTCGAAGGTCGTTTTCGCGAACTCGGCATTCTTCGCGATCCGCTCCTGCGGCGCTACCGGCTGGCTCAGCTCCTTGAAGAACGCCGGAGCGCCCTCGAAAGCCTCGCGCGCGAGTTCGACTTGGCGGCGGGCAAAAGCCTGCACGCCCTCAATGGCGAGTTGATTGGCCTGGGTGAAGGCCTCGACGTTCTTGCGCTGGCTGGCCATCACGGCCTCAACGCTGAAACCCGGAAAACTAAAGGCGGAAAAGGCTTTGGTCACATCGTAATCGAGAAAAGACTGTTTGCCGTTGATCATCGTTCCATCCTTGGGCTAGGGACTGCAGTTGCGATTAATGTTGCACTGCAACATGCCCAATATGGCAGCATTGGCGAATTCGGTCAAGGGATGATGCCCAAAAATTTTGCGCCGCACAACCGCTAGACCGACGCCCCGCGGCTCCCCCTCGATACAATGGGTCCGAGAGCGGAAAAGATCGTCTCGACCTGGCGCAACCGCTTATCGAGTGCCGACATGGTGGTCCCGAGATCGCGGCTCTCATCTCGGAAAAACGCCGGTAATACAGAAACATAGATCGCCCCGACGAAGCGCCGGGCCAATCGTCCGCGGTAGCCCGATGCCGGGAGGCCGGCGGCGGTCAGGGTCCAGCCCATGGAACGCAGCAACCCTGGCAGCATGGCGAGCAATGCCGGGCTCCCGACACTGTCTCGTAGAATGACACGCAGCCCTGCGCGGTAAGGTCGCATGGCCTCAAGCCGGCGCATCAGCACGTCGAACAGCCGGTCGCGCGGCGAATCACCGTTCACCACGCCGCCTGCCAGCATGGCTTCGTCGATCTGGCGTCGGAGCGCGGCCAAAATCCCCCGTTTCGAGCGGGCGACGGCGTAAGTCTCCGCGAGCGACAAACCGGCTGCGTCCGCAATCTCGGCCATGCCAAGGCGCCGCCAGCCCTTCTCGCTGGCAAGGCCGAGCGCCGCCGCGATCAGACGCTCTTGGGGGCTCCCGGGTGGCTGTTTGGACCGCTTGCGTGCCGCCATGCGCTTCCTCTGTCATCAAACATAGAGAGGCGGAGCCAGCCCCGCAATCACATGCCTGACCGCCCCGCCGCTAGTCGGCGAGTTCGCGCGAACGCGCCGTGGCCGCAGCGATGGCGCGGCGCATCAACGGCGCCATGCCGTCCTCGGCCATCAGGATTTTAAGCGCGGCTTCCGTCGTGCCACCGGGCGAGGTGACGTTGCGGCGCAGCTGCGCCGCATCCTCCGACGAAAGCCGCGCCAGCTCCCCCGAGCCGGCAACTGTCGCCCGCGCCAATGTCGTGGCGAGCGCGGCGGGCAGCCCCGCAGCGATACCCGCTTCGGCGAGGCATTCGATGAGCAAGAAGACATAGGCCGGGCCGCTGCCCGAAACCGCGGTCACCGGGTCGAGCAAGGCTTCATCGTCGACCCAGGCGACCTCGCCAACGGCACCGAGCAGGCGGGTGCTGAGCGTCCGCTGCCTCAAGGTCACATTCGGGTTTGCGCAAGCGACGGCGATGCCGCGGCCGATCGCGGCCGGCGTGTTGGGCATGGCGCGCACGACCGGCGCATCGTCGCCGAGATGGCGCGCGAAGAAACGCAGCGTCTTGCCGGCGGCGATCGAGAGGAACACCGTCTCGCCGTCGCCGAAGCGGCGGTAGGACGGCAGCGCCTCGGCGAGCGATTGCGGTTTCACCGCCAGCACGATCGCCGCGGGCGCGAAGCGTTTCGGCAGCGCCTCGGATCCTATGTAGCGGTTGACCCCGGCCGGCTTCACCGGCTGCGGCTCGATTACGGCGAGCGGCTGATTGAGACGCTTGCGTTTCCAGCCGGCAAGCAACGCGCCGCCCATCTTGCCGCAACCGACGAGCAGGATACCGCGTCTTGTGATGATCACGCCTCGCCGACCGGATCGATCATCGCCGCAGCGATCGCTTCCTTCGCGCTCTTGCCGCCCCAGACGACGAGCTGGAAAGCGGGAAAGAAACGCTCGCATTCGCTGATCGAGATGTCGACCAGGTCTTCGATCTGCTCGACGCTGGCGCCGAACACGCCGCGCAGCAGCACACCTTGGCGAAAGGAGGGCGAATCATCGCCTTCCGCCAAGTCGAAATGCCCGAGCCACAAGCGCTCGTTCACCGCCGCGAGGAGCTCATAGACGGAACCGCGGCGCGTGCGCGGCACCTTCATCTCGAAGCCGCAGGAGTAATGCAACGCGCTCATCTCGCGCTGCCAGAGAAAGAGCAGGCGGTAATCGCACCAGCGGCCCGAGATCTCGACCACCATCTCTTCATCGCTCGAGCGGTCATGCGGCCACTCATTGGCCTGCACGATCTCCTCAACGAGATCGATTGGGTTGGCTGAGGCAGCCTTGGTCTCGAGCGACAAGGCAGTCATGGCACACTCCTTGGCACCGGGCCCACCTATTGTAGGTGGCACCCCCCCGGAACCACTAAGGCAAGCTGCCAAAACGCGGAGTCGCGCGCAACAGAGAAACGCCGCGCTGCGCGAAAACCCGTGGGATAAAAACGACTCTAGCGGCTTTTGCTGCTTGTCCGGCTACGCCGAGCGCTACGCGCGGCCTTGGACGGTGCCGTTGCGGACAATGATTTCGCCGGCGCAACGGCTTTTCCCCGCGAGCCGCCGAGTTGCGCCTCCAGCGCGGCGACGCGCTTCTCCAGCGCCTCCTGCCCGGCTCGGGCCTTGGCCGCCATCGCCTTCACCGCGTCGTATTCCTCGCGGGTCACGAGGTTCATGCGGCCGAGCACGCGCTCGAACTGCTCCTTCATGCGGGTCTCGACCTCGCCGCGCATGCCTGTAAAGGCGCCGAGAGCGCCGGTGGCGACGCGCGCGAGATCGTCGAGCAAGCGGTTTTGTGTCTGCATGTCGGGTCCTTAACATAGAAGTCACGAAGACAGAAGATGGCAGGGTCCGGCGTTTCGCCAATCAAGCGGTTTCGCCTATAACCACGGCCATGATCCTCGTTACCGGCGGCGCCGGCTTCATCGGCTCGAACCTTGTCGCGGCGCTGGAAGAGCGAGGCCTCCCCGACATCGTCGTCTGCGACCGGCTCGGCGGCGACGAGAAATGGCGCAACCTCGGCAAGCGCGAGCTCGCGGCCCTGATCGCGCCCGAGGCGCTCGAGGACTTCCTCGCCGCTCAGCCGCACGGCCTCGATGCGATCTTCCATCTCGGCGCGTCGTCCTCGACTACCGAGACCGACGCTGATTTCATCATCGCCAATAATTTCGCGTTGTCGCAAATGCTGTGGGATTGGTGCGCGGCATCCGGCACGCGCTTCATCTATGCCTCCTCGGCGGCGACCTACGGCGACGGCAGCGCCGGTTTCGACGATGACGGCACTCCGGCGGGCCTCGCCACGTTGCAACCGCTCAACGCTTACGGCTGGTCGAAGCAGCTTTTCGATCGCCGCGTCGCGCGGCTGATCGAGCGCGGCGCGCCGCATCCGCCGCAATGGGCGGGATTGAAATTCTTCAACGTCTATGGTCCGAACGAGTATCACAAGGGCAACCAGAAGAGCGTCGCCGCGCAGATCTTTCCGCGCGCCGAGGCGGGCGTGCCCTGCCATCTCTTCCGCTCGCATCGCAACGGCATTCCCGATGGCGGGCAAAAGCGCGACTTCGTCTATGTGCGCGATAGCGTCGCCGAGATGCTGTGGCTCTACGATCATCCCGCCGTCAGCGGACTCTTCAACGCCGGGAGCGGCGAGGCGCGCAGCTTCGCCGACCTCGCGGCCGCGGTCTATCGCGCGCTCGGCAGCGAGCCGCGCATCCATTATATCGACACGCCGGTCGAGATCCGCGACAAGTATCAGTATTTCACGGAAGCCAGGATGGAACGAATTCGCGCCGCTGGTTTTAGCGCTGCACCAACCTCCCTCGAGGATGGCGTGCGCGAATACGTGCAGAACTTTCTCGCCAGTCCCGATCCTTATCGCTAAACCCTGATCGCTGATGCTGGCCATCCCTTTTCCCGATTTCGATCCGGTCGCCATCGCCATCGGACCTTTCGCCATTCGCTGGTACGCGCTGGCTTATATCGTCGGGCTGCTGATCGGCTGGCGTTATTGCCTCTGGTTGGCGAAGCGTCCGCCCGCCGTTGCCTCGCCGGCGGCGATCGACGATTTCCTCGTCTGGGCGACGCTCGGCGTCGTGCTCGGCGGCCGGCTCGGCTACGTGCTGTTCTACAAGCCGGACTTCTATTTCGACAATCCGAGCGAGATCGTCGCGCTTTGGCATGGCGGCATGTCTTTCCACGGCGGCGCGCTCGGCGTGCTCACGGCGCTCATCCTGTTCTGCCGCCAGCGCGGCCTCGCGCTGCTCGCTTTCGCCGACATCATCACCGCCGCGGTGCCGATCGGGATTTTCTTCGGCCGGATCGCGAATTTCGTGAATGGCGAGCTCTGGGGCCGCACGACCGATGTACCGTGGGGCGTAATCTTTCCCAACGCCGGCGTGGTGCCGCGCCATCCGAGCGAGCTCTACGAGGCCGGCACCGAAGGCCTCATCCTCTTCCTCGTTCTCTTCTACCTCGTGCGCTTCACCCGGGCGCGCGAAAGACCGGGCCTCATCACCGGCGTGTTCCTCATCGGCTATGCCTGCGCCCGCATCTTCTGCGAATTCTTCCGCGAGCCCGACGCATTCCTGGGATTCTTGTGGTTTGGCGCGACGATGGGGCAACTGCTCTCGATCCCCGTCTTCCTGCTCGGCGCCTGGCTGGCCTGGCGCGCCAAGCCCGAGAAGTGACCGACAAGACGCAGAACGATTTCGCGGCGTGGCTCGCCGCGCGGATTCGCGACACCGGACCGATCTCGCTCGCCGATTACATGCGCGAATGCAACGCGCGTTACTACGCAACGCGCGATCCTTTCGGCGCTGCCGGCGATTTCACCACCGCGCCGGAGATCAGCCAGGTGTTCGGCGAGCTGATCGGCGCATGGTGCGCCGATTACTGGCAGCGCAGCGGCGCGCCCAACCCCGTGCTGCTGGTCGAGCTCGGCCCGGGCCGCGGCATGCTGACGGCCGACGCGCTGCGCGCGACGCGGCGCGTGCCCGGCTTTCATGACGCGCTGAAGCTGCATCTCATCGAGTTCAGCCCCGTGCTGCGCAAGCTGCAGCGCGAGAAGCTCGCCGCCCACGCGCCGCACTTCCACAATAACATCACCACGCTGCCGCCGGGTCCGATGCTGCTGATCGCCAACGAGTTCTTCGACGCGCTGCCGATCGCGCAATTCGAAAGCAATGGCGGCCAGCTGCACGAGCGCAAGATCGCGCTCGACGACGAAGGACGGCTTTCGATCACGCGCGAGCCGACCCAAGGCGAGGCGCCACCGGGCGCCCGCGACGGCGACGTCAAGGAGGTAAGCCCTCTCGCCTACGTCACGGCGCATGCGCTCGCGCGCCGCATCGCGCGCAGCGGCGGCGCGGCGCTGATCGTCGATTACGGGTATTTCCCGAGCGCCTTT
>DASXCX010000199.1:0-10512 GCA_036490955.1 Allostellaceae bacterium | reverse complement strand
GATGCCATGCGCATTCCAGGCGATGCCGCAACGGCCGAGCGGCGTATCGAAAAGCGCGTAATTCACGCGCCGGCCTGCTGTTGCTTCTCGGCGATGCTGGCACGCAGCCGCGCGCGGCTTTCATCGCTCCACACATCGGCGAGCTTGTACATCGTCTCGAAGGCGCGCGCGCCTTGCGGCAATACCACCCAGGGCAGCTTGCTGCGCGTGAAGATATGGACGTCGGGCGTGATTGCCGCCGGATCGTCGAGCGTGCCGGCGCGCAGCAGCAGCGTCTCGCCGGGCGAAGCGTGGTAATGGCTCCAGAGGCGGGTGCCGCAATGCGGGCAGTAATAAATCTCATGCGGCCGGCCGGTGCCGGCGATCAGACGAAAGGTCTCGAGTGGCGCATCATTCGCCGCGACGAATTTCCGCTCGATCCAGAGATTGATGACGAAAGCGCTGCCGGTGTGGCGCTGACAATCGCGGCAATGGCAGGCATGGACGATCAGCGGTTTTTCGGTCACGTGATAGCGCATCGCGCCACAGGCGCAGCCGCCCGGCATGTCGGTCATGGGAACGATCTCTCGCGAAACAGCGCCTCGAAAGCGCCCGCGATACTAGCATGGGGCCCCGCTTCCGCTGGAAGAGCAGCGGGAGTAAAATTGGCGCCAGCGAAATCCACCCTCAAGGTGACACCATGGAAGCCTCGGCCACGCGCAAATTCGACGTCGGCGGCGTCATGCTCGACCGCCCGTTCCGCATCAGCCGGCTCGGCCATTTCGGCTATTTCACCGAGCATATGAAAGAGTCGCTGAATTTCTATACCAACCTGCTCGGCTTCCAGATTTCGGACCCGCTCGATTTCGCGCGCCGCGTCCCGGAAGAGCATAAAGGCAAGTTCGAGACGGTCGGCTACTTCACCCGCTTCAACGGTGATCACCACGCTTTCGTGCTGTTTCCGCGCCGCGCCTTCGAGGTGATGGCCGGACTGCCGAAAGAGCACGTCGTCAACCAGATAACCTGGCAGGTCGGCAGCCTGAAGCAGGTCGTCGAAGCCGGGCAATGGATGCAGACGCGCGAGGTCGAGATCGATCGCAACGGCCGCGACATGCCGGGCTCGAACTGGCACACTTATATGCGCGACGCCGAAGGCAACCGGAACGAACTCTATTACGGCATGGAGCAGATCGGCTGGATCGGCCGCTCTAAGCCTCTGCCGATGCACAATCGCCGCTTCACCCAGGCCGCCACGCTGCCGCAGATCCCGGAATGGAAAGAGGTCGACGACGCCGTCGCGGCCGGCGTCGATATCCTCGCCGGCGTACGCGCCGAAGAGACGCTGCCGCTCGATTATCAGGTCGGCGGGATCGAGATGCCGCGACCGTTCAAGATCACCAGCATCGGCCCTATCCGGCTACTCGCCAAGGACGTCGAGAAGGTCGCGCGTTTTTATATCGACACGATGGGCTTTGAGGTGACCGAAGAGGTCGTCTGGAAGGGACATCGCTGCCTCTACCTGCGCGCCAACACCGACCACCATTGCGTCTCGATCTTCCCGATGGCGCTCGCCGACGAGCTGAAGTTGCCGCGGCCGTCGCAATGCTTCTCCTTCGGCGTCAAATTCTACGATTACCAGCAGCTCCGCGACGGCATCGCCTTCTTGAAGAAGCACGGCGTCAAATTCATGGACGTGCCGCCGGAGCTGTCACCCGGCATGGACTATACGGCCTACGCCATCGATCCCGACGGCCATCTGGTGCAGCTCTATTACTACATGGAGCAGATCGGTTGGGATGGGAAGCCGAAGCCGGCGCATCTCCGCCGCAAGATCGACAACGCGAACTGGCCCGAGACCGTGCAGCCGCTCTCCGACACTTTCAACGGCGAGCCGTTCCTCGGCCCCTGGGCTTAATCGCCCGTTGCAGGCGCGCTGATCGGAGATTGCCGCTCTCGGTACGAGTCGCGGCCCAGAGCGACGCGCCCATAACAATAGCGTCACGAAAACAACCCCTATCGGAAATCGGCGCGTAACAACGCCCCTCTACTGTTCCCTTCGCCAGCCGCGCCGCAAGGGCGCGGCCCTTGAGCTTTCTCGGCATCGCGCCGCGAGAGAACAAGGGACGTTCATTCAAGAGGGGAACAATGAGAAACATCCATCCGCATCTAGGGAACGGACTCTCGCGCTATACGGCTCTCGGCGCCGTGTTCGCGTCGATGCTGGTCGCGGCGCCAACCTTCGCCGACAAGGTCGAGCGGGATCCGCAGCCTGAGACGCCTATCAAACACGTCATCGTCATTTTTCAAGAGAATCGAACCTTCGACAATTATTTCGCGACCTACCCGGTCGCGGCGAATACTCAGGGCGAGCAGAGCTGGGTCGGTGTCTCCGCGCCGCGCTTCGTCGCGAGAGACGATACGCCTGCGGTCAACGGCCTCACGCCAGAGTTGCTCAAGAACAATCCGAGCCGAAGCCTGACCGGAGGACCGGCCAATCCGATGCGGCTCGGCCCTTCCGCTGCCGCCACCTGCGGCAACAATAATGGCTATACACCCGAGCAACAGGCTGTGCATTCCGGCCTCGTCGATCGCTATCCGCAGTCCACCGCCGGGACCGGCGAAGGCTGTCTGACGGACGGCACGACCGTCATGGGCTATTACGACGGCAACACCGTGACGGCGTTATGGAATTACGCCCAGCATTACGCGATGAGCGATAATTCCTTCGACACCACCTATGGCCCCACCCTGCCCGGCCATATCAATCTCGTTTCGGGCAACACGCATGGTCTCGTCCTTCATAACGCGACCACGAACCCCGGCGTCTTCATCAATCCGACCGACGGCTCGATCACCATGACGTCGATCAATGTCCCGGGCTTCCTCGATGATTGCGGCGGCGACGCTCTCGGCACGAAGGTAACCGTGGAGATGACCGGCAAGAACGTCGGCGACCTCATGAACGCCAAGAACGTGACCTGGGGCTATTTCCAGGGCGGCTTCCTGCCGACCACCCCGGCTGTGCTCGATGCCAAAGGTAATCTGATCTCACCCGCGGCTTGCGCCAGCCAGCACGTCGCGCACGAGATGGTCATCAACGGCAAGACCTACGACGTGCAGAACCCGATCATCAATCCGGGCAAAGACGTACACACCTTGGAAAACGACTACAGCACGGGCGTCGGCCCGTTCATGCACTATGCCAGCACCAAGAACCCGCATCATCTAAGGCCGAGCTCGGCGGCCAATATCGGCAAGACCGATCAGGCCAACCACCAATACGACATATCGGATTTCTTCACCGCGCTCTCTGCGGGCTCGTTACCCTCGGTCAGCTACGTGAAGGCACCGGTCTATCAATACGGCCATCCCGGCATCTCCGACCCGTTGGTCGAGCAAGCCTTCATCGTGCAGACGATCAATGCGGTCATGAATTCGCGCTATTGGCCCGACACCGCGATCGTCATCGCGTGGGATGATTCCGACGGCTGGTACGATCACGTGATGCCACCGGTCACGACCCCGTCGGCGACCAATGTCGACCCGCTCGCCGGGCCCGGCGCTTGCGGCACGCCGCAAGCCGGCGCCGATGCCGCACGCTGCGGACGCGGCCCGCGCCAACCGTTGATGGTGATCTCGCCGTGGGCGAGGCAGAACTTCGTCGATCACACGATGACCGACCAAGCCTCGATCCTACGGTTCATCGAGGACAACTGGGACCTCGGCTTCATCGATGGCCCTGTTGCACCGCCTCCCGGGACCGGCTCGGTCGACCGTTACACGAATTCGATCATCAATATGTTCGACTTCGATGATCATCCCGACGCGAGACGGCTAATTCTCGACCCCGTCACCGGCACGGTCGAACGTCACTCCTGACGAGCATAAAGCGGCAGCGCCGATCCATGGGATTGGCGCTGCCTTTTATCCCACCGAGAGGCTTGGATCAGCGGCAACCCTTGAGCTGATCCGCCTTGTTGATCACCTCGAAAGGCGGCAGCGTCTTATCAGCCGCGTCCGCGTATTGCGAATCGATCAGCCGCTCGGCCGGGAATTTCTGCTTGATGATGCCTTCTTTAAAGAACCAGTCCTGCAGATCGAGCACGCTGGGGATATTGAAATGCCCGTTCGGGCTGCGCGCCTGCCAGTCCATCTGATCGAGCTGCTCGCGGCTGGTCGCGACCTTGTTCTTGAACATGATGTCGACGACCTCGGCGCGGTTCGGCCCGTGGTGATAGGCCTGACAGAAATCGCGCCCGCCTTTGACGAGAGCGAGGAAGAATCGCTTCGCCAGATCGGGATTGGCCTTGATCCAATCCGTGTTGGCGAAATAGCCGACAAAGCTTGACGGCAAGACCTTGATGTAATCTTCGGGATCGATCCACTTCACGCCCTGACCGTTCGCGATCACCGCCGCGCCGAAAGGCGGCACTTCGAACGCAACGTCGACCGCGCCATTGGCGAGCGCCACACCCATTTGCGTGAAGGGAATATATTTGATGTCGATGTCTTTGAGAGTGAGCCCAGCCGAGGCGAGCACCTGCCCTACCTCATAAAGCGCCGAGGAGCCCGGCGAGACTTCGGCAACCGGCCGGCCTTTGAGATCGGCCGGCGATTTGAGCTTGCCGACGAGATCCTTGCGGATCAGCACATCGTGATAGAGCGGCGAGGACGCGCGCTCCAACGCGAGGGTCACCGGCAAGCCCGACGCGAGCGCATTCCAATAGTTGGGCGCGACGCCGCCTTCGACCACTTGCATGCGATTGCTCGCGAGCAGCGCCATGGCAGTCGAGGACGATTCGATATTCTGCAGATCGACCTCGATGCCCGCGTCCTTGAAATAGCCCTTCTCCACCGCGAGATAGGTCGCGGCGGCGGGCACGCTCGGCACCACGCCGATGACGATCGTCTGCGGGGCCTGCCCTTGCGCCGGCGCATCGAGAATGGAAACGCCGACCGCGACAGCGGCGGCGGCAACCAACGGCAATAACTTCATGATTCCTCCCTGATTCATGATGCTTCCTTGACAAGCGCGGCGCTGTCAAGCCAAGAGCGCTCTCGTATCAGCGGGAGTGGGCGATGGAGTTCGGCGTCTTCGACCATATCGACAGCGACGGGCAGAACCTGCGCGATTTCTATGCGACACGACTGCGCATCGTCGAGCATTGCGAGCGCGCCGGATTCTACGCCTATCACATCGCCGAGCATCACGGCACGCCGCTCGGCCTTGCCCCCTCGCCCGGGCTTTTCCTCTCGGCGGCATTCCAGCGCACGACGCGCATGCGGCTTGGCCCGCTGGTCTTCATCCTGCCGCTTTACGATCCGCTGCGGCTCATCGAAGAGATCGCGATGCTCGACCAGATGAGCGGCGGCCGGCTGGAGCTCGGCATCGGCCGCGGCACCTCTCCGCTCGAAGCGGCGCTCTTCAATTCCGATCACAAGCAATCGGCGCCACGCTATGCCGAGGCGCTCGAGGTGATCCTCAAAGGCCTGACGCACAAGACGCTCGGCCACGAAGGCGCGTTCTATCGCTACAAGGACGTGCCGATCGAATTGTCGCCGCTGCAACAGCCGCATCCGCCGCTCTGGATCGGCGGCCATTCGGTCGATGGCGCCGCCCGCGCGGCGAAGCTCGGCGCGAACTACGTGACGCAAGATACCGCCCAAGCGACGCGGCCGTATATGGATAGCTATCGCGCGGCGTGGCGAGAGGCACACGGCGACAAGCCGCTACCGAAGCTCGGCCTCTTGCGTTTCATCGTCGTCGCCGACAGTGATGCCGCCGCCGAGAAGCTCGCGCACCGCGCCTATCCGAAATGGCATGCGGCCTACGATCATCTCTACAAGAAGCACGGCCTCTTTCATGAGCGCGGCGCCAAAACCGAAAGCTTCGAGGTGACCTTCGATCAAGGCGTGCGCGGCATCTATGGCAGCCCCGCCAAGGTCGCGCGCGAGTTGCGCGACCAAGCCGAGACCGCCGGCGTCAATTACCTCGTCGGCCAGTTCTCCTTCGGTGATCTCAGCGAAGCCGAAACCGTGCGCTCGATCGCGCTGTTCGGCAATGAGGTTATGCCCGCGCTGCGTTCGCTCTAGCCTAGGACCACCGCGCGAATCCCAGGCCCGTGCCGCTCAAACCGAGCGTGCGATAGCCCGGGATATAGGCCTGCCAGGTCATTTCGAGATCGGTGGTCGCAGCGGCCGCGGCGGTGACGATCCAGTTGCGGATCTCGGAGCTGCCGGCGAGCAAGCGGTAGGGCTTCAGCGCGCCGAGGAAAGCGACGTCCTTGCGCTTGATCGCGTCGAAGATCGAGCGGTCGAGATCTTCCTCGACGCGGAAATGGCTCATCCCGCCCGAAGCCATGATGCCGATGCGCTGGTCGCCGGGATAAGCCTTGACGATCTCGGCGATGGCGCGCCCGAATTCGACGCAGCGTGCCGGCGTCGGCTGGTTCGGCGGGTTGTAGGTGTTGAGAAACACCGGAATGATCGGCACCGCCGCACCGTGATAATAGCGATGATGCACGAAGGAATAGGCGTGGCCTTCGGCCTCGCTCGCCGGAATCTCCTTCACCGCCGAGATGTCGAAGCCCTTGGCGACGAGCTGCTCGATCAGATCCAGCGCGAGCTTGCCGTCGCAAGGATAGACCACGGGCGCGCCCGGCTCGGCCCGTTTCAGCTGCGCGTTCTTGTACCAATCGGGATCGGGTTGCGGCGGCCGCGCCGCGTTGACGATGTCGGGACCGTAGTAGATCGCGATCGACGGCATGTTGTTGTCGTGGAAGAGCTCGTACTGATCGTCGCCGCAGATGATCAGCGCGTCGAGCTTGGCGCCGCGCAGCTCTTCGCCCATACGGTCCATCGCGCGCTGCGTCTCGTGATAACGGGCGGTGATCGCCTCGGGCGTGATGAGATCGGCCGCGTTCCGCGGCGCCTCGGCCAGCACTTGCTGCCACGGAATCCGATTGCCGAGCTTGTCGTAGAACGGCAGCCGGTCGTCGCGGTCGCGGAATTTCGTCAGCCAATCCTCGAGCTCGCAGGTCAGCATGACGCTGTGCGAGGTCGCAAAAGCGGCGGCCAGCCTGGCCATGCGCGGTAAATCCTTCCGGTCGGTGTTTCTTCGCTTCAGCGCATTGTAAGCTGCGCGGAATGGGTCGCAACCCGCCGCTCCCGCATGACTGATTCCCGCATGTCCGATCCATCGCACGCGCCCACCATGCCGCTCAGCGATCTCTTCGTCCTCGAATTCACCCAGAATGTGATGGGGCCGAGCGGCGGATTGGTGCTGGCCGATCTCGGTGCCGATGTCGTGAAGATCGAGCCGGTCGAGGGCGAGGCGACGCGCTATCTCGGCGGCTTCGCGTCGGGCTTCTTCAATTATTTCAACCGCAACAAGCGCAGCCTCGCGGTCGATCTCAAGAGCGAGCGCGGCCGGGCGCTGGTCCACCGCCTCGCCGCGAAAGCCGATATCGTCTTGGAGAATTACGCGCCCGGCACGATGGAGCGGCTGGGCTGCGGCTATGAAGCCCTCTCGGCGCTCAATCCGCGCCTCGTCTATTGCGCGCTCAAAGGCTATCTCTCCGGCCCTTACGAGAAGCGCGCCGCGCTCGACGAGGTGGCGCAGTTCCAATCCGGCCTCGCGTATATGACCGGGCCGCGTGGCAAGCCGTTGCGCGCCGGAGCCTCGGTGGTCGACATCATGGGCGGCACTTTCGCAGCGGTCGCGATCCTCGCGGCGCTGCGCGAGCGCGACAAGACCGGTAAAGGTCAGCTCGTCAAAAGCGCGCTCTATGAGAGCGCGGTCTATCTGATGAGCACACATATCGCCGGTGGCGCCTACAACCGCATCGAACATGTGCTGCCGATGCCGGAGCGCGGCCCGGCCTGGGGCGTCTACCAGATCTTCAAGACCGCCGACGGCGAGGACATCTTCGTCGCCGCGACCAGCGACGCGCTGTGGCGGCGTTTTTGCCAAGTCTTCGAGCGGCCGGATCTCGGCGCCGATCTACGGCTCATGCGCAATGCCGATCGCGTCAAGGCGCGCGACTGGCTGGTGCCGGCGGTCAGCGAGACGCTCGCGAAATTCACCCGCGCCGAGATCGAGAAGCGCTGCGAGAGCGCCGGCATCGCTTTCGCGCCGGTCGCGACGGTCGAAGATTTGTGGCGCGATCCGCATCTCGCCGCCCATGGCATGGTCGAGACCACGCTCTCGAACGGCGTCGTCACGCGGCTGCCGAAGCTGCCGATCGAGATGGCCGGCGAGCGGCCGGAGAAGCGCATGGACCCGCCGCAACTCGGCGCCCATTCGCGCGCGGTTCTCGTCGACGCGGGTTTCGGCGATGAGGAGATCAACGCGCTGATCCGGGATAAGATCATCGCGTAACGCAAGGGAGGAAGAAAATGGGCAGGCTCGACGGCAAAGTTGCAATCGTCACCGGTGCGGCGCTGGGAATCGGTCCTTATTACGCGCGCGGCCTCGCCGCCGAAGGCGCGAAAGTCGCGATCATTGATCTCGAACCGGCCGACAAGGTCGTCGGCGAGATCAAAGCAGCGGGTGGCGCCGCGATGAGCATGACCGGCGATGTCTCGGACAAAGCCACGGTGGATAAATTCACCGCCGCGGTCGAGAAAGCCTATGGCGGCATCCATATCCTCATCAACAACGCCAGTCTCGCACGCATGGGCCGCCTCTCGGTCACCGAACTCAGCGCCGAGGAATGGGATCGTTATTTCGCGGTCAATGTCCGCGGCATGTTCCTCTGCGTCCAAGCGGTCGTGCCGATCATGAAACGCCAGAATTACGGCAAGATCGTCAACGTCACATCCGGCACGGTGTGGAGCGGCCCGCCACAGATGCTGCATTACGTCTCGACCAAAGGCGCGATCCTCGGCATGACGCGCGCTCTGGCGACCGAGCTCGGCAAGGACGGCATCCGCGTCAACGCGATCGCGCCCGGTCTCACCTCGACCGAATACATCGGCGGACGTAATGACTATGTCGACTACCGCCAGGCGATGGCCAATACCCGCGCCATCAAACGCGAGGAGATGCCCGAGGATCTCGTCGGCACCTGCCTCTTTTTCTCGTCGCCCGAAAGCGATTTCGTCACCGGCCAATGCCTCGTGGTCGACGGCGGCGCGCTGAAGCATTGAACGGAGGTGCGAGATGGGCAGACTCGACGGCAAGGTCGCGATCGTCACCGGCGCCGCCTCTGGCATCGGCCCGGCCTATGCGCAAGGCCTCGCGGCCGAAGGCGCCAAGGTGATGATCGCCGATGTCGAGCCGGGTGATGCCACCGTGCGCGCGATCAAAGAGGCTGGCGGCGACGCGCTGAGCCGAATCTGCGATGTCAGCGACGAGGCCGCGGTTGCTGCGCTTATCCGGGATACGGAGAAAGCCTTCGGCGGCGTCCACGTCCTCGTCAACAACGCCGCGGTCTTCGCACGCTATGTTTCCGTGCCGCTCGACGAGATCAGCGCCGCCGATTGGGAGCGCGCTTTCGCCGTCAATGTCCGCGGCTCCTATCTCTGCGTCAGAGCGGCGTTGCCGATCATGCGCCGCCAAGCCTATGGCAAGGTCATCAACATCGCCTCGGGCACCGTCTTCAAGGGCGTACCGATGATGCTGCATTACGTCTCGACCAAAGGCGCTATCATCGCGATGACGCGTTCGATGGCGACCGAGCTCGGCAAGGACGGTATCCGCGTCAACGCCATTGCACCGGGCCTTACCTCGACCGAATATCTGAAAGGCCGCAACGACATTCCCGGCGCACTCGACAACATGGCGAAGACTCGCGCCATCGCGCGCCAGGAAGAGCCGCGGGACCTCGTCGGCGCCTGCATCTTCCTCGCCTCGCCCGACAGCGATTTCGTCACCGGCCAGACGCTCGTCGTCGATGGCGGCCAAGTGCGACATTAGTTACGACGCCGTTACTCTCAAATAAATTTCCCGCTCCGCGCCTCAAGGGGCGCAGAGGGAATGTTCCGCAGGCCGCAGTTCCGCGCTAGAGAAGGCGAAACCGAAAGGATCCGCTCCCATGGCCGACAAGAAACAACGTCTGCGCGACATCATCGCGGCGAAATCGCTCTTAAGCGGCAATTTCACTTTGGCTTCGGGGAAAGCCAGCGGCTACTTCTTCGACATGAAGAAGACGATGTTCGATCCCGAAGGCGCCTCGCTGGTCGGCGAGCTGCTGTGCGATCTCCTCAGCAGCGACAGCGAGACCAAAGCGGTCGGCGGGCTGGAGATGGGCGCCGTGCCGATCGCGCTCTCGATCGCGATGAAGAGCCACGAGAAGGGCCGTCGCCTCGACGCGTTCTTCGTGCGCAAAGAGGTGAAGGATCACGGCACCGCCAAGCTGATCGACGGCAATTTCGCGCCGGGCAGCAAGGTCGTCGTGCTCGAAGACGTCACCACCACCGGCGGCTCGGCGATGAAAGCCGTCAAAGCCGTGCGCGATCAGGGCGGCAAGGTCGACAAGATCGTCACCATCGTCGACCGTCTCGAAGGCGCCCGCGAGAATTTGAAGAAGG
>DASXCX010000198.1:0-1718 GCA_036490955.1 Allostellaceae bacterium | reverse complement strand
GGCAACATCGCGCCGCGCGGCATCAAGGAAGCTTTCGGCCTCATGGTGAACTATCTCTACGATCCCGAGGCGATCGAGGCCAACCACGAGATCTTTGCGCGCGATGGCACGGTGGTGCGCTCGCCCGCGATCGACGCGCTGCTCGGCCCGCCGGCGACACCGCCCGGTGTGGGCCGCCCGCGGTTGCTCGGCCGTGGCCGTTAGCCTTTATGGCAGGCGCGGCGCTGCGGCTGATCTCATGTGTCGGTCGCAAACACATTGCCGGCGCGGATCTTGTCCGCGATCCGGTCGTCGGGTGAAAGCGGCAGGAAGCACGCTTCGAATTTGCGGTATGACTTGTCGCGGTGCCAATAGGCGACGCCGGCGCGAAAGCGCGGCGCTCGGTTGGTGACGACGCTGCTCAGAATCTCGATCATGCGTCGGGCCGCGTCGGGCGCCACCGTGTCCGCCGCCATCTTCCCGGTGTTTGTTCGCGCCGACGAAATCGACGATGGCCTGTCCGACGAGGCGGATGCGATAGAGCCGCTCCGGCTCGACGACGTCGAAGAGCATCACGTTGTAGACAAGGCTGCGAAGCTCGGTGGGATCGATATCGGCGCGGCTCGGCATCAGCCGGTTGCCCCGCTTCGACTGCCAATACTTGAATAGGCGAACCAGGATCGGATCGGCAGGCGTGGCAAGATCCTCGGCGTCGCGAAAGCCGTCCGCTGGTCGTGGTGGCGTCGGGTTCATATGCCGGCCCCAGCATTGCTTCGATCGGCGGCGAGAGCTTATGGCCCGCCGGTTCTCTCGCGCGAGGCGATCATGCGGCAATTTTAGGGCGACTTTCGTTCGCCGCGCCGCGTCAGTATCTTACACCGATCGTACGTATTGTAAGCGCTTGCCGCAGACCAAGCGGCTGCCATGGAGGAGACGTGATGAGTGGGGCAACCGGGCCGCTGAAGGGCCTCAAGGTGTTCGATTTGACGCGGGTTCTTGCCGGTCCGACCTGCGTGCAGATGCTCGCCGACCTTGGCGCGGATGTGATCAAGATCGAGAAGCCCGGCTCGGGCGACGACACACGAGGATTCGCCCCGCCCTTTATGCCCGGAACGAAAGAGAGCGCCTATTTCATCGGCGTCAACCGCAACAAGCGGTCGGTGACACTCGACATCGCCCAGAAGGAAGGTCAGGCGATCGCTCTCAAGCTCATCGCGCAGAGCGACATTCTGGCCGAGAATTTCAAGGTCGGCGCGCTCGCCAAATACGGGCTCGGCTATGCCCAGCTCAAGGAGCGCTTTCCCGGCCTCATCTATTGCTCGATCACCGGCTTCGGTCAGACCGGGCCGTACGCGGCGCGGCCGGGTTATGACAGCCTCATCCAGGCGATGGGCGGCGTCATGAGCCTCACCGGCGACCCCGATGGCGCGCCGCAGAAGGTCGGCGTGCCGCTCGCCGATCTCTTCGCCGGACTCTATGGCTGCATCGGCATCCTCGCTGCGTTGCGGCACCGCGAGGCGACCGGACAAGGCCAGCAGATCGATATCGGCATGCTCGATGCGCATCTTGCGTGGCTCGCCAATCAAGGCATGAACTACCTTGCCACCGGCGAGAACCCGGCGCGGCTCGGCAATCAGCACCCGAACATCGTGCCTTACCAGGTGTTCGCCACCAGCGATGGCTTTATCGTTTTGTCGATCGGCAACGATCCGACGTTTCGCCGCTTCTGCAAGGAGTTC
>DASXCX010000197.1:0-3003 GCA_036490955.1 Allostellaceae bacterium | reverse complement strand
TCGGGAGTTCGTCGCTGACCCAGCCGAGAAGATGCGCCTGGCCTTTATTGACCAGGGCGTAAGCGTTGGCGGCGGTTTGGACCGCCGCATCGGCCTGGCCGCCGATCAGCGCCGAGGCGACATTCTGATTGGATTGCAGCGGCAGGATGCGGATGCTTGGAAGCGGTACATCATATTTCTCCAGCACCCGGCCGAGATCGTGATCGAGCGGCGAGCCGCGCTGCGTGATCGCCACCGAATGGCCGCCGAAATCCTTGAAGCCCTTGAGACCGGCATCATAGGCCTGGTTGGAGATGAGGAAGCCGATACTTTGGAAGCCGGCATGCTCCCAGGTGCCGGCGCCGACGATCTTGAGCGCGCCTTGCGCGGTCAGCGTCAGGAAAGCAGCGGTCATGCCGGTACAGCCGAAATCCACATCGCCCGAAGCGGCGGCGATGGCGATCGGCTGCGCCGATTCGAAAAAGACGAGCTCGGCATCGAGCCCCTGCTCGGCGAAATAGTCCTTGCCGGCGGCGACGAAGACCGGCGCTGGGCCGAGCGAATGGACGACGCCGATACGGATGTGATCGGCGGCGCGTGTCGCGCCGCCCGGAAGCAAAAGCGCGAGAGTGGACGCGAACAGCAGCGCCCGCGGCGTCGATCGGTGCGGGCTCATTTGGGCATTTCGATCGCGTAGCGCATGTCGATCACGTCCTTCGCTTTGATGGGGGATTTCAGCATGTGCTGGCTGACATACCATGCGACCAGCGCGTCGATATCGTCGGGCGCGACGCGCGATTGAGGATCGAAATAGGGCAGGCCGCGCCGGATCACATCTTCCGGCTGCTGCAGATATTTCGCGGTGATGGCGATGATGTCGGACGCGTTGGGGCCTTCGCGCAGCTTGTCGCCGGACCCGACCAGCGCATCGTGGAAATAAGCTTCGCCGGCGCGCAATCCGGCCAGATAGGCTTTGACGACCGCCGGCCGATCGTTCGCCGTCTTCGTCGCGGTGAATACGGCCTCGCCCTGACGCGGCGGCAATTCATCCGCTGTCCAGCCGAGCAGCTTGCCGTCGCCCTTGCTGACGATCGTCGAGATCGGCGCGGCTGTCTGCACGGCGAGATCGGCTTGGCCGCCGGCCAGCGCCGACGCGACGGTGCCGTTCGCTTGCAGCGGCAAGAAATGCAGCCCGCTCTCCGGCACGCGATATTTCGCTGCGACCTGCAAGAAATAGAATTGCAGAGGCGTGCCGAGCTGCGTCACGCCGACGGAATGGCCGCCCATATCCTGGAAGCTCTTGAGCCCGGCGGCATAAGCCTGATTCGACGCGAGGATGCCGATGCTCTGGAAGCCGGCATGTTCCCAGGTGCCGGCACCGATGATCTTCAGCGTGCCTTGGCTCGCGAAATTGAAGAAGGCGGCGGTCATGCCGCCGGCGCCGAAATCGCAATCGCCCGAGGTGACAGCGACCGCGATCGGCTGCGCCGAATCGAACATCACCACCTCGGCGTCGAGCCCTTGCGCGGCGAAGAAGCCTTTGTCCTTGGCGACGAAAGTCGGGCCGCCGCCGAAGGTCTTTACCGTGCAGACCGTCGCGTGATCGGCGGCGCGCGCGGCCCCGGTCGCGATGACGAGCGCAGCGGAAAGCAGCGCGGCGCCGCGAAAAGCGCGCGCGCTGCGGTTTAGCATCATTGCGTCGCCGCTGGCTGCGCCAGGATCGCGTAGCGTTTATCGACGAGGCTCGCGGCGTCGAGTTTTTCCTTGATCATGCCCTGCCCGTAATACCAATCGATGGCGCGCTGCACGTCGGCAAGGGCGACGCGCGATTGCGGATCGTAATAGGCGATGCCTTTTGCCAAGACGTCGGGCGGCAAGGCGAGGCGCTGCGACGCGATGTCCATCATCCTCTTGGCGCTCGGCTGATCGGCGCGTTTGCCGTCTTTATCGGTAAAGGCGGCGTCCCAGGTGGCTTCCGCTTTGCGGAAGGCGGCGAGGAATTTTTTTACCGTGTCGGGATGGTCGTTGGCGAATTTCGTGTTGGCGAAAGTCGCCTCGCTCTGGCCTTCGATCACATCGCTCGCCCAGCCGAGGACCTTCGCCTCGTTCTTCTCGACCAGCGGATAGATATTGGCCGAGGTCTGCACCGCGGCGTCGATCTGGCCGCCTTTGATCGCCGAGGCGACGTTGGGATTGGATTGCAGCGGCACGATGCGCACGGTCTTGAGATCGACGCCGGCTTTTTCGAGAGCGAGGGCGATGTTGTAGTGAAGCGGCGTGCCGACTTGCGTCAGCCCGACCGAATGTCCGGTCATGTCTTTGAGCGAATGCACGCCGGCGGCATAGGCCTGGTTCGATACCATGAAGCCGATGCTCTGAAACCCTTTACGCTCCCAGGTTCCCGCGCCGATGATCTTCAGCGTGCCTTGTGCGGCGAGGTTGAGGAAGGCGGCGGTCATGCCCGTCGAGCCGACATCGACATCGCCCGAAGCGGCGGCAACCGCGACCGGCTGCGCCGCATCGAACCAGACGAGCTCGGCATCGAGGCCTTCGTCTTTGTAAAAGCCCATATCCTGGGCGACATAGAGCGGCGCGCCGCCCATCGAGCGCACGACGCCGATCTTGACATGCTCAGCGGCCTGGCCCGGCGCGGCAGCGAGCGTCAAGACGCCGGTCGCCAAAATCAGCGCGACGCGGAGCGAAAATTTCCGACCCATGCTTTTCCTCACTGTTTTTGCGCTCTGAAAGCTCATTTCGGTGCAACCATGATCGCATTCTTGCGATCGATCATCGCCGGCACATCGATATCGCCCTTGATCATGCCTTGCGATTTGTACCAGGCGGCGAGCTCGACGAAATCCTTCTCGACGAGGCGGCCTTGCTGATCGAAGAAGGGCAAGCCGAGCTTGATCTGTTCGATCGGCTGCTCGAGATATTTCGCGGCGATCTGCTCGACCTCCGCCGCGTTCGGCCCGTCGCGGCGCTTATCGTTGGCGTCGGCGAGAGCGTCGTGGAAATAAGTCA
>DASXCX010000196.1:0-7882 GCA_036490955.1 Allostellaceae bacterium | reverse complement strand
ACCCGATCGAGCTCGCCGATGTCCGCACCACCGACCAAAAAGTCGCGGCCGATGTCGCAGCGACAGGCGGCGGCAGCTTCTGGGTCGGGCCCGGCAGCATTCCCGATATCCGCCGCGTCGGCCCGGATCGCACGGCGTCCGGACGCGGCTGGATGGGACTGAGGCAGAATGGCGATTATGTCGTCACCGGTGTCAGCGAGATGCCGCTCCTTCCCGGATTCTTCGCGCTGCTGCTCGCACTCGGCGCGTTCCTCCTCGCCTGGCGCCGCGAAGGGCGATAGAAGCGGCGGCGTTTTTACGCTACTGTCTCGATGTCATTTGCGAGGAGCGCGCAGCGCGACGAAGCAATCCTGCAGGTTCGCGCAAACGGATTGTTTCGCTTCGCTCGCAATGATGGCCGGTTGAAGAGCGCGGAGACTTATCGTTGCTGAGATACGTTCTTGCCCCCATCCACAAGGATGGCTGGCGCTTCATCGCGATTTTCGCGGCGGTCACGGTCCTCCTGTGGTGGCTGTGGTCGCCGCTGGGCTGGCTCGGCCTCCTGGCGACGGCATGGTCCATCTATTTCTTCCGCGATCCCTGGCGCGTCAGCCCGCAGCGCGACGGGCTTGTGCTGTCGCCTGCCGACGGCCGCATCATCATCGTCGATGAGGCGGCGCCGCCGCCCGAATTGGGGCTTGGCACCGCGCCGATGCAGCGCATCGCGATTTTCATGAGCGTGTTCGACGTGCATGTGAACCGCGCGCCGATGCCGGGACACGTCGCGCGCCTCGCCTATACCGAAGGCAAATTCGTCAACGCCAGCCTCGACAAGGCGAGCGTCGACAATGAGCGCATGGCGATCCGCCTCTCGACGCCGCAAGGCGATATCGGCGTGACGCAGATCGCCGGTCTCGTCGCGCGCCGCATCGTCACCGCGCTGCGCGAGGGGCAAGAGGTGATCGCCGGTCAGCGCATCGGCCTCATCCGCTTCGGCAGCCGCGCCGAGGTCTATTTGCCGCGCGGCTGGGCGGTGCTGGCGATCGTCGGGCAACGCGCGGTCGGGGGCGAGACCGTGCTCGCCGATTCGCATGCGCAAGAGCCGCCGCGCCGCGGCATGGAACACTGAGGAAGAGGCATTGAAGCGATGATGCGCCCTCGCCTTCGCAAGCGTCTCCGCGTCAAGCCAATCCGCGGTTTCTCGTTCAACCGCATGATCCCGAACATCCTCACCCTGCTCGCGCTCTGTGCCGGGATGACGGCGATCCGCTTCGGCCTCGAGGAGCATTATCGGCAGGCGGTCGTCGCGATCATCGTCGCCGGCGTGTTCGACGGCATCGACGGCCGCATCGCGCGACTGCTGAAAGGCACGTCGGAATTCGGCGCCGAGCTCGATTCGCTGTCGGATTTCGTCAGCTTCGGCGTCGCACCGGCGCTGCTGATGTATCTCTGGAGCGTGCAGAGCCTCTCAAGCTTGGGATGGATGGTGGCGCTGCTCTTCACCATCTGCTGCGGGCTGCGTCTCGCCCGCTTCAACACCCAGATCGGCGCCGATCTGCCGCCCTATGCCTATAATTTCTTCACCGGCGTGCCGGCGCCCGCCGGCGCGGGCCTCGCCATCGTCCCGATGCTCCTCAATTTCGAGTTCGGCTGGTCGGGCTTCCGCAGCGGCTGGTTCGGCGCGGTCGTGCTTGCCGCCGTCGGCGCGCTGATGGTAAGCCGCGTGCCGACCTTCTCCATGAAGCGCTTCCACCTGCCGCGCGAATGGGTGTTGGCGATGTTCCTGATCATCGGCGGCCTCGCAGCGCTCGCCACCACCGAGCCCTGGGCGACATTGCTGCTGATCGGTCTCATCTATATCGGGTCGATCCCGTTGAGCGTCCGCGCCTATAACAAACTGCGCCGCGCCGCCCATGAGATGCGGGCCGCCACGCGCGGCGAGCTGGTCGAGCTCGAATATCCCAATTCCGGCTGATCCCCAGCGTCGACACCGTTCCGCCTCGCGGCCTAAAATCGAGGCCACAGGGAGCGCAACATGGCACAGATTTTCTTCGGTTTCGGTTCGTCGCACGGGCCGCTTTTGTCCAGTTCGCCCGAGCAGTGGGACTTCCGCACGGCTGCCGACAAGGTCAATCCGGCCCATCCCTATCGCGGCAAGACCTATACCTTCGATCAACTCGTGGCGCTGCGGAAAGACGAAGATCTCGCAGCGCTGAACCGGATCGAGACGCGCCGCGAGCGGCATGCGCGCTGCCAGCAGCAGCTCGATCATTTGGCAGAGCGGCTCGAGGAAGCGTCGCCCGACGTGATCGTGCTCGTCGGCGACGACCAGCACGAATGGTTCAAGCCGGAACTGCAGCCGTCCTTTGCCGTGTTCCATGGCGAGACCGTGCTGAACACGGCCTTCGACGCCGTCAAAGCGAAGAACGTGCCGGCGGGTCAAGCCGAGGTGATGCGCGACCGGCATCCGACGCTGGACGAGCATTACCCGGTCGACGCCGGGCTTGCCGCCTGGATCATCGCCCACGCGATCGACGACGAGTTCGATGTCGCGACCTTGGCGCGCGAGCCGCGGAGCGCCGCCGGACCGATCGGCGTCGGCCACGCTGTGCAATTCATTTACCGCCGCGTCTTGCGCGATCGCCCGGTGCCGCTCGTTCCGATTTTTCTCAACACCTTCTATCCGCCGAACCAACCATCGCCGAAGCGTTGCTTCGAATTCGGCCGCTCGATCGGTCGTGCCATCGCTTCATGGGACAGCGACAAGCGCGTCGCGATCTGCGCCTCGGGCGGGCTCAGCCATTTCGTCATCGACGAGGCCTTCGACCATCGCATCATCGAGGCGTTCTTGGCAAACGATAGAGCGGCGCTGTTGGCCGAGCCGAACGTGCTCTACCAATCCGGCACGTCGGAAGTGAAGAACTGGATCACCGCCGCCGGCATCCTCTCGGAGACGAAGCTGCGCATGAAGCTGCTCGATTACGTGCCGTGCTATCGCAGCGAGGCGGGCACCGGCAATGCCATGGCTTTTGCGACGTGGGACTGAGCGGCGGGGATGCAGGCCGCGCCTCTACCCATTTCGTCATGGCCGGGTTTGGCCCGGCCATCCATGAGTTGTTTCTAAGACGTGGACGCCCGAAACAAGTCTGGGCATGACGATGAAGGGGTGAGACTTTACACCCTCGGTTCTAGACCGAATTCCTCGGCCAACAACTCATACGATCGCTTGCGCGCCGCGAAATCGAAGGTGATGGTCACCGCGACGAATTCCTCGACGTCGTAGCGCGTGCCCAAGGCGAGAAGCTGCTCCTTGCACTGGCTTGGATCGCCGATCACTTGGCGCTGGCGGTTGAAGAGCACGCGCAGCTTTTCTTCATGCGTATATTGATGCGCCTCGGCATCCTCGACGCTCGGCACCGGCCCCTGTGCACCTTGCTCGAGCCGCAGCCGCGACAGGTCGCGCGATTTCGCGAGGCGGTCCGCTTCCGCATGGGTCTCGGCGCAGATCACCGAAACGCCGATGCTGCTTTCGGGCTGCGCGCCCCAGATCGACGGCCGGAAATTCGCGCGGTAGGCGGCCATGATCTCCGGCCCCATCCGGTCGGTGATGAACTGCGCGAAGGAGAACGCACAGCCGAAATAGGCGGCATACATCGCGCTCTGATCGCTTGAGCCCAAGAGCCATGGCTGCGGCATGGTCGGGCCGCGCGGCTGCGCCGAGACGCCGGCGAAGGCGTGCCCATCGGGGACCTGATCGCGCAGATAGGCGAGCAGATCCTGGATCTGGCGCGGGAATTCCTCGATGCCGAGCGCACCCGGCCCATGCGCGAGCGCGCGCGAGGTCACGTAATCGCTGCCCGGGGCGCGGCCGATGCCGAGATCGATGCGCCCGGGGTAAAGCGTCTCCAACATGCGGAACTGCTCGGCGACTTTGAGCGGGCTGTAATGCGACAGCATCACGCCGCCGCTGCCGATGCGCAGGCCCTTGGTGACGCTGCCGAGCCGGGTGATGAGGATTTCCGGCGCCGCGCCGGCAAGGCCTTCCGAGGAATGGTGCTCCGCGACCCAATAGCGGTGATAGCCCAAGCGATCACAAAGCTGCGCCAGCTCGATGGTCTCGGCGATCGCCTGGGCCGGCGTGCCGCCGCGGCGGATCGGCGATTGGTCGAGGACGGAGAGGCGGATCATCGGGCAAGCCTCACGGCACGATCGCGGTGAAAAGATAGACCGCGAAAATCACCAGATGGACGGCACCTTGCATAACCGTCGTCCGGCCGGTGCCGAGCGAGGAGGTCGCGACCAGCAATGACAAGGCAAGCAATATCTCTTCCTTGAGATCGAGCCCCAGCGACAGGGTCCAGCCATGCGCCAAGGCAAAGGCCGCGACCGTCGGGATGGTGAGGCCGATCGAGGCGAGCGCCGAGCCGAGAGCGAGGTTGAGGCTGAGCTGCAGCCGGTCGGCGAGAGCGGCTTTGAGCGCGGTCAGGCTTTCGGGCAGGAGAACGAGTACGCCGATGATGATGCCGAGTGTCGCGCGCGGCGCGCCGGCGGCGGCGATCTCCGCCTCGATGGTCGGCGCGAGATCATGCGCGCTCAACACCACCGCGGCGAGCGCGGCGAGCAGCAGCAAGGAGGCGATCGCGGCGTCGCGATTGCTGGGCCGCGGACCATGCGGCGCGGCTTCGTCGACCTCGCCGACCTTGCCGATGCCGACGACGAAGTAATCGCGATGCCGCACCGTCTGCACGAAGACGAAGACGAGATAGAGCACCAGGGTAACGACGCCGACGAAGGCGAGTTGGCTCGGCGCATAGGCGGGACCCGGCGAATTAATCGTCGCATTCGGGAGGATGAGAATCATCACCGAGAGGGTCGCCAAAGTGGCGAGAGCGGCGCTGACGCCGTAGCGGCCGAACACCTGCTCGCCATGGCGCGAGCCGCCGAGCATGAGACAAAGGCCGACCATGCCGTTGAGAATGATCATGATCTCGGCAAAGATCGTATCGCGTGCCAGCGTCCGGGTTGCTGCCGGATCGGGCAACATCAAGGCGACGATCAGCGCGACCTCGATCACGGTGACGGCGAGCGCCAGCACCAGCCCGCCGAGCGGCTGGCCGACGCGATGTGCGACGACCTCGGCATGATGCACGGCGGCGAGCACGCAGGCGACGAGCGCGACGCCGATCGCCGCCATCAGCGCCGGATGCGGCACGGCCTCAAAAGCGCCGAGCAATACCCAAGCAACCAGCGGCGCGAGCCAGGTCCAGAGCGGCAGCCAGCGGCGTAGCATTTCCACCCCCTCACCGCTGATGTGCCGCCTCGACCTCGGCGAGGAGCTTTTTGTATTCCGCGACGATGGCGGCGCCGTTGGGAGTCTCCTTGGTCCAGGCCTCGGTCGCGGGCTCGAGCTTCTTCAGCCATTGCCCGCGCTGCTCGGGCGTCAAAGAGACAACCGTCTGTTTCGGCGCGGCTTTGACCTCGGCAAGGGCCATGTCGTTCTGGTGATCCCAATAGGCGCCGAAAAGGCGGCTCTGGTCCTCGTCCGAATTGTCGAGCAGCACTTTCTTCACCGGCTCGGGCAGCGCGTTGAACTTCGCACGCGACATGAAGACCATGCCCGCCGAGGTGCCGAGCGGCTCATCGACGTGCCAGAACGTCACTTCGGCGAGCTTGAAGGTCGGAAAGCCGGTCCAGCCGAGGATCGCGCCGGCCGCCGTGCCGCGCTGCACCGCCTCGTAGATTTGCGGCGAGCCCAACGAGAGCGGCGAGCCGTTAAAGAGCTGCGCCGCATCGACCATGATCTTGGTCGGGGTCACGATCTTTGTGCCGCCCCAATCGAAGATGTCCTTGAGCGGCTTCACGGTGTGGAGCTGCGATTGCGAGACGGCATGCAGCACCAGCGGGATAACCTGGTCGAAATCCGAATCGAGCATGCCCGTCTTGTAGAGCCGCCACAGCGCCACCGAGCCGTCGGCCGCATTGTCGACGAAAGGTAGCGCCGCGACCGGCGCAAGCTTGATCTTGCCGTTGACGTAGTTGAAGAGCGTCCAGGAGATCTGCACGACGTCTGCCTGGACGCGATCGTAGGCGTTGAAGATGTTGACGACGGTCACCCCTTCGCGGACGTCGAGATGGACGATGCCTTTGCCCGCCGCGTTGATGCGCGCCGCCCAGGGCAGGAGGAAGCCGTTATCGACCGCGTTGTTGTTCTGATTGCCGGTGGCAAAGATGAGCGTCGTCTCCTCGGCATGCGCGGGTCCGGCGGCCAGTAGCGCCAATCCGAGCACCGAAGCCGCCAGGCGCGTCACGATCTTCATCTTGCCCCCTGAAACCCGCCGCCCTCAAACCGTCTCTTGGACGGTTTGCTCGCGCGTCGCGTTGAATGTGAGTCCCGGCCAGTCCTTCGTCATGCGGTCGAGATCCCAGGCATTGCGCGCCATGAAGACTCTGACCCCGTCATGGTCCTCGGCCGTCAGCGAGCGATGCGCATCCTCGAAGCGCTTTATTTCCTCGGCTGGCCCGCTTAACCAGCGGGCCGTCTCAAAAGCTCCTTGCTCGAAGCGCACGCCGAGATCGTATTCGGTCTTGATGCGCGCGGCGAGCACGTCGAGCTGCAGCGCGCCGACCACGCCGACGATCCAATCGCCGCCGGTCAGCGGCTTGAAGACGCGCGTCACGCCTTCCTCGGCGAGCTGCTCGAGGGCGCGCTTCAGGTGCTTCGATTTCATCGGATCGTCGAGCCGCACGCGGCGCAGGATCTCGGGCGCGAAGCTCGGGATGCCGGTGATGCGCAACTCCTCGCCCTCGGTCAGCGTATCGCCGATGCGGAGCGTGCCGTGATTGGGGATGCCGAGAATGTCGCCGGGCCAGGCTTCCTCGGCGAGGTTGCGCTCGCGCGCCAGGAACAGCACGGGGTTCTGCACGCTCATCGTCTTGCCCGAACGCGTATGCTTCAGCTTCATGCCGCGCGAGAATTTGCCCGAGCAAAGCCGCAGGAAGGCGACGCGGTCGCGATGCTGCGGATCGATATTCGCCTGCACCTTGAAGACGAAGCCGGTGACTTTCGGGCTCACCGGATCGATCGCATGCGGCAGCGCCGGTTGCGGCCGCGGGCTCGGCGCGAGATCGCCGATGCCGCCCAAGAGTTCGCGCACGCCGAAATTGTTGAGCGCCGAACCGAAGAAGACCGGCGTCATATGGCCTTGGCGGTACGCTTCCGGATCGAAGTTTTTGGTTAGGCCGCGCGCCATATCGATTTCGTCGCGCAGGCGCTTCAACGCGGCGGCGGGAAGCAGCTCCGCCAGCTTCGGATCGTCGAGACCGGCGCAGCGGACCGGCTCGGTCACGTGATCGCGCTCGCCGCGATCGAACAGCAACAGCGCGTCGTGGAAGAGATCGTAAGTGCCGAGAAAATCGCGGCCCATGCCGATTGGCCAGCTCGCCGGCACGACGTCGAGCGCGAGCTTGCGCTCGACTTCGTCGAGCAGGTCGAAAGGATCGCGCGCTTCGCGGTCGAGCTTATTGACGAAGGTGATGATCGGCACGTCGCGCAGCCGGCAGACCTCGAAGAGTTTCAGGGTCTGCGTCTCGATACCGCGCGCCGCGTCGAGGACCATGACCGCGCTGTCGACGGCGGTCAGCGTGCGATTGGTGTCCTCGCTGAAATCCTGGTGGCCCGGCGTGTCGAGCAAATTGAAGGCGAAGCCCGCATGCTCGAAGCTCATCACGGCGGAGCTCACCGAGATGCCGCGCTCTTTTTCGATGTCCATCCAGTCGGAGCGCGCGCGGCGGCGGTCGCCGCGCGCCTTGACCTCGCCGGCAAGCTGGATCGCGCCGCCGAACAGCAAGAGCTTTTCGGTCAGCGTGGTCTTGCCGGCATCGGGATGGGAAATGATCGCGAAAG
>DASXCX010000195.1:0-8732 GCA_036490955.1 Allostellaceae bacterium | reverse complement strand
GACTCGATTTGCCGACATTGGAGCGGCCGACGAAAGCGATTTCCGAGAGGGTGTCGGGCGGGAGCGCCTCGTCATTCGTCGCGCCCGCAACGAAGCTGCAAGGCGCGGCGAAGAGCAGCCGGCCTTGCTCTTCCACTTCGGGCTCGGGCGCCGCGTCGGTCGGATAGACGGCGGCCAGCATTGCTCGTTGGCTCTAAGTCTTGACCGGCTTGGCCGGTGTCTTGCCGCCGGGCGGGTTGGCGCGGCTGACGCCGGCGCTGCGCATGATCACCCATTGCTGCGTGATTGAGAGCAGATTGTTCCACGCCCAATAGATCACCAGGCCCGAGGCGAATTGCGCCAGCATGTAGGTGAAGACGAAGGGCAGGGCCATGAACATCTTCGCCTGAATCGGGTCGGGCGGCTGCGGGTTGAGCTTCTGCTGCAGGAACATCGTGATACCCATGATGATGGGCCACGCGCCGATATGCAGCAGCGTGATGTCCGGCGGCGCGAAGGGCAACAGGCCGAAGAAATTGATGAAGCTCGTCGGATCGGGCGCCGAGAGATCGTGGATCCAGCCGTAGAACGGCGCCTGGCGCATCTCGATGGTGACGTAGAGCACCTTGTAAAGCGAGAAGAACACCGGAATCTGGATCGCGATCGGCAGGCAGCCGGCCATGGGATTGGCCCCGACGCGCTTGTAGAGCGCCATCATCTCCTGGTTGAGCTTCACCTTGTCGTCGCCGTACCGCTCGCGCAGCTTGGTCAGCTCGGGCTGCAGCACCCGCATCTTGCTCATCGCGCGATAGGATTTGTTGGCGAGCGGGAAGAAGATCGCCTTGATGATCACGGTCAGCAGCATGATCGCCAGGCCGAAATTCCCGATCCATTTGTAGAACACGTCGAGGGTCAGGAAGATCGGCTTGGTAATCCAATAGAACCAGCCGAAATCAATGGCGCGATCGAAGCGCGGCACGCCGAGCGAGCCCTCGTAGCGATCGAGCAGCGAGACTTCCTTGGCGCCGGCGAAGAAATGATCGCCAACCGTAAGCGTCGCGCCCGGTGCGACGTCATGCGCGTCGCCGCGATAATCGACCTGATAGACGTCGGTCTTGTCTTGCGTCACGTGCCGGAAATTGGACGAGACCTTTTCCTTTTGATCGGGGATCACCGCGGTCAGCCAATATTTGTCGGTGATGCCCATCCAGCCGCCAGTCGATTGGAAGCTCGGACCGTCGGCCTTCATGTCGGCATATTTGTAGCCGTCCTGCAGCGCGTTGTTGAACACGCCGATCGGGCCGACATGCAGCAGATAGGTCGTCGAAACCGGCACCTCGCCTTTGCGCGCGACAAAACCGTAAGGATAGAGCGTGGCCTTCGCGCTCGAGCTGTTGGTGACGCTCTGGGTCAGCGAGAACATATAGTCGCTGTCGATCGCGTAATGCCGGGTGAAGCGCAGCCCCGCGCCGTTGTCCCAGGTAAGATCGACCGGGTGATCGGGGGTAAGCGCGCCGCCCGAGCTCGTCCACTGCGTATCGCCACCCGGCACTTTCACATTCGCATCGTTCGCGACCCAGCCGAATTCGGCGAAATAGGGTTCCGCCGTGCCGTCGGGGGCCAGCAGCACGATCTGCGGCGAGCTCGGATCGGGCTCTTCGCGATAGTTCAGCAGGATGAGATCGTCGATTCGCGCGCCGACCAGATCGATCGAGCCTTTGAGGCGCGGCGTCTCGATTTGGACCCGTGGCGTCTTGGCGAGCACGCTCTCGCGCGAGGCGGCGGGAACGAGCGTCGCCGGTGTGGTGCCGCCCGGGTTGGGCGCAGCAACGCCCGGCGTCGCGGGCGGGCTTCCGGCGGGCACTTGCGGCGCACCGGCCTGCTGGCTCGTCTGCGTCGTCGGCTCGGGCGCCTGGCTCTTGGGCGAATAGAAATACTGGAAGCCGAAGAGGATCACGCAGGAGACGACGATCGCGAGAATGAGGTTTTTCTGATTGTCCATCGCTCAGTGATCCGAATGCGGCGGAACCGGGTCATAGCCGCTGCCACCCCAGGGGTGGCAGCGTGCCAGCCGTTTCACGGTGAGAATGAGACCGCGCAGCCCGCCATGCTCGGCGATCGCCTGTTGCGCGTAATGCGAGCAGCTCGGCTCGAAGCGGCAAGACGGCAGCAGCAGCGGCGAGATCAGCAATTGATAGGCGCCGATAGAGCCGCGGAGCAGCAAGCCGGCGCCACCGGACAACGCCTCAAAAACGCAGCGTCCTCCCCGCGAGAGGGGAAATCCAGAGAGATCGCCGGATGCGCGCTTTGGCGGGCGCGATGAGCGCGAACAAGCCGTCTCGTGAAATGCCATCACCGTGCTCCGGCTTTCTCGCGCGCGTTGAGGCGCTCCATCGCCGCCGTCATGTCGGCGACCAACGCCGCGAAGGGGCGGGTCGCGGTTTCGGTCCGTGCGATGGCCACATAGTCGACACCGGCTGCGCCGTATTGCGGCAGCACCTGTTCGGCGGCGGCTTTGAGCCGGCGCCGGGCGCGGTTGCGCACGACAGCGATGCCGACCTTACGGCTCGCGGTAAAGCCGATGCGCGGAGCAGGTGGCAAATTCGAATCCTCCGGGCGGCGCGCGGCCTGCAGGACGAGGCCCGGTGCCACCCATCTGCGGCGGCTTGCCGCTACGGCTAGAAATTCGGGCCGGCGCTTGAGACGCGCAAGCCCGGCCATAATGCGAACCGTTAAATTTCTTTCAGGCGCTGAGCCGCTTACGGCCCTTGGCCCGGCGGCTGGAGAGCACCCGGCGACCGCCGACCGTTGCCATCCTCGCCCGGAAGCCGTGACGGCGCTTGCGAACAATCTTGCTCGGCTGATACGTGCGCTTCACGCGAGCGACCCTTCTTTACTGAAATGACCGCGGTGTATAGGGTTAGGCAGGCGTGGAGTCAACGCCCAACCTCGACGTAGGCACCTTAAAGACGGGAAATCCTTATGAGCGCCAAGCGCTTATGGAATAGTCTCCCGACCGGACTGTCGGCCCGGCTGCTGGTGTTGACAGTGTTCTTCGTCATGCTGTCGGAAGTCCTGATCTTCGTGCCCTCGGTAGCTCGGGACCGGCTCGCCTATCTCGAAGACCGGATCGACGCCGCCCGGCTGGCGGTCTTTGCCCTCGAAGCCACCCCGGACAACGTCGTCAGCCCCGCTCTTGCCAACCACCTCCTCGCCGATGTCGGTGCTCATGGCATCGCCGTCCACGAGGAGGATGCGATCTTGATGATCGACCCCGAAATGCCGCCGATACCCCAAGCGACCTACGATCTCCGCGGCGTTTCCATGTCGGCGCTGATCCGCGATGCGGTCGTAACCCTGCTGCGCGCGGACAACCGCATCCTGCGCGTCCTCGATGTTTCGTCGAAAGAGCCGGGCGTCACGGTCGAAGTGCTGCTCGACGAAAGGCCGCTCCGCGCCGAGATGTGGGCCTATGGCGGGCGGCTGTTCGGCATCTCGCTGGTGATCTCGCTGATCACGGCGGCGCTGGTCTACGTCAGTCTGCAGTGGCTGCTCGTCGCACCAATGCGGCGGCTCACCCAAGGCATGATCAAATTCCGCGAAGACCCGGCCGATGCGACGCGCGTCATCAAGCCGGCGCGGCGCCGCGATGAGCTCGGCCAGGCCGAGCGCGAGCTGGCGGTGATGCAGGAGACGGTACGTCAGGCGCTGGTCGAGAAAGAGCGGCTCGCGGCGCTCGGGGCGGCCGTCACCAAGATCAACCATGATCTGAAGAACATCCTCGCAACCATGCGGCTGTTGGCCGACGGCATCTCGGCGAGCGCCGTGCCCGAGCTGAAACGCGTCGCGCCAGGTCTGGCCGCGGCGATCGACCGCGCGGTGGCGCTGACCACCGGCACGCTTGATTACACGCGCGAGCGCGCCGCGCCGCTGCATCGCAGCCGCTTCGCGCTGGCAGGTCTCACCGAAGAGATCGCCGAAATGGAATTCCGCGAGGGCGTGGAAGGGTTCCTCATGGACAATCGCGTCGCGCCCTCGATCATCGCCGCCGCCGACCGCGACCAGCTTTTCCGCGTGCTGCATAATCTCGCGCAGAATGCGGCGCAGTCCGGCGCGCACCACCTATGCTTCCGCGCGGCGGAGAGCGAGGCGCTGCTGCTGATCGAGATCGCGGATGACGGGCCGGGGCTGCCGCCCAAGGCACGCGAAAATCTCTTTCGGCCATTTGCCGGCTCGGCGCGTCCGGGCGGAACGGGGCTCGGTTTGGCGATCGCGCGCGAGGTGATGCGCGCCCATGGCGGCGACATTGCGCTCGACGAGACCACGGGCGCGGGAACGATCTTCCGCTTGAGTTTGCCGCGCGCGAGCGCGCGCGGTTAGCGCGCGAGCCGGGCCGCCGTCTCGGTGCTTTCCGAATTTTCGCAATAGATCGCGTCGAGCAGACGCCGGCTCGGCAGATCGCCATTGGCGAGATTGAGCGTGTCCTGCAAGGTCAGCGCCTGATCGCTGTTTCGGACGATCGCAATCGCGTCGCCGCTGAGGCCGCGATAGACGCCGCGGCGCTCGTCGGTGCGCCAGACCGGCGCCGCGACGGTATAGAAGGCGCGCGCGGCTCGAGCCCGCGTGGCCGGAGGCGCCGCGGGACGGCGCGAACGGAAGAGTTTTCCGAAGAAGGCGAGCATCACAAATTTCTCCGGTCGCCAAACAAGTCGACCCGCCGTTCTATTAACCTTGAAATGGCAAACGAAAGGTTACCGCCGGCCCAGCAATGTTATTTTCCGCGGCCGCCAGCACTTTCAGTCGAGTGCCACGAGCTGCGCCTTTAGATAAGCGCTTTCCGGTAGAAAAGGATGCACCGGATGGTCGGGGGCGGCGCCCGTCGCGGCGATGATCCGCCCGTCGCGTTGCGCATCCTGAAGGCCACGGCGCACCGTCTCGGCAAAGGTCTCGGTCTCGACCTGATGCGAGCAGGAGGCGATGAAAAGCGTGCCGCCCCTGGCGACGAGCGACGCCGAGAGCCGCGCGAGCTTGCGATAGCCGCGCAGCGCCGGGCCCAAATCCTTCTTCGAGCGTGCGAAAGCCGGCGGATCGGCGATGACCAGATCGAAACGCTCGCCTTGGGCGGCTAGCCGCTCGAGCTCGTCGAAGGCATCGCCCTTGGCGAAGCGGCAGCGTTCCCCGACGCCGTTCAAAGCGGCCGAGCGCGTGGCAAGCTGCAAGGCCGTCTCCGAGCGGTCGATGGCCAACACCTGAGCCGCGCCGGCGAGGGCGGCGAGGATGCCGAAGCCGCCGCCGAAGCAATAGAGATCGAGCACGCGGCCGCCGCCGGCGAAGCGGCTCGCGAGGCGGCGGTTCTCGCGCTGATCGTAAAACCAGCCGGTCTTCTGCCCGCCCAGCGGGTCGATCGCGAAACGCGCGCCGTTCTCGGCGATCTCGATCGGCGGCACGAGGTCGCCGACGGTGACGCGATCCTCGCCGGCAAGGCCCTCGAGGCCGCGCGCCGCGGTGTCGTTGCGCAACACGACGGCGCGCGGGTTCAGCACGTCGCGGCAGGCGGCGAGAAATTCCTCCTCCAGCAGCGCCATGCCGGCAGTGTTGATTTGGCAGCTCAGCACGTCGCCGAAACGGTCGAGGATAATACCCGGCAGGCCGTCGGCCTCGGCGTGGATCAGCCGGTAATAGGGCTCGGGGTAGAGGCGGTGGCGCAACGTCAGCGCGCGCTCGAGCCGCGCGGCGAAGAAGCCGCGATCGATGTGCGTCGCGGCATCGCGGCTCAGGAATCGCGCGGCGATCAGCGTATGCGGATTGAAGGTCGCGGTGCCGAGGGTTTTGCCGTTCGCGGTGGTCAGCACGACCAGGCTGCCGGGCGACAACGCTTTCGCCGCCGCATCCATTTGGATCTCGTTGGAATAGACCCAGGGATGACCCGATGCGGCGCGCTTGTCGTGGCCGGGCTGCAGGCGAAGGGTCGGACGGGCGGTCTCGTTCATCGCCCGTGCTTGAGGGGAATTGCGGTTTAGGTCAATCGCCCCGCATCGAGCGCCCGCGTCAATCGCCAAGCGCCGTGCCGGCGCGGCGATCGTCGGCGGCGCCATCGAAGCCTTGCGGCGTCACGCGAATGCCGGAAAGCCCGCTGTTGCGGCCGTTGCGGTGGATATCGTGTCCGGTTGCCGCCAGCGCCGCGGCCAGCGCGTCGGCGCCATGCGTCGACTCGACATCGGTCGCGCCGTTGCGATTGCTGACGTTCGGCAGGTCCATCGCCTGCTGCATCGGGAAGTTCCAGTCGAGCGTCGCGACGAGCGTCTTGGCGACGTCGGTGATGATCGCGGCGCCGCCTGCCGAGCCGACGCTCATCACCAGCTTGCCCTTCTGGTCGAATACCAGGGTCGGCGACATCGAGCTGCGCGGCCGTTTGCGGCCTTCGACGCGATTGGCGACCGGTTTGCCGTCGCTTTCGGGGACATAGGAGAAATCGGTCAGCTCGTTGTTGAGCAGGAAGCCGTGCACCATGAGATGCGAGCCGAAGGCGAATTCGATCGTCGTCGTCATCGCCAGCGAGTTGCCGGCGCGGTCGATGATCGCCATGTTGCTCGTAGATGGGAATTCCGGCGTCTGGTCGCGGCCCCAATTATCGGCATGGAGGCCCGGCGGCTCACCGGGAGCGACTTTGCCGGCGGCGAAATGCTGCGGATTAATCAGCTTGGCGCGCTCCGCGAGATAGGTGCGGTCGGTCAAGCCGGCGATCGGCGCGCGGACGTAATCCGGATCGCCGACGTAGCGATCACGATCGGCGTAAGCGAGCCGGCTCGCTTGGGCGAAGAGGTTCCAGGCCTCGGGTGTGTCGACTTGGTCTTTCAAATCGAAGGGCTGCAGCAACCCGAGAATCTCCAGCACTGCGACACCGCCCGAGCTCGGCGGTCCCATGCCGCAAAGCCGATATTGACGATAGAAGCCGCAGATCGGTGGCCGCTCTTTCGCCCGATAGCCGGCGATATCGGCGAGGGTCATATCGCTCGGATTGATCCAGGCATGATCGGCGGTCGCGACGATGTCGTCGGCGATCGGGCTTTTATAGAAGGCATCGGCGCCGTGTTGCGCGATCGCGGTCAGGGTCGCGGCGAGCTCGGGATTCTTGAGGATCGTGCCGGTTGCCTTGGCGGTGCCGTCGGGCTCGTAAAAATAGGCACGCGCCGCGCCGTCTTTGGGAAAGAGTTTGTCGCGCGCCAGCTCGCCGTTGAGCTTTTCCGAAATGGGGAAGCCATCGCGCGCCAATTTGATCGCCGGCTCGAAGAGGCTTGCCCAGGGCAGCTTGCCGTAGCGGCGATGCGCCATATCGAGCATGCGCAGCACGCCCGGCACGCCGACCGAGCGGCCGCCGACCAGCGCGTCGAAATAACTCATCGGCTTGCCGTCGGGACCGATGAAGCGATCGCCTTTCGCCGCCGCGGGCGCGGTTTCGCGCCCATCGAAAGTCGTGACGCGATAATCTTTCGCCGAATAGAGCACGAGCAAAGCGCCGCCACCGATGCCTGAGGATTCAGGCTCGACCAGATTGAGCACCATTTGCGTCGCGATAGCGGCATCGACCGCGGTGCCGCCGCGGCGCAGCATTTCGCGTCCGGCCTGCGCCGCGAGCGGATTGGCGGCCGCGACCATGTCGCGCCTGTCGTGAATGGAAGCGTCGCGGGCGGGCGCGGCCTGCTGGGCTTGCGCGGTTCCGGCAAGGAACATGCTGCCCACCAGCAAAAGGCCGAGAGAGCGTTTCATCGCTTTGGCCTTACCGCGTCGGACGCGCGCCGGCAATCGGCGGGGCGTATTGCAGGTCGATATCCCAGGGGAAAAGGATCCAGGTGTCCTGGCTCACTTCGGTGATATAGGTGTCGACCAGCGGCCGTCCTGCCGGCTTGGCATAGATCGTGGCGAAATGCGCTTTCGGCAGCATGTCGCGCACGATACGCGCGGTGCGGCCGGTATCGACCAGATCGTCGACGATCAGCCAGCCCGCGCCGTCGCCGGCGACCGGCTTCAGTACGACGACTTGGCCCTGGATGCGGTCGTCGTAGCTGGCGATGCAGATCGTGTCGACGAGACGGATGTCGAGCTCGCGCGCGACGATCGCCGCCGGCACCAAGCCGCCGCGCGTGATGGCGACGATGCCTTGCCAGGGGCCGAGATCGAGCAGCCGCCAGGCGAGCGCCCGCGCGTTGCGATGCAACTCGTCCCAACCGACTGGAAAGGTCTTGGCAGCCGGCGCTTGAGCGGTGGGGCCTCGATCGGGCGGCTTGCGTGCGGCCATGGCTCGCCTAGCGGACGAAGAGCCGGACCTCGTTGCTCTGAATGTCCGGGGTCATCGAGGCCGAGAGGGAGATGCGGTCCGCCGGCAATCCCATCGCAGTCAATGAGTTCAGTACTTTCTCGGCATTCTGCCGCGAGGCTTTGGTGCTGGCGGCAACTTCGGAGGCGCTGCCGCCATTGGGGGCGACCGCTTGGATCGTGAAGGTGGCGCTCGGCTTGCGCTCCAGCGCGCGGCTGACAGCCGTGTAGAGCGGCTGCTCATAGTCGACGTTCGGCTGATCGAAGCGGATCACCACCAGCGGCCGGTCGGTCGTGCTGGGTGCGGCCGGTGCCGCGCTGCTCCGGCTCGGCGCGGCGGCGACGGCTGCCGCCGGCGTGACCTGGCGGCCCGCGAGGCTCGGCTCGGAAGATCGCCCATTTTGGATCGCAAGTGCCAGCGAGGCGAGCTTGGCGCGCTC
>DASXCX010000194.1:0-10926 GCA_036490955.1 Allostellaceae bacterium | reverse complement strand
CGTATCGGGCGACTGCATCGGCGTTGCATCGAGAAGCTCGGTGATGCGCTGCGCGCGGTACGGCAACTCCCAGCGCTTGGTGATCATGTAGGGGAAGGAATCCGGCACGATCTTGTTGTTGGCGGCAACGAAGCGGCCGCTCGGCGGATCGACCGCTTGCGGCAAGCCGTCGAACGGCACCGTGCCGGTCCATTCATTCTCGTCCGTCCAGCCCGGCACCGGCGCTGTGCCGTCGCCCTGAGCACGGATCGGCACCTGCGCCGGCGCGATGAAACCGATATGGCCGTCGATATCGGCATAGGTGATGTTCTGCTCGGGCGCGACCGCGTTCTTGAACGCGTCGCGGAAGCTGTTCCAATCATGCGCGTGACTTGCATCCCAAAGCGCTTGCGGGGTGCGATCCTCGCCTTGCAGCCAGGTCACCTCGACCGCCAGCACCTCGCCGCCACCGGGATCGGCAATCACCGGCCCGTGCCGCGTCGAGCGCACCGCCAGCGTCACCGGATCGGCGCCTTTGACGAGAATTTTCTCGTCGCGCGTCGTAAAGGCTTCTGATCCGGCGGGCGTCATGTAATGCGTCGCATCGGCCGGGTCGAGCTTCTCGACGAAGACATCCTCGACATCGCCGCCTGTCGTCGTGAAGCCCCAAGCGATGTGTGTGTTGTGGCCGATCACGATCATCGGCTCGCCCGGCGATGTAACGCCGGCGATGGTCTCTTCCGGCGTCTCGATGCGTGCGAGATACCACACACCGGGCGTGGCAAATCCGAGATGCGGATCGTTCGCCAGAATTGGCTTGCCGGATTCCGAATGCTTGCCGTCGACGACCCATTCATTCGACGCTGGCAGCACCGGCGGCAAGCCGGGGAGGATGTGATCGAGATCGAGCGCGCCCAAGGTGACGGGCGCTTGCGGATCATAATCCGGATAGAGCACGGCGAGGTCTTCGGGTTTCAAACGTTGCGCCAGCCGCGCGCGCAGCAGCTCCTGGCGATAATTGCCGGTGAGCTGCAGATCCATGAGCTTGCCCCAGATCAAGGAATCGACAGGCTTCCAGGGCTCGGCCGAAACCCGCAGCACCTGATACTCCAGCGGCAGCGCGCCGCGCCGCGCCGCAAGATAGGCGTTGACCCCGGCGGCATAAGCATCGAACACCGCGCGTAGCTCGGGCGAAAGCAGCGGATATTGCGCCTCCGCCGCGTGATAGAGTCCGAGGGTGCGCATCGATTTATCGGTATCGAGCGCCGCCGGACCGAACCATTCGCTCAGGCGGCCGGCGCCGGCACGCCGCATCAGATCCATCTGAAACAGCCGATCCTGCGCCTCGACATAGCCCAGGCCGAAAGCGGCATCTGCGTCGCTCTTGGCTTTGATCGTCGGGATGCCATGCACGTCACGCGCGATCGTCACCGCCGCATTCACGCCCTGGACGACGATCGTGCCGCCGGTCCGCGGCAAAGACGAGCGCAGCCAGAGGTAGCCGCCGGCGACCGCAACCGCAGTCAGAACCAAAAGTGTCAGGAGAATTCGCCCGAGCACACGCATACGGATGCCACTATACGCGGTCGGGCGCGCGGCGCTATCCTCTACCGCCGAGAAGGAAGGCGCGATGCCTCTTAAAGCCGAAGCACTGCATCCTCTCTTTGCCGCTCGCATCGTCGGCCTCGACATGACGCGGGCGTTGACTTTGGCCGAGATCGATGAAGTACGCGCCCTGATGGACCGCTATGCGGTCTGCGTTTATCCCAATGCGACGCCGCTCAGCAACGATCAGCATATCGCTTTCGCGCGCCATCTCGGTCCGATGCAACGCGGCCGCGTCCTGACCGTGACCGGCCGCCGCGAGCGGCTGGGCGCATGGCCCGAGCTCGTCGATGTCGGCAATCTCGATGCCGATGGCAATATCCGTCCCGCCGACAGCCGCGACCGCGCTTTCAACAACGCCAACCGGCTCTGGCATACGGATATGTCGTTTCATCCCAACCGCGCGACTTATTCGCTGCTCAACGGCCATCTCATTCCGATGAACGGCGAAGGCGATACGGAATTCGCCGATGAGCGCGCCGCCTATGATGCGCTGTCTCCCGCCATGAAAGAGAAGATCGAAGGGCTCGTCGCATCGCATTCGATCTGGTACTCGCGCCAGGTTTCGGGCTTCCCCGAGCCGACCGCGGAAGAGCTGCAGTCGCGTCCGCCTGCCGAGCATAAAATCGCGCAGATCCATCCTACGTCCGGCCGCAAGACGCTCTACCTTGCCTCCCATGCCGCGCATGTCGTCGGTGTGCCCGTCGATGAAGGCCGCGCGCTCCTCAAAGAATTGATCGATTTCGCAACCCAGCGACAATTCGTCTATCGCCACAAATGGACGCGCGGCGATGTCGTCATTTGGGACAATCGCTGCACGATGCATCACGCGACCCCTTTCGACGATCTCCATTTTCCGCGCGACATGCGCCGCGCAACCTGCCGCGAGAACGAGATCGTCGAGCCATTTTTGCACTGACGGCGCGCCGCCTCGATAAAGCCGCGAAATGCCCATTTCGCGACAGGCCCGCCGCGAAATCTTCACGCCGTTCGCGAAAAGCCGCGAAATCTCCTTTTCGATCGGGAAACCCGCCTGCGGCGCCGTCGGTTGTACGGGCGATCTTGCAATCCAAAGAGGCCGCCACGATGGACACCAGCACCTTATCGTCTTTCGACCGTAGCTATGTGATCGGGCGCCTGAAGCGCGAAGCGCGCGGCATGCGCCTCGAAGCGGCTCGCGCTGCCTCGCTGCTCGCGGCGCAGCTCACGAGCCTTGCCGCGACAATCGAAGCGGAAGCGACGGCACTCGAGTTCGGCTTCGACGAGACTCTCCCGGCTTGGAGCGCACATCCGTAAAAGCCCTTAGGTAGCCGCCCTCACTAGGCGGGGCGCGCAGGCTCTGCCACCTTGAGCTTAGGTGTCGTCCTGCTTTCGGGGGCATCATGGAGCACATGGAAAACGCGGCGTCGCCGTCGCAACACCGCCGTACCATCGACTATCTACGCGGCAAGGCCCGTAGCTTGGAGTTGCAGGCCGGACGCGCTGCACCGGGCACGGCAGCGCAACTCAAATCGCTCGCGGCGTCGATGCAGATCGAGGCCGAGCACCTTGAGCGCGAAGCTGCGGCTTAGTAAAGCAAGTCCTCGCGCCACCTGAACTTTTTCTTCCTCTGATTGTTGTTTCCGGCAAGACAACGCCGGAGACAATCATGCTTCTTCTACTATTAATAGTCCTCATCCTGATGTTCAGCGGTGGCGGCTACTACGGCTATCGTCGCGAATATTACGGCGGTGGCGGACTCGGCCTCGTCGGCCTGATCGTTCTGCTGTTGCTGGTCTTCACCCTGCTCGGCGGACCTTACGGCTGGTACTGATCGCGCATTCGATCGTATGGAAAAACGGCGCGGTTTCCCGCGCCGTTTTTTTATGCGCTCTTCCACCGCGGGAACAAAACAGTCCGCGCCGCGGATCGAGTCGGATTTTACGGCACCCGCCAAGAATCGACGCAACTTCTGCATCGATGATGGCCGCGACCACAACCGACAGCGCTCTAACAGCCGCGAAAGCACGCGTGCCGCGTTTAAGCGTCGAGTCGCGCACGCGGCTACCGTGCACGCAGACCGCCGCGATGAAGAAACCTGTGGACGATTCACCATGCCACAAAAAAACCACATCACGACGTAGCCTCGTTATGGCAACTCAGATAAAGAGAATTCGTGGATACGCTTAGTCAGAGTGATGAATAGTTCACCGCGAGTGGAGGCAAGCGACAACGCGCAACGCGCGAATGTCGCGCCGTTTCAGGTTCGAGGCCGGTTTTTCACGGCGATCGTGCTGCAGATGGCACGCGCGCCCGATACTGCGTTCTTCGACGCCATTGATACAATGCTGTCGCAGACACCGCATTTCTACGCCAATGCCCCCTTCGTCCTCGATCTCGACCAAGCGGAAGACATCGGCCCATCCTTCGATTTCATCGGCCTCGCGCGCGAAATGCGCAACCGCAAGGTCACATTGATCGGCGTGCAAAACGGCACGATCGAGCAGAACAAGGCGGCGCTTCACGCCGGCCTCATCACGCTGCCCAGCGGCACCGACGTGCTTCCCGACAGCCGCCGCCACAATGCCGTGCCGACAGGCGATGACAAGTCGAAGCCGGTTAGGCCGACGAACGAGAACAAAAATCAAGGCGAGAGTGCGCCGATAGAATCGCGCATCCGGTCGGCGCCGAGCGCTTATTCGAGCGGGACGGCGCTTCTCGTCACCGAACCGGTGCGTTCGGGGCAGCAGGTTTTTGCCGAGCGCGGCGATCTTGTCGTTGTCGCTTCCGTAAGTCCCGGCGCCGAGCTCATCGCCCGGGGCAACATCCACGTTTACGGTGCGTTGCGCGGCCGAGCGCTCGCCGGCGTCCATGGGGACAACGCAGCGCGTATCTTCTGCGAAGCCCTCGATGCCGAACTGATCGCGATTGCCGGTCTCTACAAGCTCAGCGACGCGATCGACCCGTCGCTGCGCCGGCAACGGGTCCAGGTGTACCTCGACGACGGCACGCTGCACGTCGAGCCCCTGAAATAACATCCAACCTCGAAAGGAGAGACCGAGGCGTGGCAAAAGTCATCGTAATCACATCAGGTAAAGGCGGCGTCGGCAAGACGACCTCCACCGCAGCGCTCGGCGCGGGGCTTGCTCTGCGCGGCAAAAAGACCGTCGTCATCGACTTCGACGTCGGCTTGCGCAACCTCGACATGGTGATGGGGTGCGAGCGCCGCGTGGTGTTCGACTTCATCAACGTCATTCAGGGCGACGCTAAGCTTAAACAGGCATTGATCGTCGACCGGCGGCTCGACAATCTGTCAATCCTGCCGACATCGCAAACGCGCGACAAGGACGCTCTCACCCGCGAAGGCGTCGAGAAGGTGATCAACGAGCTTCGCAGCGACTTCGATTACATTCTCTGCGACAGCCCCGCCGGGATCGAGCGCGGCGCGCATCTCGCCATGTATTTTGCCGACGAAGCGGTCGTCGTCACCAATCCCGAGGTCTCTTCCGTGCGCGACAGCGACCGTGTGCTCGGCTTGCTCAGCAGCAAGACGCGCCGCGCGGAAAAAGGCGAAGGCGCGGTCAAGGCTCACCTGCTGCTCACCCGGTATGATCCGCTCCGTGTCGCCAAAGGCGAGATGCTGAAGGTCGAGGATGTTCTCGAAATTCTTTCCATCCCCCTGCTCGGCATTGTGCCGGAGAGCCCGACCGTGCTCAGCGCATCGAATGTCGGCACGCCGGTCGTCCTCAACCAGGGCTCGAATGCCGGCGCCGCTTACGCCGACGCCGTGTCACGGCTCATGGGCGAACAGACTGAGATGCGCGTGCTCGGCCCCGAGCGGCGTGGCTTGTTGCAGCGGCTGCTCTGGAGGACGGCATGAGGCTGTTCGATTATTTCCTCCGCCCGAAATCGCAAAGCTCGGCCCAGACCGCGAAGGATCGGCTGCAGATACTGCTCGCTCATGAACGCCAGGACCGGTCGCAGCCGGAATACTTGCCGCTGTTGCAGAAAGACATCCTCGAGGTCATTCGCAAATACATCGAAGTGGCCAGCGACAAGGTCGAGGTCAGGCTGCAACGCGGCGAACGGATGTCCACGCTCGAGATCGGGATCGAGTTGCCGGGTCCGCGCGGGATGAAATTGAATACGGCGAGCGCCGCGCTCGCCCGCTAAATCGCCGCCACGGCGGTCAGGCGAGACCGAGCTCTTCGAGGATCGCCGCGCGGTTGGCGTCGAGGTCGGGGGCCGCGTCACGGGTCGGCGGATCCGGAAAGACCGACATCTTCAGGGGATTGCCAGAGACTTGGAGGGTCCCGCCCTCGCCGTCCGGCACCGTGACTAGCATATTGCGCGCCTCGACCTGCGGATGTTTCAGCGCCTCTGCGATATTGTTGATCGGCCCGCACGGCACGCCGGCATCGCCGATGATCTTGATCCACTCCGCGGTCGTCTTGTCCGCGAGGATCGCTTCGATCTCGGCCTCCAATCGCTGCTGATTCTTCCGCCGCAGATCGTTGGTTAGATAGTCGGGATCCAGTCCCAGGCCCGGCTTGCCGAGCCCATTGCACAACCGCACGAAGAGGCTGTCATTGCCGGCGGCGATGATGATGTTTCCGTCCTTGGTCGTGAAAGCCTGAAATGGCGTGATGGTCGCGTGCCGCGAGCCGACCGGGCCGGGAATGACGCCTTCGGCGGTGTAGCGGACAACAACACCTTCGAGCAGCGCCAATTGGCAATCGAACATCGAGATATCGACCTTGGTCGCTTCGCCGGTGCGAAAGCGATGCAGCAGCGCTGCGTTGACCGCGACCGCGGTGTAAATGCCCGAGCCGACGTCGCCGATCGACATGCCGACACGCGTCGGTTCGCCGCCGGGGAAGCCGGTGACGCTCATGATGCCGCCCATGCCTTGGACGACCATGTCATAGGCCGGATCTTTCGAATTGGGACCGGTGTGACCAAAGCCCGACGCCGCCGCATAGATCAATTGCGGATAGCGCTTGTGCAGCGTCTCCCAGCCGTAGCCGAGTTTCTCCATCGTGCCGGGGCGGAAATTCTCGACCAGGACATCGGCCTTCTCGAGCAGCTTCTCGAAAATCTTCTTGTCGCCGTCGGCTTTGAGATCGAGCGCGATCGATTCTTTGCCGCGATTGACCGAGGCGAAATAGGCCGAATGGTGCTTGACGAAGGGGCCGTAGGCACGCGCATCGTCGCCGGTCCTCGGCGGCTCGACCTTGATGACCCGCGCGCCCATCTCGGCCATCAACATGGTGCAGTAAGGCCCCGCCAGGATGCGCGAAAGATCGACGACGGTGATACCCGAAAGCGGGCCGCGTTGCGGCATGCGTCACTCCTTGGATTTGCCGGGGTCTTAGCCGAGCAGGCTCGCTCCGGCAACGCTTGATCAGCCGCTTCGCACGCGCCAAGGTTGCGGCATGATCGAGCGCGCGCTCACATGCATCGGACCGCATGGCTTCCATCGCCTCGCCTACGTCGAATGGCCGGGTCCGACACGCGCCGCTCCGGTGCTGCTATGCGTTCACGGGCTTACGCGCAATAGCCGCGATTTCGATGTCTTGGCGCAAGCGCTCTCGACACATTATCGCGTCATTTGCCCCGACATGCCGGGCCGCGGCAAGAGCGATTGGCTCAACGAGGCCGGCGATTACGGTTATCCGCTTTACCTCGCCGATATCACAACGCTGATCGCGCGGCTCGATGTCGAGCGCGTCGATTGGGTCGGGACCTCGATGGGCGGCATTATCGGCATGCTGTTCGCGGCGTTGCCGAACGCGCCGCTCGGCAAGCTCGTGATCAACGATGTCGGCGCGCTTGTCCCGAAAGCCGGGATCGAGCGCATCGCCGCCTATGCCGGTCTCGATCCGGGTTTCCCCGATATCGTCGCGTTCGAAGCCGCGCTGCGCCGCGTTCATGCGCCCTTCGGACCTCTAACCGACGCGCAATGGCGGCATCTCGCAACCCATTCCTCACGCCGCAAATCCGACGGCGACATCGGCTTCAACTACGATCCGAAGATTGCCGAAACGTTCAAGCAAGGCCCGATCAACGATGTCGCGTTGTGGCCAACCTGGGACGCGATCAAATGCCCCGTGCTGGTGCTGCGCGGCGCGCAATCGGACATCCTGCCGAAAGACGCCGCCGAAGCGATGACGCAGCGCGGCCCGCGCGCTAGGCTCGTCGAGTTCGCCGGCATCGGCCACGCGCCGGCCTTGATGGCCGACGACCAGATCGCCGCGATCCGCGATTTCCTGCTTGGTTGAGCTCACCGGCTATCTCGCCCCGGATGGCTTCCTCGCCGAACTTCAGCACGAGCTCGGCGACGCGGCGATCGAAGCGCATGGAAGGCTCGTCCTCGCCGAAGGAGCGCCGCGCGATATCGGTTGGGTCGCGAATATTTGGCGCAATCCGCAGCGCCTCGCGATCGCCTCGATCGGCGATGCGGCGAAGCAGCTCCGCGCCATCCAGCGCAACTGGGCGCTCTATTCGCACGCGCATCACCGCCGCGCGACGCTGATCGTCGAGAAGCTGCCGAAAGTCTCGGCCAAGCCCCTTGCCTTCGGCGACGCCGCGCCGACCGCGCCGCTCGGTTCGTGGACCTTGCTCGATAATAAGACGCTGCTCGCCGCGTCCGATTGCTCGAGTCCATTCCCGAACGGCGAAGCGAATTTCATCGAAGACCGCGCGCCGCCGAGCCGCGCCTATCTGAAGCTCTGGGAGGTTTTCACTTTGCTCGGCATAAGGCCGAAGCCGGGCGAGACCTGCCTCGATCTCGGCGCTTCTCCCGGCGGCTGGAGCTATGTGCTCGAAAATCTCGGTGCACGCGTCATCGCTGTCGACAAAGCGCCTCTTGATGCGCGCCTGACGGCGCTGCCGAACGTCACACAGCGCCTGGAGAGCGCTTTTGCCCTCGCACCGCGCGACATCGGCCCCGTCGATTGGTTGTTCTCGGACGTTATCTGTTATCCGGCTCGGCTGCTGACGCTGGTCGAGAAATTCATCGCCGCCGGCACGGTGAAGAACTTCCTCTGCACCATCAAATTCCAAGGCGATACTGATTTTGAAACGCAGGCGCGCTTCGCCGCAATCCCCGGCTCGCGCCTGATGCATCTCCACGTCAACAAGCACGAGCTGACTTGGGTGAAGCTCACCCCGCCTTGAGCTTCTTCGCCGCCTCGACCGCGGCGTAGGTGAGAACCCCATCCGCGCCGGCGCGCTTGATCGACATCAGCGCTTCGAGCATCACCGAGTCATCGAGCCAGCCGCGCTCGATCGCGCCTTTGAGCATGGCGTATTCGCCGCTCACCTGATAGCCGAAGGTCGGCATGCCGAAGCGTTCCTTCACGCGGCGCACGATGTCGAGATAGGGCAGCGCCGGCTTCACCATCACCATGTCCGCGCCCTCGGCGATATCGAGAGCGACTTCGCGCAGCGCCTCGTCGCTGTTGGCGGGATCCATCTGGTAGGACCGCTTGTCGGCCTTGCCGAGATTGCTCTTCGAGCCGATCGCGTCGCGGAACGGGCCATAGAAGCCCGAGGCGTATTTCGCGGCATAGGCCATGATGCGCACACCATCGAAGCCCTTGCCGTCGAGCGCGTCGCGGATGGCGCCGATGCGGCCGTCCATCATGTCCGACGGCGCGATGAGATCGCAGCCCGCCTCGGCCTGGACGAGCGCCTGCCGGCAGAGGATCGCGACCGTCTCGTCGTTGGCGACATAGCCGTCGCGCAATACGCCGTCATGGCCGTGCGTGGTGAAAGGATCGAGCGCGACATCGCACATCACGCCCAGTGCCGGTACCGCTTTTTTCACGGCGCGGATCGCGCGGCAGACAATGTTCTCGGGATTGAGCGCTTCGGCGCCCTCCGCCGTCTTGCGCTCTGGCGGTGTCGCCGGGAACAGCGCGATCACGGGGATACCGAGAGCATGCGCTTCGCCGGCCGCGTCGACGAGCGCCGGGATCGACAGACGGTCGACACCCGGCATCGACGGGATCGCCACCCTCGCCTCTTTCCCGTCGTGAACGAAAACCGGCCAGAGGAAATCGGCCGACGTCAGAACATGCTCGGCCACCAGACGCCGCGTCCAGTCGTCGCGACGGTTGCGCCGCATGCGCAGCCGCGGATAGCCGCCGAGCGGCTGGTCCGGAGACGGAGAAGGGTGGCGTGACAAGGGTTTAGCCTTTGTAACTCGGCGCGGGATTTGGCCCGAATGATAGGCAGGATGTGGCGGTCGCGAAAGGGAATATTAACGCGAATCCCGCAATTTAACCCCATTCCCGCGGTGTCACAGAACGTGTCTCCCCTGCCATGATGGTCATTGTCGGTATTGTCGTCGTTTTAGGTTCCGTTATGGGCGGTTATATCGCCAATGGCGGCCATCTGAACGTCCTGTTTCAGCCTTTCGAAGTCATGATCATCGTCGGTGCGGCGATCGGCGGCTTCATCATCGCCAATCGCAAACCGGTGCTCTCCGGCGCGGGCAAAGCGATCCCCGGTCTGCTCAAGGGCGAGAAATACAACAAGGGCGGCTATCTCGAATTGCTGACCCTGCTCTACGCCGTCTTCAAAATGGCGAAGACCAAAGGGGCGCTCGTGCTCGAGCAGCATGTCGAGAAGCCACATGAAAGCCCGCTCTTCCAGAAATATCCCGCCTTCCTGGCGGACGAGCACGCGGTCACCTTCCTCTGCGACTATCTGCGTCTCCTCACCCTCGGCACCGACAACCATCACGAGATGGAAACGCTGATGGAAGAGGACCTCTCTATCCATCGCGAAGAGCATCACGCGATCGCCGGCGCGATCCAAAACGTCGCCGACGCCATGCCCGCCCTCGGCATCGTTGCCGCAGTGCTCGGCGTCATTCACACGATGGGCTCGATCACCGAGCCGCCGGCCGTGCTCGGCGAGCTGATCGGCGGCGCGCTCGTCGGCACCTTCATGGGCATCTTGCTGTCTTACGGCTTCATCGCGCCGCTGGCTTCGGCGGTCAAAGGGCGCGGCGATGCCGAGGAGCGCTATTTCCTCTGCATGAAGGCTGGCATCCTCGCCTATATGCAGGGCTACGCGCCTTCGGTCGCCGTCGAGTTCGCGCGCAAGGCGCTCAATACCGATGTCCGCCCGACCTTTTACGAGGTCGAAGCCGCGGTCGAGAACATGCCGCAAGCGGCCTGATCGGTCGGGCAGACGTAAGCTATGGCTAAACACGGCGCCGGCGCTCCGGTCATCATCAAGAAAGTCAAGAAAGGCGGTCACGGCGGCCATCACGGCGGCGCGTGGAAAGTCGCTTATGCCGACTTCGTCACGGCGATGATGGCGTTCTTCCTGCTGCTGTGGCTGCTCAAC
>DASXCX010000193.1:0-41486 GCA_036490955.1 Allostellaceae bacterium | reverse complement strand
ACGAGAGCGATGCTTATACGGGCACGCATGGCTTCCCGCTCGAAGGCTGGAGCCAGATGCGCCTGCCGAACGAGAACTAACGCGTCAAACGCGTGCGAAAGCGAAGGCGGCACCGATCGGTGCCGCCTTCTGCGTTTCATGGCTCCGCTCAGGGCTCGAGCGGTGTCGGATCGGCGACGATCGGATTGCTCAAAATGCCGTAGCCGGTGAGTTCGACCTCGCACACATCGCCGGGCTTCATGCGCGTGCGGCCGGGAATGCGCGGCGAATCATTGGGCCCCGGGACATAGTCCGGCGGTTTCTTCAGCGCGCCCGGCGTCCCCATCGCGATGACATCGCCGGTCCGCAGCGTATAGCCGGTCGAGAGGTAGTGGATCACCTGCTCGACCGAGAACAGCATTTTTTCGAGCGATTCATTCTGCTTCTCGACGCCGTTCAAGCGCGTGATCACGCGATGCGTCTTGGGATCGCCGAATTCGTCGGGAGTCATGAGCCACGGCCCGAAACTGCCCGAGCGCTCGAAATTCTTGCCGAGGCCGAATTGGCGATTATGACCCTGGAATTCGCGCACCGAGCCTTCGTTGTAACAGGCATAGCCGGCGACATGGCTCAGCGCCCGCGCCATCGGGATATGTCGGCCAGGCGTGCCGATCACCACCGCGAGTTCGCCTTCGTAATCGAAAGTCTTGGCGATGGCGGGGTTCGGGCACCAGAGCGCATCGCCATGGCCGAGCACGCTGATCGGCATGCGCTGAAAGATTTGCGGATAATCGGCCGAGGTGGTGAGTCCTGTCTCCTCGACATGCGCGTGGAAATTGAGCGCGAGTGCCCAAGTGGCGTGCGGGTCGGGAATGACCGGATCGAGCTCGACCTGCTCGATCTTGAGGTCGCCTTCATTGCCTTTGATCGCTTCGGCGATGCGCTTCAGCACGCTGTTTTGCCCGATGATATCTTTGAGCGTCGGCGGCAGATCGGGCAACACACGGCGCAGCGCGATGAAACGGCTTTGATCGACCATCACGCCGATGCCCGGCTGTTGGCCGCTGCGATAGGAAATCAGCCTCATCTCCATCCCCTTTCAGATCGTGATCCTCGCGGTGCCACGCCGGCTTTCGCGGCTTTCATTGACGGGCGCCCGATCGTCTCGCGCGGTGCGGGAATGCCGCCCGCGAGACGCCACTCCGACGTCTTCGCAGCGAAAATCGCCGCATCGATGCGGGTGAAGCCCGATTCCCGCATTGTACGCCTCGCCAGGGCTACCGCCCTGCCGAATCCATAGCGTGCCGCCAGGGATCAAACCAAGCGATGGCATAGGCTCGGCCGTCGAACGCTCTCGGGTCTCGGGGGTTATAGGTACGCAACCCCTCGTACCGGACCCGGTTCATGGCGGACAACCCAGCACCTTCCTCGCCCGAAACGGGCTTTTTCGGCCGCTTTCTCCGGCTGGCCGGCCCATTTTTCATGGCGGCAGACGCGCGGTGGCAGGCGCGGCTTCTTGCCGGCGGGGTATTGGTGCTGACCTTGCTGCAGATCGCGATCCAGATCCGCATCAATGTTTGGAACCGCGACTTCTTCGACGCGCTCCAATACCATAATTGGTCGGCCTTCCTGCGCCAGATGGCGATCTTTGCCGCGCTTGGCAGCGCCAGCATGGGGGTCGCGGTCTATCAGGTTTACGTGAAGCAGCTTCTGCAATTGCGCTGGCGGCGGTGGCTCACCGACCAGCTGATCGGCGGCTGGCTCGAGGGCGGCCGGCACTACCAGCTCAATTTCGTCGGCGAGGGTGTCGAGAATCCCGATCAACGCATCGCCGAGAATATCCGCGGTGCGACCGAGATGGCGGTCGAATTCGCGATCGGCATAGTCAATTCGGCGCTGACGCTGCTGTCCTTCGTCGGCATCCTCTGGTCGCTGTCGGGCGTACTGACCGTCGCGCTTTTCGGCGTCATGTTGAACATACCGGGTTACATGGTCGGGGCGGCGCTCGTCTATGCGGCGATTGGCTCGGCGCTGACCTATTGGATCGGCCGGCCGATCGTGCCGGCGAACGTCCAGCACAACGCCGCAGAGGCGGATTTCCGCTTCGCGCTGGTGCGGCTCAGGGAGAACAGCGAGAGCATCGCGCTGATCGGCGGCGAGGCCGACGAACAGAAGAGCCTCAACCGCGGCTTTGGCCTGGTGACGGCCGCGTCGCTCGTGCTGATGCGCGCGAAGCGCCGGCTGATGTGGATGACCAACGGCTATGCGATGGTCGGCATCATCTATCCGACTCTGGTCGCGAGCCCGCGCTATTTCGCCGATCAAATCTCCTTGGGCGGGTTGATGCAGATTACCGCCGCCTTCGGCCAGGTACAGACCAGCCTCACCTGGTTCGTCGACAATTTTCCGCTCATCGCCGAATGGCGCTCGCATGTCACACGGCTGCTCGAATTCGAGGACATGCTGCAGACGACGATCGAATCGACGACCGAAAGCGGTGATGTCACCAAGATCGCGCTCGTCGAGGAAAAGGTGAAAGAGAACGAAGAGGCGATTTCCTTCGAAGATCTCGAGATCACCTTGGCCGACGGCAATATCGTGATCGCCGAAACCAATGCGAAAATCGCGCGCGGCGAGAAAGTGCTGATCACGGGCGAATCGGGCAGCGGCAAGAGCACGCTGATGCGCGCCGCGTCAGGCCTTTGGCCGTGGGGCAACGGCTCGATCCACCTGCCCGAGCGCAGCAAGATCATGTTCATGCCGCAGCGTCCCTATCTGCCGCTCGGCACGCTGCGCGCCGCGATCGCCTATCCCGCCTCGCCGCGGCGCTTCAATCGCAAGGCGATGGCGGCGGCGCTGAAGCGTTGCGGCCTCGCCCATCTCATCGACCGGATGGACGAGAACGAGCGCTGGGATCGGCTCTTGAGCGGCGGCGAGCAGCAGCGCATCGCTTTCGTCCGCGCGTTGCTGCACAAGCCGGAATGGATTTTCATGGACGAGGCGACCGCCGCGCTCGATGACGACAACCAGACCGCGATGATGAGCATTTTCAAGGAAGAGCTGCGCTGGACAACGCTGATCTCGGTCGGGCATCGGCCCGGGCTCGAGAATTTCCACGACCGCACGCTGCATCTCGTCAAGACACAGGCCGGCGCGCGGCTCACCATGCGGCGCCGCCCGGGCGCCGCGCGGCCAAAGCTGCGCACCCGCATGCGTCAGCGCATTACCCGATCTTTCGCGACGCGGCGGCGGAAAAAGAAAGCGGCGTGAGCGTTCGTGCCTAATTGCCGACGATTGCTGCCAAATTTTCGATCATCCATTGCCCCGCTGGGCCCAACCGATGGTCGGCAAGATAGGCCCCGCACATTACGAATTGCGCACCTCTCGAATCGAACTCGATGGGTTGAACGATTTTTAGTCGTCCTTGCGCAATGTCGTTCTGGACCAGATGGAAGGGCATGTTGCCCCAGCCAAGACCTGCTAGCAGCATCGCGTGTTTCGCGCCGAGATCCGCCAGGCGCCACGCGCGGTCCGACAAGACGCCATAGTCACGTCCCGTGGTCAGCGACGAGCGATCGGTGAGCACGAGTTGAACATGCTCGTGTAGGACGTGGGTCTCGATGGGGCCCTGGAGTGCCGCCAACGGATGATCGGGTGCCACCACCGGGACCAGATCGATCGTGAGCAAGGGGATGCGCTTCAAGAGCGCGATATCGCTGAAAACCAGCCCCAGCAATCCGATCGCGCAGGTGCCGTCGAGTACCAGTTCCGCGGCCGCGCCAAGCGATTGCACATAGACGCGCGGCGGAACGGTTGGGAACTTCGCGGAGAAAGCGCGGAGCGCTTTGACGACCGCTTGCATCGGGAACATGGAGTCAAGCACGAACGTCAGCTCCGCTTCCAATCCGCTGGCCAGACTTCGCGCGGTATCGCGAAAAGCATTTGTCTCCTCGGCAATCCGGCGCGCCCGGGGCAGCAACGCACGCCCCGCTTCCGTCAGGGTTGGCCGATAGGTGGTGCGGTCGAAGAGGGGAATGCCGAACTGCGCCTCGAGCTTCTGGATCCCATACGTCACCGCCGACTGGGCGCGGTTCAGTTGCTTCGCGGCTTTCGAGAAGCTTCCGGAGTCGGTCACCGCGAGGAAGAGCCGGATTTGGTCGAGGGTCAGCGAGTTCAACATAATCGTATTAATAGATTATCTTAATAGAAGGTTATCCAGTTTTTTGATCATCCTTCCTTTCTTAAGTGATGGACCAGTCGGGGAACAGAGCCCCCGTCCAACACGACGAAGGAGAAATCATGAGAAAGCTCGAGGGTAAGGTTGCCGTCATCACGGGTGGATCGAGCGGCATGGCGCTGGCGAGCGCCCAGCGGTTTGTCGAAGAAGGCGCCTATGTTTTCATTACGGGCCGGCGGCAGGCGACGCTCGACGCAGCCGTCAAGCTGATCGGCCGGAACGTCACCGGCGTGCGCGGCGACGCGTCCAATCTCGACGACCTTGACCGTCTGTTCGAGACGGTCAAGCGGACAAAGGGCAAGATCGACGTCCTCTACGCGAGCGCCGGCATGGGCGAATACGCCGCATTGGGCGAGATTACAGAGAAGCACTTCGATGCGGCCTTCGACCTGAATGTGCGCGGCACGCTGTTTACGGTCCAGAAGGCGTTGCCGCTGCTCAACCATGGCGGATCGATCTTCATGACCGGGTCCGTTGCTTCGATGAAAGGTTACCCGGGGTTCAGCGTGTATGCGGCGAGCAAAGCGGCATTGCACGCATTTGCACGCGGGTGGCTCAACGAACTAAAGGGCCGGAATATCCGGGTGAACGTGTTGCACCCGGGGCCGATCGCCACACCGACTCAGGACCTCGTTCTCGACGAGGCGGGGAAGCGGTTTTTCGAATCGCAGATCCCCCGGGGAAAGATGGGTCGTCCTGAAGAAATCGCGGCGGCTGCGCTGTTTCTTGCTTCAGACGATTCGAGCTTCGTGAATGGTGTGGCGTTGGCCGTCGACGGTGGCCTGTCGGCCATCTGAAATCGCGACGAAAAGTATGTGGGGGCACTGTCGACGGGTTACGTCCCTCAGTACCCCCGCATTGGCTTGCCCAAGCCCGCGTATTTCGGCTTTCGCCTCTCTATTCGGCGGCTTGTTTCGTCTTCGCCGCCTGGATCGCTTCCCAGATACGCAGCGGCGTGCACGGCATCTGCACGTAATCGACGCCGGCTTGCGCGACCGCATCGTTGATCGCGTTCATCACCGCGGGTAGCGCGCCGACCGTGCCGGCCTCGCCGGCGCCTTTGACGCCGAGCGGATTGGTCTTGGTCGGGACCTCGTTGGTCTCCATGCCGAAAGACGGCATGTCGCTGGCGCGCGGCATACCGTAATCCATAAAGGAGCCCGACATAAGCTGGCCGGAATCGCGGTCGTAATTGATGTCTTCCATCAGGCACTGGCCGACCGCTTGCGCGATGCCGCCATGCACCTGGCCTTCCAAGAGCAGCGGATTGATCGCGCGGCCAACCTCGTCGACCGCGTTGTAGCGCAAGATCTCGATCGCCCCGGTTTCGGGATCGATCTCGACCTCGCAGACGTGGCAGCCGTTAGGATAGGTCGGCGGACCGCCGCTATAAGTGCCGGTCTCGAAGAGGCCGTATTCCATGCCCGGCGGCAAGCGGCCCGGCATGAACGAGGTCTTGGCGACGTCGATCAGGCTGACCGCTTTGTCGGTGCCGGTGACGACGAACTTGCCCTTCTCGAAAGCGAGATCGGCCTCGGCCGCTTCGAGCATATGCGCGGCGATCTTCTTGCCGTGCTCCACCACCTTGTTCGAGGCCAGCACGACGGCGCTGCCGCCGCAGGCCGCCGAGCGTGAGCCGAAGGTGCCGGTGCCGGTCGTCACCTGATCGGTGTCGCCATATTTGAATTTGACCAAATCCGAATCGATGCCGAGCTTCTCGAACAGCACCTGCTTGAACGTCGTGCCGTGGCCTTGCCCATGATCGTGCGTGCCCATCAGCAGGGTTAGCGTTCCGGTTGGATCGAAACGGATCTCGGCATGTTCGAGCATGCCGGCGGCGGTTGCCTCGATCGTGTTGGAGACGCCGATGCCGCGCAGCTTGCCGCGTGCTTTCGATTCCTCGCGCCGCGCCTTGAAGCCGTCGTAATCGGCCATGTGGACGCATTGCTCGAGATTCTTGGGGAAGTCGCCGCTGTCGATCGTATAAACGAGCCCGGTCTTATAGGGCATCGCCGAAGCCGGCACGGTATTGCGCCGGCGAATCTCGAGCTTGTCCATGCCGAGCTGGCGCGCGGCGAGATCGATCATCGTCTCGATCATATACGCGTTCTCGGGCCGGCCGGCGCCGCGGTAATGACCGGTGAGCTGCGTATGCGACATCACGCACGAAACTTCGACGTGATAGGCGCCGATAATATAGGTCGCCGAGAGGCAGCCGACATTGGCGGTCGGCGGACCGGCGGCGCGGTCCGAGGTGTGATAGGCGCCGATATTGGCGTGCGTCTGCACGCGCAGCGCCAGGAACTTGCCATCTGCATCGAGCGCCAGCGCCGCATCGACGACGTTGTCGCGCGAATGCTCGTCGGAGAGCAGCCCTTCCGAGCGCTCGCACGCCCATTTGACCGGACGTTCGAGCAGCTTAGCCGCCACCGGCACGACGATGTATTCGGGGAAGATGTTGCCCTTCATGCCGAAGCCGCCGCCGACATTGTCGGCGACAACGCGGATGCGCGTCTCCGGCACTTTGAGGATCGAGGCCAGCGCGGCGCGCGTGCGATGCGGCGATTGCAAGGTCGCGCGGATGTGGTAGCGATCATCGTGCAGATCGTATTCGCCGAGGCAGCCGCGCGGCTCCATGGTATTCGCGGTGATGCGGTTGATGATCATCTGGTGGCGCACGACATGCGCCGCCTTCGCCATGACGTCGTCGACCGCCTGCCGGTTGCCCCATTCCTGATAAAAGGCGACGTTGTCCGGACATTTATCCCAAACGGCGATCGCGCCGGGCTGGAACGTTTCGATCGTGCTGGCGATCGCCGGCAGGCCTTCATAATCGACCTCGATCAACTCGGCCGCGTCCTTGGCCTGATCGACCGTCTCGGCGACGACGAACGCGACGGCCTCGCCGACAAAGCGCACGAAGCCGCGCGCGAGATGCGGCTGCGGCGCGATGAAGCCGGGCGAGCCGTCCTTGCGCTTGCGCGGCATACGCGGCACTTGCAGGCCGAGCGAGGTCAACGCCGGGTCCTCGCCAGTCAGCACCAGGAGCACGCCGGGCGCGGCTTTCGCCGTCTCGACGTTGATCGAGACGATCCGCGCATGGGCATAGGGCGAGCGTAGGAAATAGCCGCGCGCGAGGTTGACCGCCTTCACGTCGTCGACATAGCGGCCCCGGCCGCGCAGCAGATAGGGGTCCTCCTCGCGCGGAACCGGTTGACCCACCCCAAACTGACCCATGACCTCATCCTCTCGGCGACAAACTACTCAACGCGAAGACACCGGGCGCGAAGATACGGGACGCCGCGCCGAGTCATGCCTCGGCCCAGCGCCTCGATCAAGGCGGCAGGTCTTATTGATTGCTATTGGTTGAGAAGCGGGACGTCCTTCGCCGCCGGCCCCTGCGGCAGCGACTGGATATAGGCGACGATATCCGCCGCATCCTTGTCGGGCAGGACCTTGTCGGTGTAGGCCGGCATGCGCGCTTGCGGGTGCCGTAGCTGTTGTATGATCGCCTCGGGCGGAAGGCCCTGGTGCGCCAGCGCCGGCCCCGCCGGGCCGCCGCCCGCGCCGGTCGTGCCGTGGCAGGTGTAGCAGGCATCTTGCAGGAAGAGCTGCTTGCCATGCCCGGCATCGCCGGACACGGCGCTTTGCGCAAAGGCCGGCGCCGCAAAGACCAACGCCGCCGCAGCGGTGAACAGGAATCGCATCGTTGCGCTCATCGTCATTGGTTACCGGCCTTGGGCGACGACGTCGATCAGCGCCGGCTCGCTGCGTTTCACCACATCGACCGCCTTCTTGATGGCCGCGCCGAGATCCTTGGGATCGGTGATCGGCCCTTGGCCATAGACGCCCATACTCTGCGCCATCTTGGCGTAGTCGATATAAGGATCGCGGATCGTCGTGCCGATATGCGTGCGGTCGGCGCCGCGCTGCATGCGATTGGCCGTGACCTGCAGCGCCATGATCTCTTGATGCCAGGCGCGATTGTTGTGAACGATATAGAGTATCGGAATCTTCTCGTGCGCCGCCGTCCACAGCGAGGACGGGCAGCACATCAGATCGCCATCGCCGTTCACCGAAACCGTGAGGCGGCCGTGCTTCTTGTTGGCGAAGGCCGCGCCCAAGGTCGCGGGCGCGGTGTAGCCGATGCCATAAGCGCCGGCGTCGCCGATATAGCGGTGATGCTTGTCGGCGTGCCACAGCTTTTGCGGCCACTGATTCTGCATTTGCGAGCCGGACGCGTAGGTCCAATCCTCGTCCTTGATGACGTTGTAGAGCTCCATCAGCATTCGCGCGACGGTGATCGGCTGCGAATCCCAGCCGATAGCGGCGAGCGCGCGCTGCTCGTCCAACGCCTTTTGATGCGCATCGGCGAGCTTCTTGCCGCGCAACTCGAAATTCGACTTCTTGGTCTGGTCGATGAGGCTGCGGCAGGCCTCGATCAGCGCCGGCAGGCTCGCCTCGGCATCGCCCTCGAGCGATAGATCGGCATCGGGATAGCGCTGGAAGTCCTGATAATTCGCATGGAAGTTGAGGTCGACGGCGGTGAGGCTGATAACCTTCGCGCCCTGTTTTACGCTGGAGCGCGCGCTGAATTCCGTATGCGGTACATAGGAATGCGTCGTCGCCCAGAAATCGGTCATCTCCATGCCGAGGATCACATCGGCTTGCGAGACGACGGCGCGACCGCGGCTGGATTGATTGAGAGGGTGGCGCCAAGGGAAATTCATCCGCATCGCGCCATCGACCACCGGCGCCTGCAATAGCTCGGCGAGCTCGATCAGATGCTGCATGCCCGCGGGTGTGCGCGCGACGCGGTCGCAGGCCAGCACCGGCGCCTCGGCATTGACGAGCATCTGCGCGGCCTCGCGCAGCGCCGCGTCCTCGGCTTGCGGGGGGGCGATCTTCGGCGGCTTCTGTTTGACCGGCGGCGGCGCGTCGTCGATCGGGTCTTCCTGCAGATCGGTCGAGGTGACCAGCAACACCGGCCCGTAAGGCGGCGTCATCGCGTATTTGTAGGCGCGCGTCGCCGACTCGGCCCAATGCTGGAGCGAGCCGGGCTTATCGTCCCATTTGACGAAATCGCGCACGATCGCCGCGCCGTCCTGCACCGAATGGAAGAACGGCACGGTCGATTTGCGGGTACGCACATCGGGCGCCGCCGGGGTGATGAGGAAGATCGGCACGCGATCGGCATAGCCGTTGTAGATCGCCATCGAGCCGTGCTGCAGCCCGACCGTGTCGTGCATCATCGCCGCCATCGGCTTGCCCTCGATCTTTGCATAGCCATGGCACATCGCGACCGAGACTTCTTCGTGCATGCAGGAAACAAGATCGAGTTGCGGCTCGGTCAGCATGCCGTAATTGATCAGCGATTCGTGGAGACCGCGGAAGCTCGAGCCGCAAAAGGCCGCGACATGCTCGATGCCGAGGTCGCGCATGACATCGACCATGAAATCGGCGCCGCTCGAGGATTGCGTCTCGCCGATCAGATCGGGCGGCGCGCCGCGCTCGGCCTGGCGGTTGGGGGCGGCGGGAATGCTGGGCGCCGGTTTCGGCGGGGCGTTGGCGGCTTGCGCCTGAGCCTGAAGCGGCGCCGCGAGCGCGCCAGCACCGGCGATTGTCGCGCCTTTCAGGAAGTTCCGGCGGCCAACCGATGGTGTCTCGCCGCGCCGGATTTTGCGCTTTGTCATGCTTATCCTCCCATCCTCATCGTTAGCCACAATGTGCAGCGAAGAGCGCGACGCGGTCAATGCGCGGCACGTCGGCCAAATAGAACGGTGCGTCGCATGGCGCCGGCGCGGCGAAGCGGTTAGAGTTCGCGGGCGCGCGGGGCGACGCGGCGGCGGAGGGGCGATTGGCAGAAGAGAGCGAGGCACGGGCGCGGGCGCCATCCCACCTCCTCGGCGCACGCATCCTCGTCGTCGACGATGTCGAGGACAATCGGCACCTCCTCACGCGGCGGCTCAATCGCGAAGGCTATCGCGACATCGCAAGCGCGGCCGATGGCGAGGAGGCGCTGGCGCTGATCGCCGAGACCGCTTTCGACCTCGTTCTGCTCGACGTGATGATGCCGAAATGCGACGGCTATCAAGTGTTGGAGCGCCTGAAGGCCGGCGGCCAATTGCACGAGCTGCCGGTGATCGTGATCTCGGCGCTCAACGAGATGGACAGCGTCGTGCGCTGCATCCAATTGGGCGCGATCGACTACTTGCCGAAGCCCTTCAATCCGACCCTGCTGCGCGCCCGGGTCCGCGCGACCCTGGAGCAAAAAGCGCTCCGCGACGCTGTGCGCGCCCATCTGAAACGCATCGAGGACGAACTCGAAACCGCGCGCAAGCTGCAAATGAGCATGGTCCCGTGCGTTTTCCCGACCCCTTGCGCCGAGCTGCCGCTCGAGATTTTCGCAATGATGGAGCCGGCGCGAGAAGTTGGCGGCGATCTCTACGATTTCTTCCCGATCGGCGACGGCCGACTTGCGTTCGCCATCGGCGATGTTTCGGGTAAAGGCATCGCCGCGGCGATGTTCATGGCGCGTACCAAGAACCTGTTGCGCTGCGTGACCGGGCTTTTGCAGGATGCGCGGGGCATTGCCGATCCGGGCTTGATCGTGTCGCGCGTCAATCGCGAGCTGTCCGACGACAACGACATGATGATGTTCGTGACGCTACTCTTCGGCATCGTCGATCCGCGCAACGGCGTCGTGGCCTTCTGCAATGCCGGTCATGATCCGGCCTATCGCCTGGGGCCTCGCGGCGTCAGCGTTGTCGAGGGACCGCAAGGCATCGCGCTTGGCGTCAATCCGGCTTTCGAATTTCGGACCGGCGAACTGCGCCTCGCACCGGGCGAGGCGCTCTATCTCTATACCGACGGCATCACCGAGGCGACAGCGCCCGACGATACCATGTTCGGCAAGGAGCGGCTGGAAGAGAAGTTGCGCGGCCTGGCCGGCGCGCCGCTCGACCGTGTCATCGGCGAGACGGTGCAGGCGGTGCGCGATTTCGCCGCCACCTGCCCGCAATCCGACGACATCACCGGCCTGGCCCTGCGGCTGCTATCCGGCGTCTGAGTCGGCGGCGATCTTCTTGCGCAACGTGATGTGGTTGCGCCCGCCGCGATAGGCGTAAACCACATCGTCCATCAGCGTCTTGACGAGGTGGACGCCGAGTCCGCCGATGCGCCGGTCCTCGATCCGGGATTCGAGGTCGGGCGGCGGCGCGTTCAAGGGATCGAATGGCTGCGCATCGTCGCTGAGCTCGGTTACGATCGTTTCGCCATCGCGCGTGAGCTCGACGGCGATCTCGTGCCGCCCCGTATCGTCATAGCCGTAGGAGATGGTGTTGGTGAGGAGCTCTTCGATGGCAACGTTCAGCTTGAAGGCATAACCCGGCTGAAGCCCGAGATTGGCGCAGAATTCTTCGACTCTCTCGGCGACCCGCGACAGCTCCCCAAGATCATTGGCGATGCGCAGGCTCAGCCGCCCCTCGCCCATGCCGGTCCCGGTTCGGTCGTCCGCCATTCCCGGCTCGATATCACACTTCCCGCGAAGGGTCGAGCGCGGCGCGTGAAATGGGCGCTCGTTGCGCCTTTTCTTGCCACTGGCGCGGCGGTGATTTACTACTTCTAAGGGGGGCCTAGAAGCATGCTGCTTTTCTTGCGTAGCCGTCTGTGCCAGCAAATTGCGCTGGTTGCATTTGTTGCCATTCTCGCCGGCGAGATAGCGGTGCTGCTGACGCTGCCCCGGCTGTCTGACAGTTTTGTGACGGCGGTCGAAGGGGCGCTCGTGATCGCGGCGCTGGGCGCCGCTTTCATCGCCGCGATGTCCTATTGGGCGATAGCCGTGCCGATCGCGCAGATTCGCGAGGCGATCCGCCATCCCGAAGGCAACAATAAGATGCCGGTGGCGCGTGCCGACGAGATCGGCCGCCTTGCCCGCACCATTGTCCGCGGCCGGGAGCGTCACGAGAAGGTCATTGCCGAGCAAACGGCCGAGATCGCGGAGCGCGAAGCATCGCTACGCGCGACCCTCGAGAACATGGACGAAGGCGTCGCGATGTACGACGCCGATCTCAAGCTCGTCATCTGGAACGAGCGCATGCGCAAGCTGCTCGAGATACCCGACGAGTTCTTCGATCGCGAGCACACCTTCGTCGATTACTTGCGCTACGTCGGCGCGCGCGGCGAATTCGGCCATCTCGTCGATATCGAGGCGGAGGTTCAGAAGCGCCTGGCGACGCTCGGGCGCAAGCTCACCTATGAGCGCGTGCGGCCCGACGGCACCGTGATCGAGATCACCCGCAATCCGATCGCCGGCGGCGGCTTCATCGCGATCTTCACCGACATCACCGAACGCAAGCGCGCCGAAATCGAGCTGCGCGCGACGCTCGAGAATATGCACCAGGGCGTCGCGATGTACGATAAGGAACAGAAAATGGTGCTGTGGAATTCGCGCATGCGCGAATTCCTCGATCTGCCCGACGAATTCTTCGATCGCCGGCACACCTTCGGCGAGTACCTTCGCTACACCGGCCAACGCGGCGAATTCGGCGAAGACGTCGATGTCGAGGAAGAGGTGCGCAAGCGCCTCGCGACGGTCGATCGCAGAGTGACGTATGAGCGCGTGCGGCCCGACGGCTCGGTCATCGAGATCCACCGCAATCCGATTCCCGGCGGCGGCTTTATCGCCATCTTCACCGACATCACCGAGCGCAAGAAAGCGGAGCTCGCGCTGATGGAGTCGAAGCAGGCGGCCGAGGCAGCAAGCCGTACCAAATCGGACTTCCTCGCCAATATGAGCCATGAGCTGCGCACGCCGCTCAATGCCATCATCGGCTATAGCCAGATGCTGCAGGAAGAAGCCGGCGACGAGGGCCACGACGATTATCTGCCCGATCTCGCCAAGATCGAGAATGCCGGTACGCATCTTCTCAACCTGATCAACGGCATTCTCGATCTCTCGAAGATCGAGGCTGGCCGCATGACGGTCTTCATCGAAAAAGTGACGGTATCCGCGGTGCTCGCCGAGGTGCGCGGCATCATCGACCCACTCGCGGCAAAGAACGGCAACAAGCTGGTGATAGAGTGCGCGAGCGACGTCAGCGCCATCGATTCCGACGTCACCAAGCTGAAGCAGAGCCTGCTCAATCTCCTCAGCAACGCGACCAAGTTCACGAAGAACGGCACGATAACGCTGACCGTGGCACGCCGGCACAACGACACCGGCGACGTCGTCGAGTTCGCGGTCAAAGATACCGGCATCGGTATGACGCCGGAGCAGACGGACAAGCTTTTCCAGGCCTTCGCTCAGGCCGATTCGTCGACCACGCGCAAATATGGCGGCACCGGCCTCGGTCTCGCGATCACGCGGCACTTCGCCCGCATGCTCGGCGGCGACGTTACGGTGGCGAGCGAGGTCGGCAAGGGTTCGGCCTTTACTTTGACCCTGCCGGCGCAAGAGGCGGCGGCAGCCGCAGCCGACGACCACGCGACGAAGCCCAAGATGTCGGGCGACATCGAGGGCGATGTCACGGTGCTGGTGGTCGACGACGACGAAGCCGTGCATGAAACGGTTGGCGCGATGCTCGGCCGCGAAGGCTATCGTGTGCTGCACGCGCGCAGCGGCGCGGAAGCACTGACCATGGCGCGCGAATTCGACCCCGATGTGATCACGCTCGATGTGATGATGCCGCAGATGGACGGCTGGTCGGTGCTCTCGGCGATCAAGTCCGACCCGGCGCTCTGCGATATTCCGGTCACCATCATCACGATGCTGAACGATCGCGCCATCGCCTTGTCGCTCGGCGCAGCCGGCTTCTTGACCAAGCCGATCGATTGGCAGCGGCTCAACGCCATGCTGCGCCAATTCACCCACAAGACCGTCGATGGCTCGGTGCTGGTGATCGACGACGACCCCGAGATTCGCGCGCTGACGCGGCAAATGCTCGAGCGCACCGGCATGACCGTCGGCGAGGCCGGGAACGGCGCGGAGGGCCTGGCCTGGCTCGAGGTCAATCAACCGCCGTCGATCATCCTGCTCGATCTGATGATGCCGGTGATGGATGGTTTCGAATTCCTCGATCGCATGCAGCAGAATGAAGCGTGGAGCGGCATCCCTGTCGTCGTCGTCACGGCGATGGATTTGGGCGCCGAAGAGCTCGATCTGCTGCAAACCGCGACGCGCAAGGTGATCGCCAAGGGCGCGACCACTGGCGTCGACATCCGGGCGGCGATCCGTGAAGTGGTGCGTCCGCGCGCGGCGCCGCGCGCCGCCGCCGCCGGCTGAGCGAAGGATCGCAGGCGATGGCGAAGATTCTGCTGGTCGAAGACAACGAGATGAATCGCGATATGCTTTCGCGCCGCCTGGAGCGCAAGGGCTTTCAGGTGGTCATGGCGGTCGATGGCCAGCAAGGCGTCGATTTGGCGACGAGCGAAGGGCCCGATCTCATCCTCATGGATATGGATCTGCCGATCATCGACGGCTGGGAAGCGACGCGGCGGGTCAAGGCCGGCGAGAACACGCGCGGCATTCCGGTGATCGCGCTCACCGCGCATGCGATGGTCGGCGATCGCGACAAGGCGATGGCCGCCGGCTGCGACGATTACGACACCAAGCCGATCGATTTTCCACGGCTGCTTGGCAAGATCGAGACGCTGCTCGGCGATACGGACGGCGCCTAGCGCAGGAGCCTGATCGGTAACAAAGGGAGGCAGGTATGGATATGACTGTCGAAGAGCTATCCGGTGGCACGACACTGGTCGCGTTGCGCGGCCGGCTTGACGTTGCCGGGGCCGGCGCGATCGAGCTGAAATTCAACGCGACGGCCGGGTCGCGCAAGGCCCTGGTGGTGGATCTTTCGGGTGTCCCCTTCGTCGCCTCGATGGGGATGCGTTTGCTGCTGCTCGTCGGCAAGACCATGGCCGCGCGTGGCGGCAAAATGGCGCTGCTGTCGCCGCTGCCCGAGGTTGCCTCGGTACTTCACACCGCCGGTATCGATACCATCATCCCGATCTGCACGGCTCGCGAAGCCGCTGTCGCGGCGGTCGCCGCCTGATTTTTTTCCACCGCGACGCCGGAGCAACCCTCGACGCGGGCGGTTACTGACATAAATCTGTCATTTCAGTTTAATAACCTGCCTTGAAATCAGGGTCGGTGTCGTCGCCAAATGCCCGCCCGATCGGCGGAGGTTCATGCTTCTCGACGCAACCATTTCCATCCTTGGCGGGCTGGGCCTGTTTTTCATCGGTGTCAAAGGGCTTGGCGCCAATATGAGCCAGCTTGCCGGGCGTAGCCTCCGGCACTGGGTTGCCCGCTCGACCAACTCCTATTTTCTCAGCGCCGTGATCGGAACGATTTCGGGCGCGCTGACGCAAAGCACCAACGCCATCACCGTGATCCTGATGAGTCTGGCCTCGGCGGACCTCATCACCGTTGCACGCGCCAAGCCGATCCTCGCCTGGGCCAATGTCGGCACCGCGGCGCTGGTGCTCCTGGCGGCGATCGACATCAAGCTGTTCGTCTACGCGCTCGTCGGCGTCACTGGTTTCTGCTTCTACCTCAACCTCGATCGCTCCACGCGCTGGCGGCCGCTGGTCTCGGCGGTGCTGGCGCTCGGACTCCTGATGCTCGGCATCGAGCTGATCCGCAGCGGCTCCGAAGCGTTCCGCAACTTTGCCTGGCTGCGCGCATTCTTCACCGAAATGGCGCAATGGCCCGCCTCCGCGATCATCGGCGGCGCCGTGCTGGCGTTCATTGCGCAATCCTCGGCGACGATCTCGGTGCTCGCTATCGCCCTGATCGTGGCGCATCTCATCGGCTTCGAGCAGGCGATGCTCACGGTCTATGGCGCCAGCATCGGGTCGGGCCTCGGCACCTATTTGGTCGCGGCGAAAATTCGCGGCGCTTCGCGCCAACTCGCTTTGTTCCAGGCACTCGTCAAGCTGATCGGCGTCGGCATGCTGCTGCCGGTCTACCTGATCGAGCACTACGCGCATGTGCCGCTGCTCGCCGCGGGCGTTCAGGCGCTGACCGCGGCTCCGGGCCATCAAATCGCGCTGATCTATCTTGCTTGTCAGCTCGCGGCCGTCGCCACGCAGCTCCTTTTCGGCGACGCGCTTCAGCCCTTGCTCGAGCGCTGGTCGCCGCCGCAGCCGCAGGAAAGCTTTGCGCGGCCGCGTTATCTCTACGACCAAGCGGTCGACGATCCGGAAACCGCGCTGACCCTGGTCGATCGCGAGCAGGCCCGCATCTTCGCGCTGCTGCCGGTTTACGTTGGGCTCGATGATCACCTTGGCGGAGAAGCGGGCCATCTCCGCGGCGATGCGCTGCTGCCGGCGGCGCAGGCGCTCGGCCGCAGCGTCGGGCATTTTCTCAGCGATCTCGCCGATACCGGCGCCGAGCGCAGCGTCCTCGAAGCGGTCTCGGAACGCCAGGCGCGCAACAGCCTCATGCTCTCGATCCACGAAGCGATGGCCGATCTCGCAACGCAACTTGCGCAGCCGTTCGAATCGTCGGTGCTGCGCGAGCTCGCGGATCATTTGCGTGAAGGCCTGGGCGCGCTGCTGCTGACCGCGGAGGAAGCGGTGCGTACCCTCGATGCCGATGATATCGCGTTGATGCGCCGCCTCACGGCCGATCGCGACAGCGTCGTCGATCAATTACGGCGGGGCGCGATCGCGGCGGATCAAGGCCTGACCGCGGCCGATCATCGCCATCTCTATTCGATCACCAGCGCCTTCGAGCTGATCGTCTGGATGCTGCGGCGGTACAGCGCGATGCTCGTGCCGCAAGTGCTGCCGCAAACGGCGGCCCAAGCCGCGCCGTTGGTCGCGGCCGAAGCCCTGCCGAATTCCTAAGCCAGGCCGCGCCAGCGGACGCCGGTGGCGATCGCGGCAATCACCGCCGATGACAGCAGACGCATATCGATCGGCATGGCGCGGCGCGCGACATCGAGCAGCAGGACGCTGCGGATCGCATCGCCGGCGTTGAGCACCTCGTGACAATAGGTATCGTCCCACAGCAGCCACTCGCCGTCGCCGATGCGATAGTCCTCGCCGTCGATCTTGAGCAGCGCCGCTGGTCCGCCGTCGGCGCGCCGCGGCACCGACAAGCCCATGTAGAAGCGAATGACGCCGCGAAACGGACCGCGATGCGGCGGCACGTGCTTGCCGCTCTCCATGAAGGACAGAGAGGCCGAGAGGACATCGGGCACCGTGTCGAGGATGGCGGCGAGTCGCGGGCATGCGTCCATATGCGGGCGATGCGCCACGCCATAGGCCTTCAGCACGTACAGCCGCCAATCGTGCCCGTCGTTGGCGGAGATATCGGCTTGTTCGGGCATGATGTCGTGAAAGCGCGGGATGCTCGCGAAATGCTGCATCACCGCATCGGCCTCGGCGCGAATCGCGCGCCAGGACGCGGCGAACTTCGCCGCGTCGGGAAAATATGTTGCCGCATCGAGGATCGGCGGTCCGTCGATCCGCTTGTCATAGATATGGCGCACCAAATTGGCGCCGCGATCGTACCAGCGCATGCTCCCTCGCAGCGTAGCCGCAGGGTCTTCGCTGATTGTAAGGGCTAAGCGGCGGGTTTCTCCCCGCCGCCCGCCTGCTTTCTATCTATTCGGCGGCCTCGGGCGGCCGCGTGCGCAGCCTCTCGAGTTCCTGCTGATAGAGATCGATCCAGTCGCCGGCGGCCGTCGTGGTGTAATGGCCCCCGCGCGCATTGGCATAGACCGTCGGATCGTCGGCGGAAGGCGGACGGACGCCATTCTGGAAAGCCTTCACCGTGTTCAACAGCATGCGGCGATTGCGCGCGATGGCGATATCCGATGGCGCCAAATTCTCGAAGGAATGATCGATCATCCCGCCCATGCTCTCCGTCACGCACTGATCCTGCGTGTGGATGCCTTCGATGCCGGTGTAGGATTTGGTCTTCTGTTCTTCACGGTCGATGAGATAATCGTTCGCCTCGTTCTCGACCATGCGATAGCGACCGTACCAGCCGCTCTCATTCGGCAGCAGATTATCGCGCAGATAGGCGCCGTCGCCGTCCTTGCGCACCGTGCGCTCGCGGTCGTTCTGGCGCATGAAGCGCGTCGATTCGAAGCCGACGAACATGCAATGCGTGTCGTCCATCGGGATGAAGGAGCGCACCATCACGTTGTTCTCGAGATTCGCCACCGGCGGCATGATCCAGAATGGGAAGAGGAAGTGAGCCTGGCGCCAATAGGTGCCGCCCGGCACGGTCGGCGACGGACGATGCGCGCCGTAATGCAGACCGTAACTGGTCTCATGAATCTTGTACTCGGGCGCGCGGTTGACGGTGAGATCGGCGCGATCGGCGGCGATGCCCGCGGTCGGCTTAATGAAGCCGAAATGGAGTACGCCGACATGGCTGGTGTCGAGATCGCCCTCGACCGCCTGCAGCCAGTTGCAGCTTCGCTGAACGAAACGCATCTGCACGCCGCTCGCCGGCCCCATCAGGCATTCGAAATGCGGCAGGTCTTTCGGGGCACGGTTGCGATCGCCCATGTAGACCCAGACGACGCCGTTGTGTTCTTTCGTCAAATAAGCCTTGGTGTGGACGCGATCCTTGAAGTGCTGGCGCTCGGGAATGTTGAGCTGATCGAGGCAATTGCCGTCGACATCGAATTTCCAGCCGTGATAGACGCAACGGATGCCGCCTTCCTCGTTGCGGCCGAAGAACAGCGATGCACAGCGATGCGGGCAGCGCTGGTCCATGATGCCGACACGGCCCTCGGTGTCGCGGAAGGCGATCAGTTTTTCGTTGAGCAGCAGGATGCGAACCGGCGTGCCGTCGGGCTTCAGCTCGTTCGACGGCGCGGCGGGGATCCAATATTGCCGCATCAGCTCACCCATCGGTGTGCCGGGACCGGCGTGCATAACAAGATCCAAATCGTCAGCCATGGCTGGTCTCCTCCGTCTTCGCCCGAAGATGAAAGCCTAGTCCAGACCGGAAAAATTTGGAATGCGAATGCTGCCCACGCAGCGGCAGGCGCGATGGGCGGAAACGGTTAGCCGCGGAGGGCGGATAGATTGATCGGTTCGCGATGCACCAGCCGCGTTTTTTCCCAGATCTCGTAGGCGGGATAGTGGCTCTGGCCCTCGAAATGGGCGCGGGCGGTGCTGAGGGCGGCGGTGTCGCCGGCGGACACGAATTCGACCACGTTGCCAATTCCGCCACGGCGATTGACGAAGTAACAGCGATATTCCTTCATGACCTACCTCAAATCGAAAACCGTGGCGTCCGGATCAGCCTCCCGGTTTTATCGAGTTCAGGGAATTGGCCGCAATTCGCAGTTATACCTAAGGGGCTCTACTTACCGCTGTGGCGGAACATCCGGCGCCGCTATCCGGCGGCGAGAACAACCCGTCGATAGGACACGGCTTCGGCGATATGGAGGCGGCGGATGATATCGCTGGCGTCGAGATCGGCGAGGGTCCGGGCGACGCGCAGCACCCGGTGATAGCCGCGGGCGGAGAGCCGCATCCGCTCCGCCGCGTGCTGGAGCAGCTTGCGGCCCTCGGGATCGGGCGCGGCGATCTCGTCCAGCAAGCCCCCATCCGCCTCGGCATTGGTGCGGATGCGCCGGTCTTCCGGCAGCCGCGCGAAGCGAGCTCGCTGTCGCGCCCTCGCCGCCGCGACCCGCGCGGCGATTTCGGCGGAGCCTTCCGCCGGCGGCGGCAGAGACAGGTCGCTGGCTTTTACCGCCGGCACGTCGATGTGCAGGTCGATCCTGTCAAAGAGGGGCCCGGAGATTTTCGACTGGTAGTCCTGCGCGCATTTCGGCGCCCGGCCGCAGCCTTGCGCCGGATCGTCGAGATAGCCGCAACGGCAGGGATTCATTGCGGCGACGACCTGCACCCGCGCCGGATAGGTCACATGCGCGTTGGCGCGCGCCACCACCGCGCGGCCGCTTTCCATCGGCTGGCGCAGCGCCTCGAGCGTCGCGCGCTGGAACTCCGGCAGCTCATCGAGGAACAACACGCCGAGATGCGCCAGCGAAAGCTCGCCTGGTTTGGCGCGCTGCCCGCCACCGACCAGCGCGGCCAGCGAGGCCGAATGATGCGGATCGCGGAACGGCCGCCGCCGGATCAGCTCGCCCTCGCGCAGTAGGCCGGCGACGGAATGGATCATCGACACTTCGAGCGCTTCGCTCGGATCGAGCGGGGGCAAAATGCCAGACAGCCGCGCCGCGAGCATCGATTTGCCCGCACCCGGCGGGCCGACCATGAGCAAATTGTGCCCGCCAGCGGCCGCGACCTCGAGCGCGCGCTTTGCGGTTTCCTGGCCCTTGATGTCTTTGAGGTCGAGCGCCGAACCGCGCTCCGCCGCGGCGCGCGGTGCCGGCGGCGACAGCAGTTGCGTTCCCTTGAAATGATTGATCAGGGCCAGCAGGGACGGAGCGGCGAGAATATCGAGCCCGCCGGCCCAGGCGGCCTCGCCGCCGGAGACTGCCGGACAGATCAGTCCGCGGCCTTGGCTCAATGCCCCGACCGCCGCCGGCAACACGCCGGCAACCGGCAGGATCGAGCCGTCGAGCGCGAGCTCGCCCAAGGCGACGTAGTGCTCGATCTCGTCGGCTGGCAGGACTTCCATCGCGGCCAGCAGGCCGAGCGCGATCGGCAGATCGAAATGACTACCTTCTTTGGCGAGGTCGGCCGGGGCGAGGTTGACCGTGATGCGCCGCGCCGGCACTGCAAGTCCCATCGCGGCGAGCGCGGCGCGCACGCGCTCGCGCGATTCGGCGACCGCCTTGTCGGGCAGGCCGACGATCGTGAAAGCAACGACCCCTGATGTGACCGTGACCTGCGCCTCGACTTCGAGCGCCTCGATGCCGAGAAAGGCGACGGTGCGGACACGCGCAACCACGCTTCACCCCCTTGCGGGGAGAACTTTACGCGAACACGGCCCCAATTGGCGAGAGGGGATTGGCGAGGGGTTGGAAGCGGCGGCTACGACTTGCCGTGCTCGGCGCTGTCGGATTGGAGCTGGATGTAATTCTCGAGCCCCGTCAGCTTGATCAACTCGAGCTGCGTCTCGATGAAATCGACCGCATCTTCCTCATTGTCGAGGATATCGCTCAAGAGATCGCGGGTAGCAAAGTCGCGCACGCTCTCGCAATGGATGATCGCGGTGCGCAGATCGCCGAGCCCCTTCAACTCGAGCTTCAAATCGCATTCGAGAACTTCCTGCACGTTCTCGCCGATCAGCAGCTTGTCGAGATCCTGCAGATTGGGCAGGCCTTCGAGGAAGAGGATGCGCTCGATCAGGCGATCGGCGTGCTTCATTTCGTCGATGGATTCGTGATGCTCGTGCTGGCCGAGCTTGGTCACGCCCCAGTTTCTCAGCATGCGAGAATGCAAGAAATACTGATTGATCGCGGTGAGCTCGTTCCGGAGGATCGTGTTGAGGTGCTGAATGACCGTCGCGTCGCCGCGCATCTGCTGTCTCCGCTCTTAACGTCTTATCACCGCGAGCTGGCTGGCCGCGGCCGGAGTGCGGAAGGCGCGGCTTAACTCGGGGCGTGAATAGGCTCGCCGCCGACGTCGCGCAAGATGCCCTCGACCAAGGGCATGCATTTGCCGCAACGGGGCTGCGTGCCGCAGGCCCGGTAAACGCCCAGGGTCGAGCCGTCGTTGCAGGTGGCCGCCGCTTGGCGGACCTGACGCTCGGTCAAGGCATTGCAGAGACAGATATACATCGAGGCTACCCGGACTTTCCTGCAAACGACTCGCAAGAACATATAAGCACGTCCGCGCAAATGCGAATCATTTTCATCGTCAAAATGTCGCGGGGTAACACGAGAAATGATTTTCTATATTTTATAGTAAATAACAAGCGACACGCTAGCCGCCGTCGCGACGGCGGCAGCCATCAATGAACAGCGCGACGCATTTCCGTACCCAGTCTCCCCGCTCCTCGTCGCTCAGGGGCATGCCGAAACCCATTGCGCGGCGCAGCGGGATCGACAAGACCAATTCCTGAAACTGCATAGCCGCAAAACGGCAATCGTCGAGCATGATCCGGTCGGCCCGACGCTCCTCTTCAAGCACCGCCGCGATGCGCTCGATGGCGCGCGTGGCGCCTTGTTCGATGGCGATTTCGACAAGCTCGGGAAATCGCTCCGCTTCGGCCAGCAAAAGGCGGCGCAGCGCCAGCGCTTCGGGCGATAGCGCGACCGCGAGCATGCGCGTTGCCAGCCGCTCGAGCAGGACATCCAGCGCGGCCGGCGCCTCGAAAGCGGCCTCGAATTCCGGCAGCCAATTCTGCAGCAGGCGCCCGATGACCGCGCGGTAGAGCTCGGGCTTGTCGCGGAAGCGGTGGTAGAAGGTCCGCTTCGAGATGCGCGCGCGGCTGGCGACGGCTTCGATGCTTGTCGCACCGAAGCCGCGGCTCAGGAAGAGGACGGTGGCGGCGTCGAGGATCTTGTCGCCGAGCGCCGCCGCTTCAAGCCGCGTTGGCCGGCCACCGCGCCGGATCGCGCCGGCTTCGCTTAACGCCAACCGTAGTAACCCCAATGGTGATGGTAACCGCCGCCGTAATAGCCGCCGGCCGGATAAACGACGCAACCACCCAGGGTACCTGCCAGGGCAAGGACAGCAATGAGGGCTGCTAAGCGGCGCGGCTTCGATTTGGTATTGGGATTGCGGGTCATGATGACCTCCTGATGTCTGTTGCCGTCCCCCGATCGGGCTGCTCTTAACAAGATAGGCTCGTCGGAAACGAAACGCGCCTGTTCCGTAGCATTAAATATTTGTCACGGAAAGGTTGCCGTGTCCAACCGTTTTCTTTCTGACCGATTTCTTTCTGACCGACCGAAAGCGGGCCGCGAGCTTGGCCCTTTCGCGAACTTATTCCGGCCGGTCGACGTTCCTAGCTATCGGCCCCTTTCTTGTTGGCCCCGTTCATCCATTGCAGCCAAGGGTAGGAAACATGATTGCATCTCGCACAATTCTGACGCTCGCCGCCGCGGCAGCGATCGGCTCGGGGCTCGTCTGGAGCCCGCTCGCAGCCCGTGCGCAATCCAACGCCACACCACCGGCCGCCGCCAGTGATGCCGCGCCCATGGCGCAAACCCCGACCGCCGGCGCGAGCGCACAGACCGTCAAGCCGCGCAGCGATGCGCAAGTCGAGGCGCGCATCACTCAACTCCACAAAGAGCTGAAGATCACGAAGGATCAGGAAAGCGATTGGAATGCGCTGGCCCAGGATATGCGCGACAACGCCCACGCGATGTCGAGCGAGATCGAAGCCCGCAACGGCACCAAGCCGATGAATGCGGTCGACAATCTCAAGAGCTACGCGAAGATCGCCGACACCCATGCCGACGGCCTGAAGAAGATCGTGCCGGATTTCGAGAAACTTTATGACGCGATGTCGCCGGCGCAGAAGAAGACAGCCGATACCGTGTTCAATCAACGCGTCAATCAGCGCGTGCGGACGACCGCGACGCCCTCGTCATCCGCCAAGCACGGCTGATCGCATTCGATAGGAGAACCGCTATGAAACGCACGATCCTCCAAGCGGCGCTGGCCGGGGCGGCCGTACTCAGCCTCGCGGCGCCTGCTTTCGCCGAACCATGGCACCATCACCACCGCCATTTTTATCATCCCTATCATCCCGGCTACGTCTACGCGCCGCCGCCAGTCGTCTACGCGCCGCCACCGCCGCCGCCGGTCTATGCTGGCCCGTCATTCAGCATCAACATCCCGTTGCATCGCTGAGCGACCGCGTCGTCCGAAAGAGAAACCGGCCCCTCACGGGGCCGGTTTTGTTTTGTCGATCCGCTCAGGCGGCTGCGTAATCGAGACCGAGTGAACAGGGCCGACGTCACGGCGGCTCGCTCGGCCGCAAAATTAAGGCGAGGTATGCTCGATGAATTTCTGCGGTGCGGCCTCGCCCCATTGCGATTGGAACGCTTCATGCGCCGGCATCGAATTCGAGCCGTTGGCGACGTTCAGCACGTCGCTATCGGCCCAATGCTCGTGCACGCGCCCCCACGGATCGGCCCAGTAATCGAACACCTGGCTGCCGAGCAGGTGTCGCCCGATGCCCCACATATGTTCGTATTTGCCGATCTTCGCGAGATATTCGTGACCCTTCATCACGTCGTCGAAGTCGTGGACCTCGAAAGAGAGGTGGTTGAGCCCTTTCTTCGGCGAGAGAATGCCGAAGAAGACGTGATGATCGACGAAATCGTCGCCGCAATCGCAGCGATTGAACGAGCCGATGAGATTGTCGGGCTGACCGGCCCAAACATCGTCGGAGCAAATGAAACCGAGCGTGTCGCGGAACCATTTAAGCGTGCCGTTGAGGTTCGGCGTGGTCATCACGCCATGGCCGACGCGCTTCACCTGCGACGGTCCGGCGGCGATGCGATAGAGATCGCCGGCGCGGCGGTATTTCTCGCTGCCCCAATTGACCACCGGCGCTTTCACCGGCAGCGGATCGACCTTTTCGAGGCCCCAGACCACTTCGATCTGATAGCCATTGGGCTCGCGCAAGCGGACGCGCTTGCCGCCGCCGGGTTCGTCGATCGATTCGACCGGCGAGGCGCCTTCGACCTTCGCCAGCTTGTGCAGGTCTTCCTCGCTTGCGGCGTAATAGGCGAGGCCGATAAAGCCAGGCTCGCCCAACTCGGTAACATGCAGATGATGTTCCGGGTCGGTGCCGCGCATGAACAGCTTGTCTTTGGTGCGGGCGGCGCGGACCATGCCGAAATTGAGGAGGAATTCCTCCTGCTTATCGAGATCGGGCGAACGCAGCCGGCCCCAGGCAATGTCCTTCACTTTGACGACTGGCATCGGGGTCCCCTCCATTTGTTGCTTAGAGGGAAGGATACACCCGAGTCGCGAAACGGGCCAGCATGTCAACCGCGCAGCGAATCGCGCCAGCGTCGCAGCGCCGCTTTGAGATCCTCCGCGAGCCGGCGCCGTCCTTCGGCATCGAGAAAGGCACCCAGCCCGACCGCCGTGCCATGCGAGGAAAGGAGCAGCCGGCCGCGGCCCAACGCATTCTCATCGATCGTGACGCGCAGCCAACTCGGCTCGAACTGCCAGCGTTGGCGCTCGCCATGCACGTCGATGCGCTCGATATCGAGCGCCCGCTGCGTCAGGCGCAAGCTCTCGCGCTGCCGGGCGCTGCGGTAGCTTAGGCGAAAAGCGAGGTAGAGCAGGGCGATATCGAGACCGAAGAAGCCGGTCACCGGCCAAGCGCCGGCGAGCACGAAGCCGATGCCGCTGCAAAAGCCGAAAGCGGCCAGCCCCAGCATGATCCAAACGAGGCTGCGCGGCGGCAGGCTGCGGTAGGGCGCCACGGTCGCGGCGAAAATCACCTCGTCGGATGGAGTCTCGGCCATTGCGCCAACTTACGTCCGCGCCGGGCTGGGGCAAGGCCGGGTGAAAGAGAGCGAAGGCAAAAGAAAAGGGACGGTCCTCGCGGACCGTCCCTCATCTTCTCAACGATCGGTTTTAGTAGTTGCGGACGCAACGTCCCGGATGCCAGTGGCCAAAACGGTCGCGGAACCCGTGCTCGAAGTGGTGGCGCGGGCCGCAACGCGTGTCGACCTGGATGATATTAGTCGCGCCAGCGGTATCGACCTTGCCAGGCGCTGGCGCCGCGAAAGACAGGCTGGCGAACGAACCGACGATCGCACCGGCAAGCGCCGTACCGATCAAAATCTTCTTCATGGCTTCCCTCCAAAACAAAGTACCGTGATGGTGAGAAGGTAGGCGGCATCCGGCGCGGTTTCGGGGCGCAAACGGGGCAAATCCGGGATCAATTGCGCTGGATTTGGGCAGTCCAGCCGGTAGGATGAAAGGCATGAAATCGGCCCAGATTGAGACGTTTTTTCGCCTGCTTACGAAGGACCGGGAAATCCCCCGCACCGAGCTCGAATACATCAACCCGTATACGTTGCTCGTGGCGGTGGTGCTTTCCGCGCAAGCGACGGATGTGTCCGTCAACAAGGCGACCGAGCCGCTTTTCAAACTCGCCGACACGCCCGAGAAGATGGTCGCGCTCGGCGAAGCCAAGCTCAAAGGCTTCATCAAAACGATCGGCCTCTTCAACACCAAGGCGAAGAACGTCATCGCGCTGAGCCAGACGCTGGTCGAGAAATATCAGGGTGGGGTGCCGAAGACGCGCGAAGAGCTCGAGGCGTTGCCGGGCGTCGGCCGCAAGACCGCGAATGTCGTGCTGAACGTTGCCTTTGGCGAGCCCACCATTGCCGTCGATACGCACATCTTTCGTGTCGGCAATCGCACCGGCCTCGCCCCCGGCAAGACGCCGCGCGAGGTCGAGGACAAGCTCGTGAAGGTCGTACCGAAGAAGTACATGCTGCACGCGCATCACTGGTTGATCTTGCACGGCCGCTATATCTGCGTCGCGCGCAAACCGAAATGCCCGGAATGCCCGGTGCGCCAGGTCTGCGAATACAAGGCGAAATCGACGCTCGACGATTTTGGACTGGCGAAGCCGAAAGCCGCGGCGAAGCCGAAGCGGCTTGTCGCGAAAGCGAAACGCGTTGTGAAAGCGAAGCGCGCGCCGCGCGCGGCCGCCTAGATTCCGAGCACGTCCTTCATCGAATATAGGCCCGGCTTCTGCGGTGCGAGCCATTGCGCCGCCGCGACCGCGCCGCGCGCGAAGACGCGCCGGCTGGTGGCGCGATGTGCCAACTCGATCATCTCGCCATCGGCGGCGAAGATCACGCGATGCTCGCCGGCATTGTCGCCGCCGCGCAGGGTCGCAAAGCCGATATCGCCGCGCTTGCGTGCACCCGTGATGCCGTCGCGGACGCGCTGGCTCTTGGCCGAGAGATCGATCTTGCGGCCCTCCGCTGCGGCCTTGCCCAGCGCGAGCGCTGTGCCCGACGGGGCGTCGACCTTGTGGCGATGATGCATCTCGACGACTTCGATGTCGTAATCATCGCCAAGCCGCCGTGCCGTCTGCTCGACGAGGGCGAGGAGCCAATTGACGCCGAGGCTCATATTCGGCGCCCACAGCAGCGGCGCATCTTTCGCGGCCGCGGCCAGCGTGGCATGGCCCCTGGCGTCGAGACCGGTGGTGCCGATCACAAGGGCCTTCCTCGCCTGCGCCGCAAGCGCGACATGCACCAGCGTCGCTTCCGGAATCGAGAATTCGATGACGACATCGGACGCGCCGAGAAGGGCGGCGAGGTCGCTGCCGGCGGTCAGGCCGACAGCGCCGATCCCGGCGAGCTCGCCGATATCCTTGCCGAGATCGGGGCTCGACGGCGCGTCGACGCCGCCCGACAAGGTGCAACTCGGCGTCGCTGCGACTTCGGCGACCAGCATTCGCCCCATGCGCCCGGCGCAACCCGATATTCCGACGCGAAGCTCGGCCATGATGATTGGTCCTAGAGAAAAGCTCAGTGCGCGTAAATATACCGCAAGGTGGTACGGCCGACACCGTTGAGCGCGGCTTCCGAGCATTTGTCGGGTGTGTCCGCCGTCGTGTTGAACCACGGGTCGTATTCGAAGCCGATGACCAGGAAGGCCGGGATATGCGCGTCGTTGAGCGCCATCTGGTCGTCGAAGATCGGCTGCGATGTCGGCTGATTGTTGAAGAAAGCCGGCGCGAAGGTACGGCCGACATTCCAAAACTTGTCGATCTGATCGGCGGCATAGAGCAGCGACGCCTGCTCGGGATGGAGCTTCATCTCGCGCCAGCACACCATGTCGAAGATCACGGCCTGCTCGGGCTTGGTCGTGGGATAAGTCTCGGCGAGGTGCTCGGTGAAATAGGGCGAGCCCAGCGGTTGCCAATGCGGGTCGCCCGCGCCCAGGGACAGGGGGCCTTCCTCGCCATCGAAGAAGATGAAATCGACGCCGATTCCCGGCGGCGTCTTTTGCCCGTGGAGGGCGCGCGCCGTCTCGAGCAAGACCGCGACGCCGGAGGCTGAATTATTCGCGCCCGGCATCGGCGCGTCGGGATGGTCCTTGTCGGCATAGGCGCGGATGATGCTGTCGTAATGCGTGCCGAGGATGATGCGGCGCGGCGCGTCCGGATCGGCCGACGCGATGATGTTGGTCATGCGATGCGTCTGCCCGGCGACGGTCGAAGTCCAGCTCTGCTCGCGCGCCTCGACGCCGAGCTTCTTCATCTCCGCGACGATCATGTCGATCGTCCGGCGATGGCCCGGCACGTCCATCGCCCGCGGCCCGAAGCCGACCAGCGTGTTGATATCGGCAAGCGCGCGCTGGCCCTGCCATTGCGAGACGTCGGGCACCGGTGTCCCTTGAGCAAAAGCAGGCGCGAAGGTTGATGCGCTGAAACCGAGCGCGATAAGCGACGCGGCGAGGGCGCGGCGCATCTAGCGCGACGCCTTCGGTACCAGCTGCAGGCTCAGCGCGCAGAGCGCCAAGACCGCCGCGTAGACATAGGTGATCTCGCGCGAGCCGATGGTCGGGATGAGGTAGAAGGTCGTGAACAGCGTGCCGAAAATATTACCGATGGTCGAAATGCCGTAGACGAGGCCGGCGATGCGCCCGGTCTCCTCGGTCGAGCGCAGCATCAGCCGTACCGCGACCGGCGAGAAAGTGCCGAGAAACGACAGCGGCACTAGCAGCAGGCAGCCCGAGGCGATCAGGATTTCGACCGGCCCGTAGCCGAGATTGTTCATGATCGCCATCATCAGCGGATCGGCCGCCAGCGGCACGAGCGCAAGATAGATCGCGGCGACGGCGCAGGAGGTCGTGATGACGCGCGGGCTCGGATGGCGATCGACGATCGCACCGCCGACGAGGTAGCCGATGGTCAGCGCTGCGAGGACGGTCGAGATCAACCCGGCCCAGGTGCCGATGCCGCCGCCGAAATAGGGAAAGAGATAGCGGCTGCCGAGCATCTCGAAGCCCATCAGCACGCTGCCGACGAAGAACGCGTTGACGAGCAGCACGGCTTGCACCGCGCGGCCCGCTACGGGCTGCCGCTCGGTTGCCGATCGGGCCATTTGCGATTGTGGTTCTCGATCGCCTTCAGCGCTTCGACCGGCGCGAAGTCGTCGGTCAGCACCTTGGCGCTGGCATCGAGCGTCGTCGGATCGAGGCCGCGACGCTGGGCCAGCATCGCCGGCAGCTGGTAGCGCAGATTGAGCTCGAGCTGGCGCTGCTTCGCGCTCTTTTCGAGATCGGACGGCTCGCGCGGCGGACCGTCGTAGGCGATCGTCACGACGTTGCCTTCGGCGAGATAGAAATCGGCTTGCGGAAAGACCGACTGTATCGTCTTGACCGCGCTGTCGAACAGCATGGTCGAAGGCTCGACATTCTGTCCGACCGCGCCGCCCGGCGCGAGATGGTCTTTGACGAGCTGATAGAATTCCTTGGTCAGCAGATGGAAAGGCACGAACGGCCCGCGATACGCATCGATCAGGATGATGTCGTATTTGTCTTTCGATTGCTGCAGAAACAGCCGCCCATCCTGATTGACGAGATGGAAATTCGGCTCGTCTTTGACGCCGAAATATTTCTTGGCCAGCGCTTCGACATCCGGATCGAGTTCGACCGACGTGACCGAGACGCCCGGCAGGAAGCGATGCAGATACCAACTCGTGCGCCCGCCGCCGAAGCCGATCTCCAGGATCGAATGTACATCCTTGGGATAGATCAACGCCGCAGTCATGTAGCGCGTGTAGACGACCGGCAGGTCGCGATCGTCTTTCGAATTATAGATGCTCTCGGTGTAGATCTTTCGGTTGTAACCGAAAGTCATGGCGTAGTCGTCGCCCTGCTTGTAGACGTAGATGTTGTTATAGAGCGATTCCTTCGACTCGACGAGCTGGCGCTCGTCGTCGGCGCGCGCCATGGGTGCCAACAGCATGCCGACCGCAAGTATACTGATCGCGATGGGCGCCGCGCCCGATCGCGCGAAGGATGACCAGAGCTTCATGATTGGCGCGGAAACTGGCCCGCTTCGCCGAATCCGTCAAGCCGCGACGCGATCACGTTTTCGGTCCTTCCCACCGTCAGCGCCTTCCTTTACACCAGCGTCATGGCTCTGTTGCGCTCCGCCGCGACCGTCGGCGGCTATACCATGGCGAGCCGCGTGTTGGGGTTCGTCCGCGACATCCTGACCGCGGCTTTCCTTGGCGCCGGCCCGGTGGCAGATGCGTTTTTCGTTGCTCAGCGCCTACCCAATCTCTTCCGCAGTCTCTTCGCCGAAGGTGCCTTCTCGGCGGCCTTCGTGCCGCTCTTTGCCGGTACCATCGCGCATGACGGCAAGGCGGTCGCCAAGCGCTTTGCCGAGGATTCGCTGTCGGTTTTGCTCACCGCACTTTTCGTCTTCGTGTTGTTTGGCGAGATTTTCGCGCCGAACCTGCTCGATATATTGGCGCCCGGCTTTCGTGCCGCGCCGGATAAATTCGCGCTGACCGTCGGACTGACGCGCATTACTTTTCCCTATCTGCTCTTCATCTCGCTCACCGCGCTGCAAGGCGGCATCCTCAATTCGGTCGAGCGTTTTGCCGCCACCGCGGCGACGCCGATGCTGCTCAATATCTTTCTCATCGGCGCGCTGGTGCTGGTGCGGCCGGTCTCGGGCGCGGCGCTAGCTTGGGCCTTGAGTCTCTCCGGCTTCGCGCAATTCCTCTGGCTGATGGTGTCGTGCCAGCGCGCCGGACTTGGCCTGTCGCTGCCGCGGCCGCGGCTGACGCCCGAGGTGAAGCGCATGCTGAAGCTGATGCTGCCCGGCGTGTTCGGTGCCGGCGTGACGCAGCTCAACCTCGTGGTCTCGACCGCGGTTGCCTCGCTGCTGCCGACCGGCGCGGTGTCTTATCTTTATTATGCCGACCGGCTCAATCAGTTGCCGCTGGCCGTAGTCGGCATCGCGGTCGGCACGGCGATCCTGCCCTCACTGTCGCGCCAAGTACGCGTCGGCGATGATGCCGGCGCCAAGCACACGCAAAATCGTGGCCTCGAATTGGCGTTGTTCCTGACTCTGCCCTCGGCAGTCGGGCTCGGCGTCGCGGCTTGGCCGATCATGACGGTGCTGTTTCAGCGCGGCGCTTTCGGCCCGGTCGAGGCGAACGCCACCGCTTCGGCGCTGGCGGCCTATGCCGGCGGCTTGCCGGCTTTCGTCCTCATCAAGGTGATGACACCCGGGTTCTTTGCGCGCCATGACACGGCGACGCCGGTCAAGGTCGCGATCGCGGCGATGGCGACCAATCTGGCGCTAACGGTCGGGCTCGGCCTGCTGCTGCCCTTCCGCCATGTCGGCATCGCCTCCGCGACCTCGATCGCCGGCTGGGTCAATGCGTTGTCGCTCATGGTGCTGCTGCATCGCCGCGGTCATTTCACTTTGGATGCGCGCTCGCGGCGAATCGTGCCCCGGATCGTTGCCGCGTCGGCCGGCATGGGCGTGCTTCTCTGGCTGATGAACGAGCTGGCGGCGCCGGTCTATGCCGGCGCCTTCCTGGCGCGGTCGACGGCCCTCATCATCGTAATCGGCATCGCCGCCGTCGCGTTCTTCGTCCTGGCACTGGTCTTCGGCGCCGTCGATTGGCGCGAGATTAGGCAGCGCGTCGCATTGCTCGGTCGCCCGCGCTCGGTCAAACTTGACTGATCAGCACCAGGCTGACGATAAAGCTCCATGAATCGGATTTTTTCCGGCGTCCAGCCGACCGGCAATCTCCATCTCGGCAATTATCTTGGCGCGATCCGCAATTGGGTCGCGCTGCAGAAGGATTACGACTGCATCTTCTGCATCGTCGATCTGCACGCCCTGACCGTGCCGCAGGACCCGGCGCAGCTCAAGGCGCAGACGCGCGAAGTCACCGCCGCCTATATCGCCTCGGGCATCGATCCCGAGCGCTGCATCATCTTCAATCAGAGCATGATCCCAGGCCATGCCGAGCTCGCCTGGCTCTTGAGCTGCCTGACGCCGCTCGGCTGGCTCAACCGCATGACGCAGTTCAAGGAGAAGGCCGGCAAGCAGCGCGAGGAAGCCGGGCTCGGCCTTTATGCCTATCCCGTGCTGATGGCCGCCGACATCATCCTCTACAAGGCAACGCATGTCCCGGTCGGCGAGGATCAGAAGCAGCATCTGGAACTGGCGCGCGATATCGCCGGCGCCTTCAACCGCCGCTTCGGCGTCGAGTTCTTCCCGCTGCCCGAGGCGATGATCTTCGGCGCGGCGACGCGGGTGATGAGTCTGCGCGACGGCAGCAAGAAGATGTCGAAATCCGACGCATCGGATTATTCGCGCATCAACATGACCGACGATGCCGAGACCATCGCGCTGAAGATCCGCAAGGCAAAGACCGATCCGCTGCCGCTGCCCGAATCCGCGAAAGATGTCGAGGCCCGGCCCGAAGCCGACAATCTGCTCGGCATCTATGCGGCGCTCGCGGATATCGGCCGCGACGAGGCGATCATACGCTGGGCAGGCAAGAATTTCTCCGAGTTCAAAACCGCGCTCGCCGATCTCTCCGCCGAGGTGCTGGGCAAGATTTGCGGCGATATGCGGCGCTTGATGGCTGATCCGGGCTATATCGATAGCGTCTTGAAGCGCGGCGCCGAGCGCGCCAATGCAATTGCGCGGCCGCATCTCGATCAAGTGTTCGACATCATGGGATTGTTGCGGGTTTAGCGAATTGCGCTGAGTGGTCTGACGAGAGGGGATCGGCATTTGGGCATTCTCGACATCTATCTGCCCATCGCCGGCGTCTCGCTCGATGTCATGGCCCTCCTCATTCTCGGAGCCGCGGTCGGCGTGCTTTCGGGCGTGTTCGGTGTCGGCGGCGGCTTTCTTCTGACACCGCTGCTCATCTTCATCGGGGTGCCTCCGGCGGTCGCGGTCGCGTCCTCGGCCAATCAACTCGTCGGCGCATCGGTCTCGGGGGCGATTGCGCATTGGCGACGCGGCAATATCGACTTCCTGATGGGCGCGCTGATGCTGTTGGGCGGTCTCGCCGGCTCGGCGCTCGGCGTCTGGCTGTTCGCCATCCTCCGGCGCATCGGCCAGATCGAGCTGTTCGTCTCCCTCGCCTATGCGCTGCTGCTGACGACGCTCGGCGCGCTGATGCTCATCGAAAGCACGCGCAGCCTGCTGCGCCGCCGGCGCGGCATCGTCATGCGCCGCAAGCTGCATCAGCATACCTGGCTGCACGGCCTGCCGTTCAAGCTGCGCTTCCGGCGCTCGAAGCTCTACACCAGCGCGCTTCTGCCGGTCATTCTCGGTTTTCTCGTCGGCATCCTCTCCGCCGTGCTGGGCGTCGGCGGCGGCTTCGTCATGGTGCCGGCGATGATCTACCTCTTGCGCATGCCGACGGCGGTCGTGCCCGGCACCTCGCTGTTCCAGATCATTTTCGTCACCGCGGCGGTGACCGTGCTGCAAGCGGTCGCGAACAACACCGTCGATATCGTTCTGGCGATGGTGCTGCTGATCGGCGGTGTCGTCGGCGCGCAGCTTGGCACGCGCTGGGGCGCCAAGCTCCGCGGCGAGGAGCTGCGGGCGCTGCTCGCGCTCATCGTGCTCGCGGTCGCGGCGAAGTTGGTCTTCGATTTGACAGGGCGGCCCGACAATCTCTTCTCGCTCGGGACGCTTGAATCATGAGGCGATGGCTGGTTGCGATCGCACTCGTGGTCGCCGCGTTTCCGGCCCGCGCCGATCAGCCGCTACTCGCCGATCTCACCGGCCATCTCATCGCCATCACCACTGGCTTCACCGGTACCTCGGTCGTGTTGTTCGGTGCGACGGACGGGCCCGGCGACATTGTCGCGATCGTGCGCGGGCCCGAGCGCGATTCGGTGGTGTGGCAGAAGCGGCATCTCGCAGGCATGTGGATCAACGGACCCAATGTCACCTTCGCCAACGTGCCGAGCTATTACGCGGTCTTCAGCAACCGCAAGCTCGATGACATCGTGCCGGCCAACGCCCAGGCGCTGTCGCAGATTGGCATCGCCAATCTGCGCATCGATCCGCGCGATCCGCGCACCAAGCAGGACGAGACGACGACTTTCCGCGCGGCGCTGATCGCCGAGCAGAAGCGGGCGCATCTCTTCGCCGAATATCCCGGTAGCGTCGCCTTCCTCGGCGATCGCCTCTTCCGCGCGACGCTCGACTTTCCCGCCAATGTGCCGACGGGGAACTACCTCGTCGAAGTGCTGCTGATCCGTAACGGCAGGGTAGTGTCGGGACAAACGACGCCGCTGGTGATCGCCGAGACCGGGCTCAGCGCCGATGTCAGCGAGTTCGCCGCGGACAACGCCGCGCTTTACGGCTTTGCCGCGGTTCTGGGCGCGGCGCTGCTAGGCTGGTTGGCCAGCCTGCCGTTCCGCAACGCTTGAGTTTCACCCGAGGGAGAACGCATGAGCGATATTTCTTCTTCGTCTCCGTCGCCGCCCGGCGCCGGTGTTTCGCATGAGCGCATCTTTCTCGTCGTCGTCGACGAAACCGACGAAATGCGCGTTGCATTGCGCTACGCGGCGCTGCGTGCGTTTCACACCGGCGGCAAGGTCGCGCTCCTCGCCGTCGCGGAGCCGCCCGGCATCCAGCAATTCGCCGCGATCGAGGAGCGGATGGAAGACGAGGCGCGCGAAGAGGCCGAGCAGCTTCTGGCGAAGCTGTCGACCGAGGTGAAGGACATCGCGGGCTCGACGCCGATCCTCTATCTGCGCAGCGGCCGCCGCGGCGAGCAATTGCTGGCGCTGATCGATGAGGAGCCGAGCATTTCGGTGGTCGTTCTGGCCGCGGGTACTGGTCAGGAGGGGCCCGGGCCCCTCATCACGGCAATGGTCTCGCGCTTAGGCAAGCTGCGCGTGCCGGTCACCATCGTGCCGGGCGGGCTCGACGACGAGCAGGTCGCGGCGATGGCCTGAGCCCCCTGTTAATTTGACCCCAACCTATAAAGGGTTGAATTATCGCTGCGATTGGCCACATTGAGGGCCAGCAGCCGGAGACGATCTATGTTTATCGAAACCGAAGTCACGCCCAATCCCTCGACCCTCAAATTCCTGCCGGGACGCACGGTGATGGAGCAGGGCACGGCCAATTTCGCCGATGCCGATGCCGCGACCCGCTCGCCGCTGGCGCTGCGGCTCTTCGGCCTCGACGGCGTGACGCAGGTGTTCTTCGGCGCCGATTTCGTTTCGGTCAGCAAAGCCGACGAAACCTCCTGGTCGGAACTGAAACCGGCCGTGCTCGGCGCGCTTGTCGAGCATCTCACCGCCGGCGAGCCGCTGCTGACGGGCGCTGCCGAAGCGACCGCTGCAGAAGAGGATGACGAAGTCGTCACTCAGATAAAGGAGCTGCTCGAGACACGCGTGCGTCCTGCCGTGGCGGCGGATGGCGGCGACATCATTTTCGAAGCCTTCGCCGACGGCGTCGTTTATCTCCAGATGCACGGTTCATGCTCGGGTTGCCCCAGCTCGACCGCGACCTTGAAGGCCGGCATTGAAAACATGCTGCGCCACTACATTCCCGAAGTCGTCGAGGTAAGAGCGGTCTAGGGTCGGGCGCCCTAAGCCAAACGAGAAACGCGAGCGCGGGACGGACGTCAATCAGCCGGTCACCGGCTTGCCGGTGTTAACCGCCAATTGATCGGCGAAAGCACGCTTGTAGGCAGGCCGCGCTTCGCCGCGGGCGACATAGGCGGCGAGATTTGGGTATTCGTCCAGTATGCCCGATGACTTCAGCCTGAGCAGCACCGATACCATCATCAGGTCGCCTGCGGTGAACGCAGCATCGAGCCAGCTGGTATCGCCAAGGCGAGCCGAAAGTTGCTGTAACCGGTCGCGAATGCGATCCTCGACCAAAGGCAGGCGCTCTTTGCTCCAAGGCTTATCGCCCTCCAGAAGCCTGGCGTTTCCAAGTTCAAGGATCGGCGGCTCTACCGTATTGAGTGCGGCAAATATCCACGTGATCGCGCGCGCCCGGGCACCGGCCCCGTCCGGCAGCAGGCCGGCATGGCGCTCGGCGATGTGGAATACGATCGCCCCCGTCTCGAACAGGGCGAGATCGCCCTCCTCATAGGTCGGAATCTGCCCGAACGGATGAAGCGCCCGATGCGCGGGTTCCTTCATCGCACGGAATGAAACAAGGCGAACCTCGTAGGGCTGGCCCGTTTCTTCGAGCGCCCAGCGAACGCGCGTATCACGCGCGAGCCCTTTACCGCCGTCGGGTGACCGTTCAAAGGCGGTAATCGTAATGGTCATCGTGAAGCTACTCCTTGGCGAAAATCATCGGGGACGGGGGTCAAGGTGTTGAGTCGCACGGGCGCTCGTAGCCGCACCCGCGACGTGGCGCTAAGCGCCGGGTCGCTTTGGGCCCAATCTTATCGCGCGCCCTCAGGAAGCGGACATCATCCGTTCGGGGCCGTCGGCGTCGCTCAACAGCGGATAGCGCTTGGCGTCGAAAAGCTGGTAATGCCACCACTCATTGCCGTAGAAATCCCACCCTGCGGCGCTCATCAGCCCCAACAACACGAAGCGATTGCGCTGCGCCGCGACCGGAATCGCGACGGAACCGTGATGTGACAGCGGCGTGAAAGCGTCGAACTCGGTGCCCATGTCGAGCGCTTGACTGCTCCCATCGACGAGCGTCAGATCGATCGCGGCGCCGCGCGAATGCGGCGAGCCGCGCCGCGGATCGGCGAGGAAATTCGGGTCGGGCGTGTGATTCCACAGCATCCATTGCGCCTCGCTGGGACGAAACGCATCGAAAATCTTGAAGCGAAGGCCGAGCCCCTTTGCGAGGGCAAGGGCCTTTTCGAATTTTTGGACGGCGTCGGGATGGAGGTAGCAAAGCGGCCGCGCATAGACCGGCTTGCCGGTGAAATTGTTCGGCGTGGCATAGGCAATGTCGAGAATGACATCGTGACTTTGCGGCGTGATCGCGATCAAGCTCATGATGCTTTACGAGTGCAGCGGATTTGACGTTCCCTCAACGTTCGCTGCGGCGATCTTAGGCACTTAGAATCCATCTGCCACACGAGAATTCAATAAATTGGCTAATGTCTTATCGATCCGGAAATCCGCAAGCGGCGCGTTCAAATGATGCGGAACTTCCGGATCGGGACGCTAGCATGATCGGCGCATGAAAGTCCTGGCATTCGATTGCAGTGGCGCTTCCTGCTCGGCCGCGGTCCTGATCGACGACCGGCCGGCGGTGCAGCGTTTTGCCGCGATGGAGCGCGGTCACGCCGAAGCCTTGCTGCCGATGATCGAGACCATTCTGCGCGAGGCCGCGCTGACGCCGGCCTCGCTCGATCTGCTGGCCGTGACAATCGGGCCGGGAAGCTTCACCGGGCTGCGCATCGGTCTTGCCGCGGCACGTGGCCTGGCGCTGGCGCGCACGCTGCCGGCGATCGGCATCACCAGTTTTGACGCGGTGAAGGTCGATAATCCGGCAGTGCAGCCGCTCATCATCGCACTTGAAAGCAAGCGCGCGGAGCTTTTTCTCCAGCGCCGCGATCGCGCGGATCCAGGTTTGCCAGCGCTCGTACCGCCGGGGGAATGGGCGGCGATCCTTCCGCCGGGGCCGTGCTCTCTTGCCGGCGACGGCGCGCCGCGCTTGGCTGCAGGGCTTGGACGCAGCGATATTGCGGTGCTGCCGGGTCATGGCCGGCCCGACCCGGTTGCTCTGGCGCGGCTCGGCGCAGCGCGCTGGCAAGCCGGAGACCGCACGCCGCTCGTGCCGCTCTATCTGCGCGCGCCTGATACGACCGCGCCGCGACAGGCCGCGTCGGTAGCGCTGTGAATTTTGTCCTGCAACCGGTGCGGGAGGCCGATCTTTCGCGTGTCGCGGCGCTGCATGCCGCGTGCTTTCCGGATGATGCGTGGAATTCCTCGTCGCTGGCGACGGTCCTGGCGATGCCGGGCGCCGATGGCCGGATCGGTTATGGCGAGAATGGCGCACCCTGCGGCATGCTCCTCGATCAGTGTCTCGGACCAGAGGGCGAGATCCTGACCCTCGGTGTCGCGCCGGCTTGGCGTCGTTGCGGCATTGCCCGCGAATTGCTGCAAGATCTCGTCTTCCGTGCCCGCGCCGGCGGGGTGCGGCGGCTGTTGCTTGAAGTGGCGGCAGACAATGAAGCGGCGCTCGCGCTTTATGCTTCTTTCGGTTTTGCGCGCCAAGGAATTCGACGCCATTACTACCGGCGCACCCAAGGCCCGGCGGTAGATGCGTGGCGTCTCTGCTTGTCGTTGCTGTCTTCGGGATGACTTAATTGAGAATTTGGGCGCGTTTAACTCTTGCGAGTATTGCCTCGGTCGAGAACTCGCCATATATTCGCAAAAGAATTGCCTTGGGAAGCGTGAATCATGACTGATAATTCAAACTCCAAAGATCTGCTGGCACTGACCACGGAAATTGTCGCCGCACATGTGTCCAACAACACCGTCGGGGTTGCAGATTTGCCGCAGCTCATCAATCAGGTCTACCAGTCGCTTACCAATATCGGCAAAGCGCCGCCCCCGACGGCGGAGCGGCCGCAGCCCGCCGTCCCGGTCAAGAAGTCGATCCATCCCGACTATCTGATCTGCCTCGAGGACGGAAAAAAGCTGAAGATGCTCAAGCGGCATCTCAAGACGTCGTATAATCTGACTCCCGAGCAGTATCGCGAGCGTTGGGGCTTGGCGTCGGATTATCCCCTGGTCGCGCCGAACTATGCCAAGCAGCGCAGCAAGCTGGCGAAGGATATCGGCCTCGGCACGCGCGGCCGCCGCGCGCGCGCCGGCTGAGGTATCGCGCGGCGCGATCGCTCTCTCTTGTGTCGGTTTGGTGAAGGCTGCAGAGCGCCGCTCCGGATGGAGATATAGGCTGACGTTGCGGTTTCGGTTATACTCACGAAGTCTCGTCCGGCGCATTGGGGCAGCATGACCTCCCGGCTCGAACAGCTTTGCCACGATAAGGGTCTAAAAATGACCGAGCAGCGTCGCGTCATCGCGCGCGTGCTCTCCGAAGCGGCCGATCATCCCGATGTCGAAGCCCTCCACCGCCGTGCCGCCGAGATCGATCCGAAGATCAGCATCGCGACCGTCTATCGCACCGTCCGTCTTTTCCAGGAAGCCAATATTCTGGAGCGGCACGATTTCGGCGACGGCCGCGCACGCTATGAAGAGGTTCCATCGGAGCATCACGATCACCTGATCGATCTTCAGACCGGCAGGGTGATCGAGTTCCGTAACGAAGAGATCGAGGCGTTGCAGCGCGAGGTCGCGGCGCGTCTCGGCTACAAGCTTGTCGACCACCGGCTTGAGTTATTCGCGGTGTCGCTCGACGGCGATAAGAAGAAGTCGTGACCCACTCGGTGGCTTGCCGATGTGCGAGGTGTCGTGAGCGAGACTGAAGCAGCGGCCCGTCCGTCGCCCTCCGGCGATTCCATTGTCGATGTACGTTATCAATCGCTGCAGGTGCGGCTGGCGCAAAGCGCAGCCGAGATCGATGCGGCGCAAGCATTGCGCTATCGCGTCTTCTACGAAGAAATGGGGGCGCAGCCGACCGCCGAGATGGCGTCGCGGCGACGGGATTTCGACCGTTTCGACGGCGATTGCGACCATCTCTTGGTGATCGATCACGCGCAGGGCGCGGTGGTCGGCACCTATCGCCTCATTCGTCGCCACGTTGCGCAGCGCCACGGCGGTTTTTATTCCGCCGCCGAATACGATCTGCGGCGCTTGCCCGACCACCCGGGCGAGATTTTGGAGCTTGGCCGCTCCTGCACGGACGCATCGGCGCGCAGCGGTCCCGCCGCCAAGCTGCTGTGGCGCGCTATCTCGGCTTATGTCTTTCATTATCGCATCGAGCTGATGTTCGGCTGCGCCAGCCTCACGGGCACCGATCCCCACGCGCTCGATCTGCCGCTCTCTTATCTGCATCATTTTCATTCTGCCCCCGACGGGCTCAGCGTTCGCGCGCTGCCCGACCGCTATGTCGCGATGGACCGCCTGGCGAAAGACGCGATCGACCCGGCGCAGGCGCAAGCAGGGTTGCCGCCGCTGATCAAGGGCTACCTCCGTCTCGGCGGCTTCGTCGGCGACGGCGCGGTGATCGACCGGCAGTTCAACACCACCGATGTTGCGATCGTGGTGAAGACGGATCTCGTCAGCGAGCGATACTACCGCCACTATGAGCGCCGGGCGGCTTCGCGCGAGGGTGCAGCCGCCGCATGAGCGGCCTTTTCCTGCGCGCGACGCGCATCGCCGTCTACCTCGTCGTGACCTTGCCCGCGATGCCGGTGCAGGCTTTCCTGCTGGCGATCAAAAGCCCGCAGGCACGGCACTTTCCGCTCCGCTATCACCGCTTGATGTGTCGGGTCCTCGGCATTCGGCTCGTCCGCCGCGGCACGATCTCGTCCCATCGCCCGACTCTCTTCATTTCCAACCATACGTCTTATCTCGATATCGAGATCATGGGCGCGACGATCGAAGGCAGTTTTGTGTCGAAAGCCGAGGTCTCGCGCTGGCCGATTTTCGGCTGGCTGGCGAAGCTCCAGCGCACGATCTTCGTCGAGCGCGCGGATCGCGCCGGCGCCGCGCGCCAGCGTGACGAGATCCGCGGCCGCCTCGATGCAGGCGACAATCTCATCCTCTTTCCGGAAGGCACCAGCGGCGACGGCGTCCATTTGTTGCCCTTTAAATCGACGCTCTTTGCGGCCGCGGAGGATGAGCGCGCGGTGGTGCAACCGGTCTCGGTGGTCTATCGGCTGCTTGACGGCATTCCGCTCGGGCGGTTCTATCGCCCGTTCTTCGCCTGGTATGGCGATATGACGATGGCGCCGCATCTCTGGAAGATGCTGGGGCTGGGGCGATTGACGGTGGTCATGACATTTCACGAGCCGGTTCGGCTCAAGAATATCGGCTCGCGTAAGCTCTTGTCCGAGCATTGCGCCCACATCATCGCTGAAGGCATGGGCGCGGCCCTCGCCGGGCGCGAGGCGACGTCCATCGACACGGCGCCGGCTTTGGCAGCGCAGTAAGGCAATCGTGTGACAAAGCGTAAGCTCTATATCCGCACCTATGGCTGCCAGATGAATGTCTACGACTCCGCGCGCATGGCGGATGTCCTGGCGCCGCTCGGCTACGCCCCGACCGAGACAGCCGACGACGCGGATATGGTGCTTCTGAACACGTGTCACATCCGGGAGAAGGCGGCGGAAAAGCTGTTCTCCGATCTCGGCCGCTTGCGCCTGCTGAAGAAGGACAGGACGAAAGACGGCAGCCATTTCGTCATCGGCGTCGCCGGCTGTGTCGCGCAAGCCGAAGGCGAAGAGATTCTCGCGCGCGCGCCTTTTGT
>DASXCX010000192.1:0-10816 GCA_036490955.1 Allostellaceae bacterium | reverse complement strand
GGCGCCGGCTTCAACTCGGGCGGGCCCATATAGGTCCAAATGATCCCGCCGCGCTCGATGCAGGGGTAGGATTTGAGCTTGATCCGGCTGCGCATGCCGGTCTCTTCCGCCTCCGACGGCAGATCGACGCATTGCCCGGTGACGTCGTATTTCCAGCCGTGATAGGGGCAGCGCAGCCCGCATTCCTCGTTGCGGCCGAACCACAGCGACACGCGGCGATGGGCGCAGAATTCGTCGATCAGACCGATGCGGTCTTCGGTGTCGCGGAAGGCGACGAGATTCTCGCCCAACAGCTTTACCCGCACCGGCGGACAATCGGGCGCCGGCAGTTCGTCGGCACGAAGCGCCGGGAACCAGTAGCGGCGCATGAGGTCGCCCATCGGGGTCCCCGGGCCGACTTCGGTCAAAACCTTATTGTCCTCGCGCGATGTCGCCATATCGGTTACCTGCCAGAAAAAACTGATTTCGTCTAACGATGCGGCGGCGAGGCCGCAGGGTCAAGCCACCGCATCGCGTCAGTCCACCTCGATCCAGATCTCGTCGCCCTCGACATGCGCCGGCCAGACTTTCACCGGCTCGGTACAAGGCGGATAGGAAGGCTGGCCGGTGCGGATAGAGAAGCGCCCCTGGTGGAAAGGGCATTCGATCTCCTCGCCGATGATCGTGCCCTCGCCGAGGGAACCGGGCCCATGGCTGCATTCGTCGATGCTGACGAAATACTCGTCGCCGAGCTTGTAGACGGCATAGGCCGTGTTATCGACCACGGCGCGGGTCGCGAATTCGCCGCCGACCTCGTCGGCGCGGCAGATCACCAGCTTGCTCATGGGTCGGCAAAGCTAAAGGCTGTGCCTGGGCGCTTCAACGGGCGCGACGATGTGCCCTCGCCCCGCCTCCACCGGCGCCTTCAGCCGGCAATCGTCGTGCCGCCGTCGACGATGATGGTCTGGCCCGTGATGAAGCTGCCCTCGCGCGAGGCAAGCAGCACGGCGACGCCGGCAACGTCCTCGGGTTCGCCCAAACGGCCGAGCGGCGTCTCGGCGATGCGCGCCCTGGCCCGTGCCTCGTCCTCCCACAGAGCGCGCGCGAAATCGGTCTTGACGAGACCCGGCGCAATGCAATTGACGCGGACATTGTGCTGCCCCCATTCCGCCGCGAGGCCGCGCGCGAGCTGCGCCAGTGCGGCTTTCGCCGCGCCATAGGCGTTGATGCCGGCCGAGGCGCGCTGCGCCGCGATGCTCGAGAGGAAGATCACCGCGCCGTCCTTGCGCGCGGCCATTTCGGGGAGGACGAGCTGCGATAGCCAGAGCGCGCTGCGAACGTTGCTGGTCATGACCCGGTCAAAGGCCTCGTCGCCGAGGTCCTGCAGCGGGCCGAGGACCGGATTGGCACCGACATTGTTAACCAGGATATCAATCGGCCCGAGGGCGGCTCGCGTTTTCCCGACCAGGACCTGAAGCTGTGCCTTGTCCCCGACATGGCATGGGAGCGCCAGAGCCTGTCCCCCAACCGCGCGGATCGCCGCGGCAGCTTCCTCGCAGGCCTCGGCCTTGCGGCTCGATACCACCACCCTCGCGCCCTGCCGGGCCATCGCTGCGGCGATGGCCCGGCCAATGCCCCGCGAGGAGCCGGTGATCAGCGCCGTTTTTCCCGAGAGATCGAACATGCTCATCGTCGTTAACCCTTTGGCGGACCATGCTAGTCCGCATAGCAGCATCCCCCAAGGGCCGCTCGATTTCGGGCCCTGCCCGTGCTACGCACCCTGAACGAGGAATTCGGGCGAAAACTGTACATGGCCGAAATGACCGACATCGCCGCCCCGCTCGCGAAAGCGCGCGACCTCCGCGTCATCAGCTTGGTCGGCGCGGCTCATTTCATGAGCCATGTCTATATCCTGATGCTGCCGCCGCTCTTCATTTATGCGCGCGCCGAATATGGCGCCAGCTTCGAACAGCTCGCCTATGCGATGGCCGCCTTCGGCCTCTGCTCGGCGGCGCTTCAGGTACCCGCCGGCTTCATCGTCGACCGTTTCGGCTCGAGCACGCTGCTCATCGCCGGCCTCGCGTTGAGCGCCACCGGCGTAGCGATCGTCGGCCTCGTTCCGGCCTATTGGGCGTTGATCCTCGGCTATGCCCTGCTCGGCGTCGCCAATACGGTCTACCACCCGGCCGATTACGCGATCCTCTCGCACGGCGTCACGGCGCCGCGTATGGCGCAGGCCTATTCGATCCACACCTTCCTCGGCATGGCCGGCCAGGCCGTGGCGCCCGCTTTCATGCTCGCGATGACGAGCATCTTCGACAATTGGCGCAGCGGCTTTCTCGCCATTGCCGTCATCACCTACGCGGTCGCCGCCGTGTTGCTGCTGCAGAAAGACGCGCTATCCGATCGCCATCTCGCTCAGCGCGAGGATGGCGCGCGCAAGAACGAGCCGGCGATGGAGCGCGAGAGCCGCTGGAAGATTTTAGCCAGCGGCCCGATCGTCCGCAGCTTCATCTTCTTCGCGTTGCTCACGCTCACCGGCAGCGCGATGCAGAACTTCACGATCGTGGGGTTCGGCGCGCTCAACGGCACACCGGCGGCGCAAGCCAGCATCGGCCTGACCGCCTTCCTCATTTTCAACGCGCTCGGCGTGCTTTCGGGCGGCTTCATCGCCGACCGTTTCAAGAACCCGATGCGCATCGCGACGGTGGGACTCGCGGCGAGCGGCGTAACCATCCTCATCCTGGCTTACGTCAATTTCCCGACCGCGCTGTTCGTCGTGATGCTGGCGCTGAGCGGCTTCCTCAACGGCGTCATCATGCCGTCGCGCGATCTGATCGTGCGCGCGGTCACGCCGCCCGGCGCCTTCGGCGTGGTCTTCGGCTTCGTCACTACGGGTTTCAACGTGTCCGCCGTCATCGCGCCGCTGCTTTACGGCTGGCTGATGGACCAAGGCGAGCCGCGCGTCATCTTCGTCTGCGCCGCGGCCTTCACCGCTTTGTCGCTGACCATGGCCAACACGGCACGGGCGAAGAAACCGACGCCGGCCGCGAAAGCGGCTTAAGCGCCGCGGTCCCGCGTCAGCAGCGCCTCGATCACACGAAACGCGAGCGCGCAGATTTCCGCGCCACCGCTCTGGCGGGCGCGCGGATGCTTCAGGCGGCGCTGCGCGCGCCGGCTTCGAGCAACCCGGCTTTGACCAGCGCCGCGCGGATACGCTCGATCTCGGCCGGCGAAAGTTTCGCGAGCGGCGGGCGCACCACCGCGCGCGGCTGCTTGCCGAGCAGCACCAGCGCTTCCTTCATGCGGTTGTGCATGTCGACGAACGGATCGGCGTAGAACACCTCGGCTGTTGGATAAATGCGATCGTTGAGGCGGCGCGCTTCGGCGAGATCGTTCGCCTGGATCGCGCGGAAGAGCCGTGCTTGCAGATCGGCGATGACGCTGCCCGAGCCCGAGAGCAGGCCTTTGGCGCCGAGCACCAGCGAGGAGAACAGCCACGCGCTGTTCGTGCTGAGCACGTTCACCGGCTTATCGAGGCTTTGCAGCGTGCGGATATGGCGCTCATGCAGTGGCACTTGCGGTGTCCAATCCTTGATGGCGCGGATCGTCGGCACTTTCGCAAAGAGCTTCAGCAGCGTATCGAGCGGATAGCCCTGGCCGCTGGCCAGCGGATATTCGAACACGACGATCGGCAAGTCAGAGGCATCGGCGATGCGCTGGAAATGGGCCAGCGCCATTTCGGGCCGCTGCCCGAGCGTGAAGGGCCCCGGCGGAAAGACCAGCAACGCCGAGGCGCCGCCTTCCTGCGCCATGCGCGCAAGCTTTGCCGCTTCGATACTGCCTTCGGCATAGATGCCGTTAACGATCGGCGTCTTGGCGCCAATCTCGTCCTGGGTGATCTCCAGCACGCGGCGCTGCTCGTCGACGCTGCAGGACGCGACCTCGGTTGCGTGCGCATTGATCGTAATCGCGGTAACGCCCTGGACCGCGGCGACATCGCTCAGATGGCGGCGAAAGGATTTCTCGTCGATCGAGAGGTCGTCATGGAAGGGCAGCAGGCAGGCGGGAATAACGCCTTCCGGAACGAATTGCGCAAAGCGCGGCATGGCTTGGGTTCTCCTCACGATGGTCGGGCGATGTTAGCACAAGCCCTCCGTCCCCTCACCCTCCATCCCCGCGAGACAATCGATGCAACGGCTTCCATAATGGCGATGTTGTCAAAGAACGTTGCTCACGGGAGAACGACCTTCATGCAGGGTGTAACGAAGACGACCGCGACGCTCGCTGCGGCAGCTCTGGCGCTGAGCATCGGCACGAGCGCCACCCGCGCGGCCGACGGCGCCGATATCTTCAACAACAATTGCACGGTCTGTCATTCAACCGATCCGGGCACCAACAAGCTGGGACCTTCGCTCGCCGGAATCGTCGGGCGCAAATCGGCTGCCTTGCAGGACTATTCCTATTCGCCGGCGATGACCAAGCTGAACGCCACCTGGGACAAGGCGACCCTCGACAAGTACCTGACCGATCCGCAAGGCATGGTCGCCGGAACGAAGATGATCTTTCCCGGGGTCAAGGACGAGGCTGATCGGAAAGCGCTGATCGATTATCTGGCGACGCTTCAGGGCTGAGCGGCCGCCACTTCCGCCACATGCGGCGGCTCTCGACCGAGTGCCAAAGCAGCAGCGCGACGGTGCCGAGGACGAGCTCGCGGCCGCGCTTCAACAGCGACAGGGCGAGCGCGAACTCGGGCGCGATGCCGAGCGCGCCGCCGAGCAACACATACCCGCCTTCCTGGACACCGGCCGCGGCGGGCACGAAGAACGCGGCGGTGCGGATCGCGAAAGTCAGACTCTCGAGCACGATCAGCGAGCTGAGGCCTGGCCGCACGCCCATCATCGCGAGCGCGAGCGCGGCTTCGCCGACGCCGACGATCCAAGCGAGGAAGTGGGTCGCAAAAGCGCGTGCGATCGCGACGCGATTGCGATAGATCGCATGAACGCGCTCCTCGAGGCCGCAGACATGGACGAGCGCGGTCCAGCCGTAACCCGCGGCAAGCTTGTCGGCGAAGCGCTCGACGAGGCCGATCAGGCCGAGACGCTGCGCGCAGAAAAGCGCTGCGGCGAGCGGAATGATCGCAGCGAGACCGAGCAAGGTCCACGGCACCAGCGGCCCCGCCGGCCGGTCGAGCAGGATGGCGAGACCGAGAATCGTGAACGCGATCTGCGCCATCATCTCGACCGTGATATCGACCACCGTCGTCGCAGCGGCCGCGCCGATCTCGATCCCAGCGAGTTGCATCGCGCGAATGCCGAGCATCTCGCCGCCGCCCGGCAATAGCGCCAAGAGATCGCTGCCGGCATCGCGCAGCCAGCGGATCCAGACGAATGGCAGCACGCCCGGCCGCGGCTTCGCGAAAAGCGCGCGCCAGGCGATCGCGCAAACCGCCATCGGCACGAGATGGTAGAGCGTGATCGCGGCGAGCCCGGTCCAACCGGCAAGCTCCAGGGCGTCGCCGACGGCCGCGAGCCCGTACCAGACAACGATGAGCAGCGCCGCGAGCACGCCGAGCACGGCACCGCAAGCGATGCCCCATTTCATGCCGCGCGCTCCAGCCCGGCAAAGGGCATGATCTCGATGCCGCGGCGAGCGATGATCGCTCGGGCTTCGGGATCGATCAAAGCCGCCGCCTCGTCGGCGTAGCGATAATTCGCCGGCCAGACCGAGGGGCGCGCCGTGGCGGGATGGAAGTAGATTTCGGACGCCCCGTCGGGCAGCGCCTCGAGATAATGCCGCAGACGCTCCGCCGTCATCGCGCCCGTATCGGCGAGGCCGAAGATCCAGTCATTGTGCGCCACGCCGGCGATATCGAGCTTCTCCCGCAAGCGTCGCGCGTGCCGCGACTCCATGAAACCGGTCAGCCACGCCCAGCGCCGGCCGCTGGCACCGGGCGGCTCGAGCGGCAGCCGCACCGCGCGGATGCCGAATTCCGGCGCGAGGCGCAGCAAGGTTTGCTGGATCGTCGGATGAAGATGGAAGTGGTGATGCGCATTCACGTGATCGAGCGTCAGGCCCGTGGCGCGAAAAGCTTCGAGTTGCGCGCGGATCTCCGCCGCGAGCTGGCGACGCACCGACGGCAGGCAGAAGATGCGCACGCCTTGCGCGAATACATTCGCCGAGAAGCGCCCATCGCTGCCGACGAGATCGGGGATCTGCGCCGGCGCCAGGACGGGCGCACCGTCGACCAAGACGAGATGCAGGCCGACGCCGAGCTTCGGCAAGCGTTTGGCGCGCGCGACCGCATCGGCTGCGGCCTCGCCGGTGACCATCAAACTGGCCGCCGTCAGGATGCCGCGGCAATGGCCGTCCTCTACCGCCTCATTGACGGGGGTGGTCAGCCCGAAATCGTCGGCCGTCACGATCAGTCGTTTCAAGAAATACGCTCGTTCACCGCCCAGCCACAGCGCGCGGCTCGAGCCTGCCGCCAGGGGCAATCACGAAATCGCGCTCGCGCCAGCTTACATGAGAGCTGCGATAGCTGGCGAGCCAGATGCCGAAGCACAAGCATTCGCGCAGCGGCAGCAACCAAGGCCGCGCCGGGCCGGTGATAGCGAAGCGCCGGCGAACAAGGAAGTGAAGAGCGACGCGCAAGGCGATCACGAGCGCCAACGCCAGCCAGCCGCCCCATTGCGGGAAAGGCAACAGTAAGAGCAACAGCAGCGGCAACGGCTCCATCACCGCCGACATGAAATGCTCGCCCGGCTTCACCGTACGGACGGTCCGCGCCCAGCGCAGCTCATGGCGGAGCAACGAGCCGAAATTTTCGTCGACGACGATATCCGGCACATAATCGGCGAGGCGAACCGTGTAGCCTGTCGCGGCGATCATCCGGCCGAGCATGAAATCGTCGGCCAGATGAAAAGCGAGTATCGCGAAACCGCCCATGGCTTCGAGGGCTTCGCGGCGGATCGCCGTCACCGGACCGAAGCAATAGGCCGGCTCGCGCATGCCGGCATCGACGACCGCCGAGGCCAGGAACCAGTCATTGACGAAGAGCGCACCAAGATCGGAAGCGAGGCCCGGCGAGGGCGCCGCCTTATAGAGGCAGGTCACCGCACCGACACGCTCATCGGCGAAGGGCGCGAGCACCGATTTGAGACAATCGGGCGCGACCTCGGTATCGCTGTCCGAGACGATCACGATCTCATGCTTGGCCGAGCGATACATGTTGATGAGGTTGGCGACCTTGAGATTGGTGCCGTACACGGCGCTGTCGATGACGAGGCCGAGATCGAGCGCCGGAAATTCTTCGATCAGCCGCTGCACGACGGAGATCGCCGGATCCTTGTGATCGCCGACGCCGAATATGATCTGCAACGGCGCGTGGTTCAGCATGCAGAAGGATTTGAGACACTCGTAGAGCCGCGGCTCGGCACCGCAGACCGGCTTTAGAATCGTCACCGCCAGCGGCGGCGAGGTCGAGAAAAGGCTGCGCCGGAAGCGCACGACCCTCGTAATCGCCAGCAACAGATAACCGATCGACGCCGCGGCCAGAATCAGGCCCGCGCCATAAATCAAATAGGCAGCAAACACGAACACCCCCGTCCCCCAACAGGTATGCCAGTCGTACTTGCGCAACGACCGGCTTCCCTTGATCCAGATCAAGAATCGCCGGCAGCCTTGCGGCCGCAGTCACACAGTCGGCGACGCGCAAGAGGCGTCGCCGGATCATGGCCGGGATGTCTTAGGTGCGGAGCGCGCTCGACCCCTCGATCGCGCTAGTTCCCCTCCCCAAAGCCACACGCACTGAATTTTTTTCTTCTGGCGAAATGGGTAAACGAGGCAGTTGTCAAAATCAATGATTGTCGCGACGCCGTGCGGATTTTAGCTACCTTGACACTGCGGCACGCCCGACTAATCTCTGTACAATCGCTGAAAGGTGGTCTTTATGGCAAAGAGCAACACGATCCAGATCAAGCTCGTGAGCACGGCGGATACGGGCTATTTCTATGTGACGAAGAAGAATCCGCGCGCCAAGACCGAGAAGCTCGAACTCAAGAAATACGATCCGGTCGCACGCAAGCATGTGGTCTTCAAAGAAGGGAAGATCAAATAACGCTGCATCGCAGCGTTCTTGCGCAAAGCCGCTCCTCGCGAGCGGCTTTTGCTTTTGGGGCGCCGGCGATAATCTTTGATCGCCGCAATAACGATCAACGAAAACGGGAGGATTACCATGGCAACGCGTTACGAGATGCTGATGGAACGCAACACGGCAATCCCGATGCGCGACGGCGCCCTATTGCGCGGCGACGTGTTTCGCCCGAAGGCCGACGGCAGATTTCCCGTGCTGATGACCTTCGGCCCTTACGGCAAGGACGTGCCGCTGAAGGAATTCATGCAGGAGGCCTGGGATGCGATCGAGAAGTTCTATCCCGATATCATTGCCAATTCTTCCCTGAAGAATCTCGTCTGGGAGACACCCGACCCCGAATGCTGGGTGCCGGATGGCTATATCGTTATCCGTGTCGATGCTCGCGGCTGCGGCAAATCGCCGGGCCGGCTCGCACCGAACTCGCCCGAGGAATTTCGCGATTTCTATGACGCGATCGAATGGGCCGGCGTGCAGCCCTGGTGCAATGGCAAAGTCGGGCTGACCGGTATTTCCTACCACGCCGCCGGCCAGTGGCGCGTCGCCTCGCTGAAGCCGCCGCATCTCTTTGCGCTCTGCCCCTGGATGGGCACGTATGATTTCTTCCGCGACCGCACACGCCAGGACGGAATCTATGGCAGCGGCTTCATCTCGCGCTGGTGGGCGCGCAGCGTGCTGCGCAACCAACACGGCAATGGCGAGAGCCCGTATCACGATCTCTACACCGGCGGCAAAACCACGGGCGATCAGGCGCTGACACAGGAGCAGCTTGTCGCCAACCGCGCCGATTATCCTGGCGAGATCCTGGCGCATCCGCTCAATGACAACTTTTACCAGGATCGTACGCCCGATCTATCGAAGATCGATCAGCCGATCCTCGTCGTCGCGAATTGGGGTGGGCTCGCGCTCCATTTGCGCGGCACGATCGGTGGTTACGCCGGCGTGTCGTCGCCGCAGAAATGGCTGAAGATTCAGAGCGGCTCCTATATCCACACCTATTTCCAGCCGCAGAACGTCGCGCTGATGAAGCGGTTCTACGACCGCTATCTCAAGGACATCGACAATGGCTGGGAGAAGGAACCGAAGGTCGAGCTCTCGATCCGCGGCCCGAACGACACGGTGAAGCGGCAAGTGCAAGCCGCCGCCTGGCCGATCCCCAACACGCAATGGACGAAGCTCCATCTCGACGCCGGCAGCAAGACGCTTGGCGAGAGACCTGCGGACACGGCCGTAAGCGCCTCCTATCCTGCGCTCAGCGAAGGCGTGACCTTCAGCACTGCGCCGCTACCGCGCGATACCGAGCTCGGCGGGCCAGCGAAAGTGAAGCTGCACGTGTCTTCGAGCACGGTAGACATGGATATCTTCGCGACGCTCTGCGCCTTCGATCCGTCGGGCAAGGAGATGACTTTCCGCACCGGCGGCGAGCCGAAAGCACCGGCGAGCCAGGGCTGGCTCCGCGTGTCGCAGCGCCGGCTCGATCCCAAGCGTTCGACCGAATACACGCCCTTCCACCCGCACGACGAGCGCCAGCCGCTGACGCCGGGCGATGTCTATGAGGTCGAGGTCGAGATTTGGCCGCTGAGCCTCTACCTGCCGGAGGGCTCGCGATTGACGCTAACGATCCAAGGCAAGGATTTCGAGCGGCCCGACGAAACCGGGCCGACCAAAGGCGTCGGCTGGATGTATCACACTGATCCCGGCGACCGGCCGCCCGCGATCTTCCATGGCACGCATGCCGTCCATACCGGCAGCGGCCGCGAGACCTATCTGCTGCTGCCGGTGCTGCCGGCGAGCTGAGACGCTTTTGGCTGACGGAGCTTAGGCCGCCGCGCCGTGTGCCGTGGGCATCGGCGGGATTTGCATGCCGGGCAGCGCATCGGCCTCGGCAACGCGGATGCAGTTACGCCCCGAATGCTTGGCGGCGTAAAGCGCTTGGTCGGCACGTTGCAACAGCGTGTCCGGCGTCTCCTCGACATCATGCGTCACGGAAACGCCGATGCTGATGGTGATCGGCAAGCCGATCACCGGCTCCCCGATCTCGATCGGATGCTCGGCGACAACGCTGCGCAGGCGCTCGGCGACCACCAGGGCAACCTGAAGAGGCGTCTCGGGCAGCACGACGACGAATTCCTCGCCACCATAACGAGCGACGAGATCGAAGCCGCGGACATGACGCGAGATCCGCGCCGTGACTTCCTTCAACACCGCATCGCCGGCGGGATGGCCGTGATTGTCATTGACGCGCTTGAACCAATCAACGTCGAAGAGCAGCAGCGACGGACCCATCGCGCCTTCGCCGACACGCGCCAGCAGACCTTCGAGATGCGCCTGCAGATAGCGGCGATTGTAAAGCCCGGTGAGACTATCGGTGAGCGCGAGCGCGAGACTCTTCTGATAATTCTCCTGCAGTTGATCCTGCAGCCGCTTGCGGCGGATTTGGGTGCGGCAGCGCGCGATCAGCTCGTTGCGATCGAGCGGGCGAACGAGATAGTCGGTCGCGCCGAGATCGAGGCCTTTCGCCAGCCGCGGCAGTTCGTCGGGATCGGCGATCAGGAGAATCGGCACAAGGCGGCTCGCCTCGTTGGCGCGGAGCTGCGAGACGACGCGCAACGCGTCGACCCTGCCCGCCATGCTGAGAATGACGAGCTCGATCGAATCATCACAAGTCGCGGCGAAATCCTCGGC
>DASXCX010000191.1:0-6867 GCA_036490955.1 Allostellaceae bacterium | reverse complement strand
CGCTGCATTGGGGCAGCGGCATCATCGAAGAGGAAGCGCAGATCGGCGCGGAGTATCACAACCCGACGATCCAGCTTTTGACCTTCACCGAGGGCGCGGCGAAGGGAACGCATGAGATCCGCTTCTGTCATTACAACCATCGCGGCATGTTCCAGCGCTCGCCACTGATCGTCGACGAGAAGGACCTGCCCGCCCTGCGCAAGGCGCTCGATGCGACGCCGAAACTGAAGCGGCTGCTGAAGAAGCTGGTGAGTTAGAAGACTTCGTCACCGCGAGTGGTGAAACCCAGCGGCCTAAACCGGCTTCAGCGCCTGGTGTGGCGTGGCGGGCAGCTCGACGGCGATCTTATCGCCGGCTCGCACGATTCCGCCCTCGACCACGACCGCCATTATGCCGGCCTTCCGGATGAGATTGCCCTCGGCATCGCGATCCAAGGTCGCCGCCATCAAACCCTCTCGCAGCTTATTGAGCTGATGGCAGGGGTTGCGCAAGCCGGTCACTTCGACGATGGCGGCATCGCCGAGACACAGGCGGGTGCCGGTCGGCAAGCCAAGCAGATCGATGCCGCTCGTCGTGACGTTCTCGCCCATCTCGCCCGGCGCCAACTCGAAACCGGCGGCGCGCAATTCCTCATGCAATTCGGCATGAATGATGTGAACCTGGCGTAAATTCGGCTGCGTCGGATCGCGTCTCATCGGATAGAGGTGCTGAACAGTCGTGCCGAGATGCGCGTCGCCCTCGACTCCAAGCCCTGCGAGCAGGTTGATCGTGTCTTGCGCGGGCTTGCTCATCGAATGAGTCCCGCTGCAGCTCACCGCGACCACGACAGCCGTCACGATACAGGCTCCTATTTTTATCTCCGGGCCGACTATAGGCCGAGATAGGCCTCCTTGATACGCGATTGCGCGAGAAGCTCTTCCGGCAAGCCGGTCGCGACGATGCGCCCTTCTTCGAGCACATAGGCGCGGTCGGCGATCTCCATCGCTTGGCCGACATTCTGCTCGACCAAGAGGATCGCGACGCCTTCCGATTGGATGAGTTCGATCGCGCGAAACATCTCGCCGACGATCGTGGGCGCGAGACCGAGCGAGGGTTCGTCCAGCAGCAGAAGCCGCGGTTCGGCCATCAAAGCGCGGCCGATCGCGACCATCTGCTGCTGCCCCCCTGAGAGCGTGCCCGAGAGCTGCAGCCGCCGTTCGCGCAGTACCGGGAAAAGCGCATAGACCCGATCGAGGCTGCGCGCGCGATCCTTGCGCGCCTCGGGCCGGTAGCAACCAATCTCGAGATTCTCCTCGACCGTCATACCGGCAAAGAGGCGCCTCCCCTCCGGCACCAGCGCGACGCCGTAGCGGCAAACGAGATGCGGCGCGAGCTTGCCGAGATCGACGCCGGCAAGCCGCAACGTGCCGCGCTCGGGCTTCAGCAAGCCGGCGATGGTGTTGATGAAGGTCGATTTGCCGGCACCGTTCGGGCCGATTACCGAGACGATCTCACGGTCGTCGACCTTGAGCGCGATGTCCCAGATCGCGGGCGCGCCGCCATAGCCGACGGTCAGTGAGTCGATCTCAAGAAGCATGGGCTTTGCCGAGGTAGACGCTGACGACCTCGCTGTCGTTCATCACCGCTTTCGGATCGCCGAGCGCGATCAGCGCGCCGCCGTTCAGCACCGCAATGCGATCGGAGAGCTGATTGACCGCGCGCATCAGATGCTCGACGAAGATGATGGTCGTGCCGCGGTCGCGGATGTCGCGAATCAAGGTAAGCGCCTCGTCGACTTCGGTGTTGTTGAGTCCGGAGAGCACTTCGTCGAGCAGCAGCACGCGGGGCCGCGCCGCGAGACCACGCGCCAGTTCCAGGAATTTGCGCTCGTGCAGGTTGAGCGCCGGCGGATAATCGAACGCCTTGCGCGCGAGGCCGGTATAGCCGAGCCAATGCGCCGCCATGCGCCGCGCTTCGTCCTCGCCATGTCCGTCGCCGAAGCTCGCCGCAAGCGCGACATTGTCGAGGACCGTGAGGCGATTGAACGGCCGCGGAATTTGATACGAGCGCGCGATGCCGAGCCGTGCGACGCGATGCGCCGGGAGCTGGCCGATCGATGTGCCGGCGAAATCGATGGTGCCGCGATCGAGACGAAAATGGCCGGTGATGACGTTGATGAGCGTCGACTTGCCCGAGCCGTTGGGGCCGACGAGGCCAAGGATCTCGCCCTGCCGCACATCGAGCGTCACGCCTTTGAGCGCTTGCACGCCGCCGAAGGTCTTCACCACATCCTTGCATTGGAGCACGGTCGCGTGCCGCGCCGCCAAAGCCGCTTCTTCCGCGCGCGGCGCCGGAACGAGCGGCTCCGGCAGCGCCGGGATGGGCACAAGATTGCGCGGCGCCGTCTTCTGCCAGATCCGCGTCAGGGCCGGCATCACACCGCCGGGCAGCAGCAACACGACAAGGATCAGGCCCAGGGCAACGCCACCCCGCGCCAGCGCCGCTTCGGGCCCGGCCGGAAAGCCGTAAAGTGCGACGGTCACGATGATCGCGCCGAGCGCCGGTCCGAGCCAGTGGCGCGAGCCGCCGAAAATGCTCATCACCACGGGATACATGATCGTCGTGATCTCGAAGGTCTCGCCGACCGTGACGTAGCTGACATTGATCGAATAGACGCTGCCGACCGCGCCGGCGAGGCCCGAGGCGAGCGCGATGGCGCCGAGCTTGTAGCGGAAGGTCGGCACGCCCTTGACTTCGGCAACGTCCTCGTCGTCGTGAATGGCGAAAAGGCCGAGCCCCATACGCGAGCGATAGACGCCATAGGTGATCAGCAGCGTCATCAGACAAAGCGCCAAGCCGAGGGCGTAGATCGTTCCGGGCTGCGAGCCGAAAAGCTCCGGCATCGAGACGCTGATGAGATAAACCCCCGAGCCGCCGTCGATCGGGGTGTTCGAGATAATGGCGGCGACGACGAAGGTGACCGAGATGGTGATTAGCGCGAAAAGCTCGCCGCGCAGCCGCTGCAAACGGAAAACGAGCCAGCCGATGCCGGTGCCGAGCGCCGCCGCGAGCAGCCCCGCGGCAGGGATCGTCCAGAGGAACGGCCAGTTGAATTTCGTCGCCAGCGTCGCGGCGGCATAGACGCCAGTGCCGAAAAAGGCGGCGTGGCCGAAGCTCCAATAGCCGGCGAAGCCGCTGAGGATTGTCCAGCTCGTCGCCATCGAGATCCAGAAAAAGATGAGATAGAGGAAGGCGATGTAATAGGCGGCGATGCTGGTCGCGGGGATGACGAGCAAAAGCGCGGCCACCACGACGAGGCCGGCGATGACGCGGATGCGGTCGTGGGTCAAATCCATCGCGGTCTGAACAGCAAGAGGGCGATCAGCACCGAGAACGAGACGAGCGGCGCCCAGGACGGATTGACAACGGCCATGGTCAACGCTTCGCAGACGCCAATGAGCACGCCGCCCATCAGCGCGCCGATCGGATTACCGAGCCGGCCGATGATCACCACGGCGAAGACGACGCCGACCCAGGCCCAGATTTGCGATGGCGCCAGGGTTGCGATCAACGCGATGAAGACGCCTGCGACGCCGGCATAAGCCGCGCAGAGGCCCGAGAGCAGGAAGGAGAGCGCGCGGTGATTAATGCCGTAAGCGGTCGCGATCGGCGCATCCTCGGCGCAGGCGCGGAGCGCGCGGCCGACATAGGTGTAGCGCAGCCAGGCCCAAGTCGCGCCGGCGAGCGCGCCGGCGACGATAAAGGCGATGAGGCTGAGCTTCGGCACGTACAGCGTGCCGATGACCCAGGATTGCGTGCCCCACGCCGTCTCGTAGCGGCGAAAATCGGCGGTCCAAAGGAATTGCAGCGTCGATTCGATGATCACCGCGAAGGCGAAGGTAATGAGCATCGACTGCATCTCGGTGACGCCGAAACGCATGAACACCCAATGCAGCCCGATTCCGTAGATGAAGAACACCGCGATGATGATCAACCCGGCCCACCACGGCGCGATGTCGAACGCGGTTCCCATCCACCAAGTGAGGTAGGCGCCGAGCAGCGCGATGGCGAAATGGCCGAGATTGACGAGTCGCAGCAAGCCCCAGCTCAGCGACAGGCCGAGCGCAAGCAGGCCGTAAAGACCGCCGGCGAGGATACCGGTAACCAGCGATTGCTCGATGAGCGAGAGCGAGACGTGCGACAAGCGAAACTCTCCTCGCTCCTAGCGAAATCCTAGGGCGCGATCAGTTGCGCGCCGGGCGTGCGCATGTCGAGGGGCCATACCACGAGCCATTTGCCGCCCTGCACTTGCTTCAGTTGCTGCGTGTCAGCCGCAGCGGTATGCGAGCGGCCGCTGAAATCGCGCTTACCCTCGATGGTCTCGACCGAATTCTTATCGAGCCAATCGGCGAGCGTCTTGTCGTCGAGACTGTTCGTCGCTTTGACTGCGGCAGCGAGAATCTGCCAGCCGGCATATTCATTGCCCGCTTGGCTGTCGACGTGCGGATAAGGCAAGCCTGCCTTCTCCGCCCGCGCATCGAATTCCTTGGCGAAGGCGCCGCCCTCCTCGGTCGAGGTGTAGGGCGCGACGTCCTCGAAGCCGGAATAGGAGACCGCGCGGTCGGCCAGGGGGTCACCCGCCATCAACCCCGAGGGATAAAGATAGAAATGCCGCTGCGGGGAATAGTCGATGCGCTTTTCGGATTCGAGCAACTGATCGCCTTCGACACCAAGACAGGCGACGAAGACGAAATCCACATTCGCATCTTTCACTCGCGCCGCTACGCCGCTGAAATCGCGATTGCCGGCTTCATATTCGAGGAAGCCGAGTTCCTCGATGCCGCGCGCCTTGAGGGCTCGCTGCATGCCATGCGCCATATCCTCGGTGGACGGAAATTTGCTGGTGACGATCAGCACATTCTTGGGCGGGTGGCCCGTGCTGGCATAAGCATCGAGCACCTTAAGCGGCAGGGTCGCGGTCGAATCGGGTCCCCCGATGGTCGCCGAGAAATGCCATTCGTAAGTCGCGAGTTGCGGCTGTCCGAGCGTATTCTCGATGAAGATCTTGTGATAACGCTGCGCGACGCTCATTGCCGCCAGGATCGCGGCCGTGCCGTAGGGTCCCTGGATCAGGTCGACATGGTCGGCGGTGATCAGCCGCTCGTAGAGCGTGCGCGAGACATCGGGCTTCGACTGATCGTCGAGCACGACATATTCGACCGGCCGGCCCAGCAGTCCGCCATTCTTGTTGAGCCGTTCGACGAAAATCTGGCTCGCGATCTGATGCGCGAGCCCGGTCTGCGCGAAGGGCCCTGTCAGGGAAAGCGTCTGCCCGATACGGATTGGTTGACCGCTCGGCGCTTGGGCCAGCGTAGGCGATATTCCGACGGCGAGCGCCAGGGACACGAGTAGATTGCAGCGCAGAAGCCGCTTGCCGAAAGCCATTCTTACCTTCCTTGTTGTATCGCGCACTGTTCCCGTCGCGGCGGTCGCTTCGCTCAGCGGCGATCAGGACGCCAGCAATTTCGAGCCCGGCGTCACCATGTCGTTGGGGTAGACCGAGACCCAGCGTCCGTTCTGTACCTGGCGGATTTCCTGCTGGTCGGTCTCGCTGGTGTGATTGAGACCCTTGAAGTTGCGCTTGCCGGCGAGCGTGTCGACCGTCGCGTTCTCGAGCCACGTCGCCATCTTTGCATCCTCGATACTCTTGGCGCCGTTAACCGCCGCGACGAGGATCTGCCAGCCGCAATATTCGTTGCCGGCCTGGCTGTCGACATGCGGATAGGGAAGCTTTGCTTCCGTGGCCTTGGCATCGAAAGCCTTGGCGAACTCCGCCGCCTCGGGCGGGGTCGTGAACGGCGCGACATCCTCGAAATTCGTCAGCGAGGTGGCCCGATCGGCAGGTCCGTAGCCCGCCAACACCGGCGCGGGATAGAGATAAAAATGCCGCTTCGGCGTGTAGCCGACCTTCGAGAGCGCCTCCAAAAGCTGATTGCCTTCGACCCCGAGACAGCCGACGAACATGTAATCGGGATCGGCTTCTTTGATGCGCGCCGCGATCGGTCCGTAATCGAGATTGCCGGTCTCGTATTCGAGGAAAGCGACCTCCTTGAGGCCGCGCTTGCCGGCTTCCGTGCGCATGCCCTTGGCCATGTCTTCAGCCGAGGGGAATTTGCTGGTGACCACCGCGATGGTCTTCGGTGCATTGCCGGTCGAGGCATAGCAATCGATGATCTTGTTCGGCAGCGAGACCTGAGGCTCCGGCCCCGAAACCAGCGCCGAGAAATGCAGCTTGTAGGTGGCGAGCGCCGGCACACCCATCGTGTTCTGGATGAAGACCTTGTTGTAGCGCGCCGCGACACCAATCGCCGCGAGGATCGGCGCCGTGCTGTACGGGCCGACGATGAGATCGACCTTGTCGGCTGTCAGCAGCTTTTCATAGAGCGTGCGCGAGACATCGGGCTTCGACTGATCGTCGTAGAGCACGTATTGGACCGGCCGGCCGAGCAGCCCGCCGTTCTTGTTGATGCGCTCGACATAATATTCGCTGACGATCTTGTGGATGAGACCGGTCTGAGCGAAGGGACCGGTCAGCGACAGCGTTTGTCCGATCTTGATTGGCGTGCCCGATGGTGCTTGCGCCATTACCGGCCGCGCGGCGGCATAGACCGCCAACCCGCCGATCCCAGCAACAACCTCACGGCGCGAAACGATAGGCGTCTTCCTGCTCATCGCGTCCTCCCCGATTGATTCCGGCGCCTTTGTTTTTGTCACGCCGGCTGTCTTAGGCAATCATCTTAGCCAGAAGGCAGGCCCGCAAAGCAAGAACTTCGCGGTAGTGCCGGCCCGGCGGGGGTACCGCGCCGCAACAAGTGGGCGCGGTATCCT
>DASXCX010000190.1:0-17490 GCA_036490955.1 Allostellaceae bacterium | reverse complement strand
CCGCCGCGCGCTTCAAGGCAATCCTGCATCTGGCGGCGCAGGCGATCGGCATCGCTGTCGCTGAGCAGAGTCGATCCTGCGCTTTTTTCGCCTGCGAAATCGCGCCAGCGAGCCCTCAGCGTGCGCAGATTGTTGCGCGTGAAACCGTAGACGCCGTCCAAAAAGCTGCTGCGATCGGTCATGGGTCCTTCAGCATCCCGAAGCTCAAAGCGAGCGCCTTCAAGCGGCGCAGCGCCGGAGGCAGGGTATCGATCAAATCATCGGCGACAAGCCCCGGTCCGAAGTCGCGCGCCGCTTCGCCGTGCAGCCAACATCCGGCGCAAGCGGCTTCGAACGGTGCGAGGCCTTGCGCCAGCAAACCGGCAATCAAGCCAGAGAGCACGTCGCCGGTTCCGCCGGTCGCGAGATCGGGCGGTGCATTGGCGTTGATCGCGGCGCGGCCGTCGGGCGCCGCGATCACCGTGTCGGGCCCTTTGAGGACGATGACGGCGCCGGCCAGCTTGGCCGCCTTGCGCGCGCGGCTCATCCTGTCGCCGTCGAGGCTGAACAAACGGGCGAATTCGCCTTCATGCGGGGTCAATACCGTCGGCCCCTTGATCGCAGCGATCAGCGTCTCGGTCGAACCTGCAAAAGCGGTAAGCGCATCGGCATCCAGCACGAGGGCGCGCCGCCTGCCGAGCGCCGCCAGCGCCGCCGCGCGGGTCTCCGGCGTCACGCCGGCACCGGGCCCAACCACCATGGCGCGCACGCGCTCATCGTCGATGAGCGAGGCGAAATCTTCAGGCGCACGCATCGGCCGCACGATGATGCCCATTAACGCGCTCGCATAGACCGGCCATGCCGCGGCCGGGGCGGCAATCGTCACCAGCCCCGCCCCGGCGCGCGCTGCCGCGCGCGCCGAGAGGCGCGCTGCGCCGGTCAGTTCCACGCCGCCGGAGACGACGACATGGCCGCGGCGATACTTATGATCTTCGGCGCGCGGCCAGGGATAAAGTCCGAGCCAGAGCGGCGGGCCGTTCTCAAAACAGCGCGGCGCGACATCGCCGAGGACGGCATTGGGAATGCCGATCTGCGCGAGCCGTGTCGTGCCGCAAAGCCCGCGACCGGGAAAAAGCAGATGACCGGGCTTCTTGCGAAAGAATGTGACGGTGAGATCGGCTTTCGGCGCAGCGCCGCGAATCTCGCCGGTCGCACCGTCGACGCCGCTCGGCACATCGACCGCCGCGACAGGAATACGCGACGCGCCGAGCGCTTCGATCGACGCGCGTGCGACTCCTTCAACCGGGCGCGACAAGCCGGCACCGAACATCGCATCGACGACGACGCCCGCGCCGTCGAGACAATCGAGCGACAAAGGCTCGACCGTGCCGCGATAGCGCGCCGCATGGTGCGCAGCCGCGCCGGCGAGACGGTCGCGATCGCCCAGCATCGCCAGGCGCACCGGCCAGCCTTCCATCGCAAGGTGGCGCGCGGCCACGAAGCCGTCGCCGCCATTGTTGCCGGGACCGCACAGCACGGTGACCGGCTGCAGCGGCCAGTGCGCCACCACGCCTTCGGCCACGGCGCGGCCCGCGGCTTCCATCAGCGCGATATCGCTCACACCGCCAGCAACTGCCGCCTTATCGGCAAGCGCCATCTCGTCCGGCGTCAGCAGCGCGTTATCGGAGGCCTGCATCGCAGCATAATCTTGTTACCTAATCTATGACTCTATACCTGCATTTATGAGTCTATACCTACCTCCGTGACCGGCGAAAGACGCGAGCGGTGACTTGCAGCTTGGCTTGACGCTGGCGGGCCCAAGGGTTACGACCAGCACGCGGTGGCGGGTGTAGCTCAGTTGGTTAGAGCGCCAGATTGTGGATCTGGATGTCGCCGGTTCGAGCCCGGTCACTCGCCCCAATTTCCCTTCTCACTTTTCCCTCCTTGGCTCCCCTACCTTTTGGGCTCATGATGCCGGCCGGTTCCGACGTGCTTTTGCTGTTCGTGGCCGGAATCATCACCGGCCTCATGAATGCGGTGGCGGGCGGCGGCAGCTTCGTCGCCTTTCCGGCGCTGCTCCTGGTGGGGATTCCCGCGATCTCGGCCAACGTCACGACAACGGTCGCGACGGTTCCCGGACAATTCGCCAGCGTCTGGGCCTATCGCCACGACATTCGCGCCGCGACTCAGTTCGATATCCGGCTGTTGCTGGCCATCAGCGTCGTCGGCGGGCTGGTCGGCGCGGTGATCCTTCTCGCGACGCCGAGTGCGGTTTTCTCCGGTGTTCTGCCTTGGTTGATGCTACTCGCGACCGCGATTTTCATCTTCGGCAATTTCGCACCGAAGACCGTCCTGCAGCGCTTCACCATCGGCACGCGCGGCGTTCTCGCCGCGCAATTTGCGATCGCGATCTATGGCGGTTATTTCGGCGCTGGAATTGGCTTCATGATGCTCGCGGCGCTGACGCTCTACGGCATGCGCGACATCCATGCGATGAACGGGCTAAAGCTGGTGCTCGCGCTCTGCATGACGATCGTCTCTTCAGCCGCATTCGTCTACGCCGGCAAGGTCTATTGGACCGAAGCGTTGGTCATGTGCATCGCGACCTTGATCGGCGGCTATGGCGGCGCGCTCGGCGCGAAACGCATGAAACCCGAGCTTATTAAATTTTTCATCGCGCTTCTTGGCAGCGCGCTCACGGTCTACTTCTTTATCCACGGCGCCTAACCGCTAAACTCAAGACCGGCGCGCAAACCGCTTAGGGGTTGGCATGGATCTCCTCGATACGACGACGGCCGCCGTCTTCTGGGCCAATCTAACGCATTACGGCGTCGCGCTGCTCGGCGCGGTCGTCATTCTCATAATTGGCTGGTGCCTCGCGGGCTGGGCCAGCCGTGCGCTGCGGAAAAGCCTCGCCAAACGCCAATGGATGGACGCGACGCTGCTGCCGCTCATCGTCAGCATCGTCCACTACACCATCCTCATCGGCACGCTGCTCGCGGTGCTCGATCAGTTCGGCATCCAGTTGACGAGTCTCGTCGCCGTGCTCGGCGCCGCGGGCCTCGCCATCGGCTTGGCGCTTCAGGGAACGCTCTCGAATGTCGCGGCGGGCGTGATGCTGGTGTTGCTGCGTCCCTTCCATGTCGGAGACGCGATTCAGGCCGCCGGCTTCACCGGCACGGTTCAGGAAATCGGCCTCTTCGCGACCGTCATCCGCACCGACGACAACAAGATCATCACGGTGCCGAACAAGCTTCTCTCCGATGCGCCGATCATCAATTTCTCGCGCCTGCCCGTCCAAGCGGCGGTGAATATCACCTTCTTGGTGTCCTATGCCGCCGATCTCGGCCGCGCGATCGAGGTGATGCGCCGCGTCGCGAGCGAGCAGCACAGAGAAGGGGCGCTGATCGGCGTCGAAGAACTCGGCGATACCGCTATCAAGCTGCGTTTCCAGGCGACAGTTCCGGCCGGCGACGCGGACACCGCCAAGCTCTCGCTTAATCTCGCGATCCGGCAGGAATTGGCCACCGCCGGCATCCAGTTCATGCAGGAAGTGGCGCAACCGACCTATGGCTACCCGCCCGCGACGCCGTCACCGGCCTAAATTTCGTGACAGGAAACGCAACCGCGGCGGGAACCGGCTGTTCTCTAAAATGGTTCCCTCTCCGACGAGAATTTTCTCATGGAGATAGACATGCGCCAGCGTGTTCCGATGGGCGCGCAGCTATGGCCGGCGGCCTTCGCCGCGACGGGTCTCGCCTTCGTTCCTCTCGCGAAAGCCGAGCCGCCGCCCGACGGTGATCCGGCACTGGCGCCGTGGTATCAGGGCCTCAAACAGCCCAATACGGGCGTCTCGTGCTGCTCGATCGCGGATTGCCGCGCCGCCGACTATCGCACCATTGGCGATCAATACGAGGTTTTCATCAACAACCGATGGACCGTGGTGCCGCAGGACAAAGTGCTGCAGCACATTTCCAATCCGGTGGGGCGCGCGGTCGTCTGCTGGACGCCGGCGCTCGGCATCATGTGCTTCGTGCGCGCGACCGACATTTGACCTAACCGCTCGGCCGGGCTGAATCGCGCAGCGGCTGCTCTTCCGCGATCAAACTGTCGAGCAGCCGGCGCGCCGCCAACGGCGCGGCATCGACCTTGATCGAGATCGAGGGTGCAAAAGGCTTCAGCTCCATCATCCGCTGCTGCGCCTCGAGCACCGCGACATCCTCGCGGAACACGTTGACGAAATCGACATTGAAGACTTTATCGAGCGCCGCATCGCCGAGGCCGAATTTACGCGGGAAGGCGAAGAAATAATGCGTCGTGCGCTCGGTCTCGGGTGTCGGCGCGGAAAGCGCCATCAACTCGATGCCGTGGCTGCGATCACCTTGCGGCGCGCCCGTGCCGGTTGCGGCGCAGCCGGCAAAATTGACGCTGAAGCACGGCGGTTGATGCTCGACGATCTGCCAGCGATCGACATTGCCGGCGAAGTTTCCCGCCGCCTGGTAGAGCGGCGGCGCCGGACGATCGATGATCCAACGCGTCAGCCGGACGAGATTGCCGTCGCGGTCACTCGTCGCGGGGAAATCGTTGATCGATGGATTGCCGATCGACGACGCATGCACATAGACGAGATGCGTCACGTCGAGAACGTTGTCGTTGATGAGCTGATAGTTGCACGCGACGGGCAGCATATCGGGCTTGGCGCAAGCCCAATCCGGATGATCCGCCCACCACCAATTCGGGATCAGCGCCGGATCGGCGCGTTTCGGCTCACCCATCCAGATCCAGAGCCAATTGTAGCGCTCGACCAGCGGATAGGACCGGATCGTGGCATCGGGCGGGATTTGCGCCTGGCCGGGGATTTCGACGCAGCGTCCGCGAGCATCGAAGCGCAACCCATGATAGCCGCAACGCAAAGTGTCGCCTTCGAGCCGACCGAGAGAAAGCGGCAGTTGGCGGTGACAGCATCGGTCCTCGAGCGCGACCGGTCGTCTATCCTCTTGGCGATAGAGCACGACGGGCTCACCCAGGATCATCCGTGCCAATGGCTGCCGGCCGACCTCGCGGTTCCAGGCCGCGACATACCAGGAATTCCGTAGAAACATCGACTTCCGCCCCTTTCCTCGCCGCCCGCTATGGTGGCATCCGGATCCCAACCGCAGCAAGCGCGCGAGAAACCGCCACTTTTCCTGCCTGATTTCCGGGCAATTGCCTATTTTGTGGACGGCTGCAAAGGCTTTCGCTATTCATCGCCATGGCATTTGCCATAACGCGGGGGCTTTTCAGCGTTGGCATGCCTCGTGCTTAACCGAGAGGAGCGGCCGGCGGCTCGGCTGGCGGCAATCCAATCGCACATAGGCGGAAAACCATGAAGAAAGTCGAAGCGATTATCAAACCGTTTAAGCTCGACGAGGTGAAGGAAGCGCTTCACGAGGTGGGAATTCAAGGTATCACCGTCACCGAGGCCAAAGGCTTCGGACGGCAGAAAGGTCATACCGAGCTCTATCGCGGCGCGGAATATGTCGTAGATTTTCTGCCCAAGGTAAAGATAGAAGTGGTGATGGATGACGCGCTCTTGGAACGCGCCATCGAAGCAATTCAGCACGCGGCACGCACCGGCCGCATCGGCGACGGTAAGATCTTCGTCACGACCGTCGACGAGGCCATCCGCATTCGCACCGGCGAGAAGGGCGCTGACGCCGTCTAATTGGCGTGGGTCGGGGGCAATAAGAGGCGACGAAGGTCCAGCAAAGAAGGATTAGAGACGATGGCCGATGCGGCGATCCAAAAAGCACTCGATATGATCAAGGAGCACGACGTCAAATACGTCGACTTCCGCTTCACCGACCCGCGCGGCAAGTGGCAGCACCTCGCGCATCATATTCGCACCGTCAACGCCAACTTCCTCGAAGAAGGCTTGATGTTCGACGGCTCGTCGATCGCCGGCTGGAAGGCGATCAACGAGAGCGACATGCTGCTGAAGCCTGATTGCTCGACCGCGGTACTCGATCCCTTCGCCGCCCAGACCTCGCTGATCATCGTCTGCGACGTTCATGAGCCCGGTACCGGCCAGCCTTATGGCCGCGACCCGCGCTCGATCGCGAAGAAGGCCGAGCAATACGTCATATCGTCCGGTATCGGCGACAAAGCGTATTTCGGTCCCGAGGCTGAGTTCTTCGTGTTCGACGACGTTCGCTTCAAGAACGGCATGAACACCTCGTTCTACGAGATCGACAGCGAGGAAGGCCCTTACGTCACCGATAAAAAATATCCCGACGGCAACACCGGCCATCGTCCGCCGATCAAAGGCGGCTATTTCCCGGTGCCGCCGGTGGATGGCGCTTCCGATCTTCGCGCCGAGATGCTCTCGACCATGTTCGAGATGGGTCTCGCGGTCGAAAAGCATCACCACGAAGTCGCCCCCTCGCAGCACGAGCTCGGCGCCGAGTTCTCGACACTGGTCAAGGGCGCCGACGGTATGCAGATCTATAAGTACTGCGTGCACAACGTCGCGCATCAATACGGCAAGACGGCGACCTTCATGCCGAAGCCGATCAAAGGCGATAACGGCTCGGGCATGCATGTGCATCAGTCGGTGTGGAAAGGCGACAAGCCGCTCTTCGCCGGCAATGGCTATGCCGATCTGTCCGAATTCGCGCTCTACTACATCGGCGGCATCATCAAGCACGCCAAGGCGATCAACGCGCTCACCAACCCGACGACCAACAGCTACAAGCGGCTGATCCCGGGCTTTGAGGCGCCGGTTCTTCTCGCCTACTCCGCGCGCAACCGCTCGGCCTCGTGCCGTATCCCGATCGCGTCGAGTCCGAAGGCGAAGCGCGTCGAAGTTCGGTTCCCCGATCCGGCCGCCAATCCCTATCTCGCCTTCGCGGCGATGCTCATGGCCGGCCTCGACGGCGTGCAGAACCGCATCCATCCCGGCAACGCGATGGACAAGAACCTCTACGATCTGCCGCCGGAAGAGCTCAAGGACGTCCCGACGGTCTGCGGCAGCCTCCGTGAGGCGGTCGAGAACCTCAAGGCCGACCACGCCTTCCTGACCAAGGGCGATGTCTTCTCGAAGGACTTCCTCGACGCCTACATCGATCTCAAATGGGAAGAGATCTACAAGTTCGAGCACACGCCGCATCCGATCGAGTTCGAGATGTATTACAGCGTGTGATGTGAGCTTCGAATTGGTTTCTGTGCCTTAACTCCGATCGGTTAGACTCTCGAATTAGCCCTTGGAAGTCCGCGGACTTCCGAGGGCTTTTTCGTTGAGCTAACGCGATCTGACCCGCCAAAGCGCACGCCCCTTTGTATCCGCCATTGATCGATCGGCCCGCAGGATTAGGCTGCTGCGCGATGGCTGTCTGCGATTGAACTTTTCCGCCGCGCGGCAACGGCATTACGATTGGCTCAAAGGATGGGCGAACCATGACGGGCAAAGCGTTCGAAGAAAGATTTGTCGAGGCGGACGGATTCAACATCCGCTATGTCGAGGCCGGCAGTGGACCGCCATTGGTTTGCCTCCATGGCGGCGGCGGACTGCGTCTCGCGCCGGCACACGACATCCTGGCGAAAAATCGCCGCGTCGTCGCCTTCGAGATGCCCGGTTTCGGCGCGTCGCCCGAGAACCGACGCTCGGTGTCGACGGAGGATCTCGGGCGCACCATGAACGCCGCCGTCAAGGCGCTAGGGCTTAATTCCTATAGCCTCATGGGCACGTCTTTCGGCTCAAAAGTGGCGTTGTGGATGGCGATCGAGCGCCCGGAAACGGTCGAATCCATCGTCTTGATTTCGCCCGCCGCGATCCGCGAGCAACAGGGACCGGTGCCGACTCATGTCGCACCGGAGGAAGCGGCAAAATTACTCTACGCCCACCCTGAGCGACAGCCGAAATCCGCGCCGCCATCGCGCGAGCTCGTCGCCAAACATGCCGCGCTCACCAGCCGTCTGCTCGGGCCGGGGCGCGACGCGCCTTTCGAAGCGCGGCTCGCCGAGCTGCCGCATCCGGTGCTGGCCTTGTTCGGCACCGCCGATCGGGTGACGCCGCCCGAAGGCGCGCATCTCTTCAGCGAGGCCCTGCCCCACTGCCACATCATTCTCGTCTACGACGCGGCGCATGCGATCGATGCCGATCGCCCAGAAGCGCTTGCATCGGTGGTCGGCGATTTCTTGGCGCGCCAAGACCGCTTCCTGGTGCGCGAAACGAGCGGTCTCATTCATCCATGAAAGCCTCCTTCTTCTCCTCGGTGTTCTATCTCGCGCAAGCACCCGGCGGCTGGCCCGCCGCCAGCACCGGCTATTCGCCGCAAGACGCGCGGCGATCGATGGTGACCGCCCTCGAGCAATTCCGCTTGGCGGACGAAGTCGGCTTCGATTGGGTGACGGTCGCGGAGCATCACTACGGACCGATGGGCCTCACGCCGAACCCAATGGTCTTCGCCGGCGCGCTGACGCAGGTGGTGAAGCGCGCTCGGATCGCGTTGCTTGGACCCAATGTGCCGATTCTCAATCCCGTGCGCGTCGCCGAGGAATTCGCGATGCTCGACACGCTCACCGATGGACGCCTCATCGCCGGTATGATGCGGGGAACGCCGAACGAATACGTTACGTACAATACGAACCCGGCCGAATCGCGCGCGATCTTCGAAGAGGCGGTGTCTCTGATCCGTCGTGCCTGGACGGAGACACAGCCCTTCGGCTGGGAGGGTCGCCATTTCCAATTTCGCTCGATCTCGATCTGGCCGCGTCCGGTGCAACAGCCCTACCCGCCGATCTTCGTGTCCGGATCAAGCCCGGAATCGGCCGGCTTCGCCGCGCGCAACCGCATCTCGCTCGGCCTTGCCGTCACCACGGTGCCGCAAGCGGCCAAGTCGGTCGCCCTTTATCGCGAGGCTGCGCGCGAAGCGGGGTGGACGCCGCGACCGGACAACATTCTTTATCGCTTGTCTTTCCATGTCGCCGACAGTGATGCGCAAGCGCGGTCCGATTTCGAGGACAGCGCTCGGCTGCCGCAGCGCATGAGCCCGATACAAGCCAATCCCGCATTGGAAAAGGCCGTGGCCGCGACCGGCTATTACGGCACCGATCTTTCCAAGCAACGCGCGCGTGTGTTGCTCAGCCACGGCATCGAAGAACGGATCACGGCCGGACAGATCCTCATCGGCAGCGCAGAAACGGTGCGGTCGCAGATTCGCGATATCGCCGATAAGCTCGGCGCCGGCGTGCTCGACCTCGTACCGGCGTTTCAGAGCGGCGAGCCGACCTTTCGCTCCATACGCCTGTTCGGCGAAAAAGTGCGGCCGCATTTGAACGATTTGTAACTCAGCAACAGACTGCACATATCAAACGCCGCGCGGGTAATGCGCGGTTCGGCGCGCGGGATGGAGCATGAAGAGCATCACGGTCATGCGCCGTGAGCCCTGCGATTTTTCGATCAGTGCTACCGTACGATCGATGCGAAGCGCGTATCGATTACCGAATTCGCGTCCATCTTCGTCTTGATCATGCCTTGCTGATAAAGCCAATCGAGCAGATCTTGGAGATCGGCGAGTTTGAGCCGTGCCTCGGGGTCGAAATACCCGATCCCCTTCGCAATGGCGTCAGGCGGCAGGTTGAGGGTCGCCGCGACGACATCGATCATCTTCCCGGCTTCCGGCTGGTCCTGGCGGTTGCCGCTCACGTCCATGAAGGCCCGATCCCAGGCCGCGCCGGCGTTGCGAAAGCTATCGAGGAAGCGGCGCACGATGTCGGCATGGTCCCTTACCATCGCGCCGGTGGTGAAGGTGAAGGCGGTCTGCCGGTTGCCGAGTTCATCGCCAACCCAGCCGAGCACCTTGCCCTTGCCGGGATTGACCAGGGCGTATACGCCGGATGAGCTCTGCACTGCCGCATCGACTTGGCCGCCGCTGATCGCCGAGGCAATGTTGCCGTTGGTCTGAAGACCCAAAATGCGCACCGTCTTCTCCGGAATGCCGTATTTCTTGAGCGCGAGGTCGATGTCGTATTGAAAGGCGCCGCCGAACTGCGTTGTGGCAATTGCATGGCCACCCAGATCGCGCAAGCCGTGGACCCCCTCGGCATAGGCTTTGTTCGAAACGATGAAGCCGACGGTGTGGAAGCCCGGATGCTCTTCGCCGCCGGAACCGATAATTCTGACTTTGCCCTCGTTGGCGAAAACGCAGAGCGGCGCGTTAATTCCGGTCGAGCCGAAATCGATGTCTCCGGCGGCGGCGGCCGTCGAGAGCTCATGTGCGGCACCGAATTGCACGATTTTCGCGTCAAGCCCGTTCGCCGCGAAATAGCCGAGCGCCTCGGCAACAAAAATCGATGCGCCGCCGGTCGATGCGACTGTACCGATCGTTATCCGGTCCAAGGCGAATGCCGGCCAAGCGAGGGCAAGCCCCAAAGCCACAAGGAGAAAGCGAACAACGATGGCTTGCATGATGATCGGCCGGTTTTGATCAGGCCAGGAGCGTATCACGCCGCCTAATCCACCGCACGTCGTGGATCCCGGGCTCGGCTTCTATGGGCGCGGGCCGCCGCGGCGAGATCGGGCCGTCTCCGACTACCGTCTCTTCCAGGAGATAACGATGCGTTCCGGATAATTCAGCAGGATCGCGCTGCCTGAATCCGATCTGCCGGACATCCGCCGAATAGCGCCGAGATTGGCAAGAGCTAGGTACGATAATGACCGCAGAACACAGACGTTGTGCCGCGCTCAGGAGCGCTAACGAGTGCTATAGTGCGCCCTTGAATCTAGGCAATCTAGCCGCCAAAATAACGAACTCTCCCTAGTTTTAGAAAGAGCGAACGATGGCGATCGGCACAGTCAAATGGTTCAACGGTCAAAAAGGCTACGGGTTCATCCAGCCCGACGACGGCGGCAAGGATGTGTTTGTACATATCTCCGCAGTGGAACGCGCCGGCTTGGGCGGCTTGGCCGAAGGCCAGAAGGTCAAATACGAGGTGGCGATGGACCGTGGTAAGGCTGCGGCAGCAAACCTGTCGCTTGTCTCATAATCCTTAGCCAGTAGGGACGGAAGCCAAGCTGCAGCTGCACGGCACGCCGCACCGCCGTGCCTTCGAGACTATAACGTTACACCCGCAGTTTGGCGCTCCCGACGAGAATCTGCGAGCCCTCGGCGACCTGTCACCGGGGGCTTTTTATTCCTGCGCGATCTGCCCCAGATAATGCTCGATGACGACGGGGTCGGATTGCAACTGCCGGCTCGGGCCTTGGTGCACGATGCGTCCGCGCTCGATCACATAGGCATAGTCGGTCGCATCGAGAGCGCGCTTGGCATTCTGCTCGACGAGCAGCATGGTGAGCCCGGTCTTGTGCACGCGCCGCAACGTATCGAAGACTTGCGCGACGATCGCGGGCCCCAAGCCAAGGCTCGGCTCGTCGAGTAACAAAAGCCGCGGCCGACCCATCAAGGCGCGGCCGATCGCGAGCATCTGCTGTTGGCCGCCGCTCAGCTGCCCCGCGATCTGATTGCGCCGCTCGGCGAGGATCGGGAAGAGCGCGAAGACCTGCTCCATATCCTCGCGCACCACGCCGCCACGGCGCGATGCGGCGAGATGGCCGAGGCGCAGATTCTCAGCAACCGTCAGCGGCCCCAAGATCTGCCGCCCTTCGGGCACCATGACGACGCCGCGCCGCGCGATCTCGTAAGTGGCAAGACGCGCGAGGCCCGCGCCGTCGAATTCGATTGCCCCCGCGCTAGCACGCAGCAAGCCGCAAATCGTCTTCAGCAAAGTCGTCTTACCCGCGCCGTTGGCGCCGAGGATCGCGACAGCCTGACCTTCAGCGATAGCGAAGCTCAAATCGTGGAGCACCGCGACCGCGCCATAGCCGGCGCTGATATGACGAACGTCCAGCATCTAGCCGCCGAGATAGGCTTTGATCACGGTTGCGTCGCGGCTGATCGCAGCCGCGTTGCCTTGCGCGATCAGTCGGCCGGAATCGATGACATAGATCATGTCGCAGAATTCCATCACGAAGCGCATATTGTGCTCGATCAGCAAGACCCCGATGCCTTCCTGCGCGAGACCCCGCACGATCGTGCCAAGCCTGCGCGCCTCGACCTCGTTCATCCCGGCAACCGGCTCGTCGAGGAGGAGAAAATCGGGCTCCATCGCAAGCGCGCGCATGACTTCGACGAGACGCTGATGCCCATAGGAAAGGCCGCCGGCGGGAATCACGGCGAACTCTTCGAGATCGAAACGCTGCAACAATTGCTTCGCCTGCTCGCGGAAAGCCCGTCGCTCGCGCCATGCGGCCGGAAAGCCGAGCGTATTGGCGAGCAGCGACGTCCGCTCGTGGCGATGCGCGCCGACAACGATATTCTCGAGCACACTCGCCTCGCGCAGCAGACGCACGTTCTGAAACGTGCGCGAAATGCCGCGGCGCGCCACTCGGTTAAGCGGCTCGCCATCGATCTCTTCGTCGCCCAAGCGGATATGACCGGCGCTCGGCGTCATGAGTCCCGAAATCATGTTCACCACAGTGGTCTTGCCGGCGCCGTTCGGCCCGATGAGACCGGTGATGCGGCCGCGCTCAATCGCGAGCGAGAGCTCGGCGACGGCTTCGAGGCCGCCGAAACGCTTGCTGACTCCATCAAGCCGAAGGGAGTTCACGGGCCCCCTTCTCCTCCGCACCAAGCTCGCCATTGAGGGCGCGGCGCAGCTTCCAGCGATGGTTCAAAGAATCGACAATGCCTTGCGGCAGATAGATGATGACGAGGATGAGCAACAGGCCTTGCAGCAGCAGCCGGGCATCGGCAAGCGGGCGGATGAGCTCGGGCAGGATGATGAGGAAGGCGGTGCCGACGATCGGTCCCGCGACCATCGAGCGCCCGCCGAGGATGACCGCGGCGATGACCAGAACGAGCATCGGGAAACCGAAGACATCCGGCTGGATCGAGTAGGTATTGTAGGCGAGAAGACAGCCGCCCAACGCGCCGATCGCGCCCGACAGCGCGAAGGCATAGCGGAAATAGCGGTTAACCGAGATGCCGAGCGACATCGCCACGGTATAGTCCTGACGAATAGCGTCGAAGGCGCGGCCGACACCAGTGCGATTGACGACCGCGAGGAGTGTCGCCAGCGCGATCAGCACGGGCACGAGCACCGCGGTGCCGGCGACCTTCGGAATGGCATTCATGCCAAGCGGTCCCCCCGTCAGCGGCTGCGCGTAGAGCGCTAACGACACCATGATCTGGACGAAGCCGATCGTCGCAATCGACTGGAAGGCGCCGCGCAAGCGCGCAAGCGGCAATGACAGGATCAGACCCGCGACCACGCCGCACGCCATCGCGCCTATCGCCGAGAGCACCGGCCCGAGCGACGTTTCCTTGAGGAGGATGGCTCCCGCATAGCCGCCGATCGAGGCGAAGCCCGGTGTAGCGAACGAGAACAACCCGGCGCGCAGGGCGACGTATTGGCTGTAGGCGAGGACGGTATAGATGCAGATGAGATCGAAAAGCGGACGGTACGTGAGGATGAACGCCATCGTCACGCGACCCGGTACTCGGTATGGATTCCCGAAAAGAAGCCGTTCGGCCGGATGAGCAGGACGATGAAGAGAAGTCCGAACACCACCGCGTCGGAAAGTTCGGTCGAGATGTAGGCCGTCGTAAGAGTCTGGATCATGCCGATGACGACCCCAGCGAGCACCGCGCCGACGACGCTACCCAGCCCGCCGAGGACGATCACGACGAACGCCTGGAGCATGACCGCCTCGCCCATCACATAGGTGACGGAGTTGAACGCGATCCCAAGGATGACGCCCGCGGCGCCGGCGAGCATGCCGGCGATGAAGAACGAGGCGAAATAGACTTTGCCGGGATTGACGCCGAGCAGCATCGCCGTGGGCTCGTTCACGGCGACGGCGCGCGCCTCGCTGCCGAGGCTGGTGCGAAAGAGAAAGAACAAGAGACCGAGGACGATCACCGCCACCGAAGCCAGGATCACGATCTGCTGCAGGGAGATGCGCACGCCGGCCAAATTGTAGAAGATCACCGGAAAGATGCCGAAGGGAAAGCGCAAGGTCTGGGCGTTGGTCGCCTGCTGGGCGAGTTGCATCAGGATGAGATTGGCGCCGATGCTGGCGACAATGGTGCCGAACTCGTCGCCTTGATGCCGCCGCAGCGGACGAAAGACGCAGAGATCGAGCGCTACGCTGACGATGCCAGCGCCGATCACCGCGACAATGAACGCGGCCCAGAGCGGAAAATGGCCGAGGGTCACCGCGAAATAGCCGATGAAAGCGCCCCACATAAAAACGGCGCCATGCGCTAGGTTAAGGATGCGGTGCATGCCGAAGACGAGGGTGAGGCCGAGCGAGAACAGCGCGTAGACCGCGCCGACGACCAGGCCGTTCAACAACTGCTGCGCGAGCATCGCCCTCCCTCGCCGACGAGCGCGAGCGCTCGTCTATTTCATCAATTCCTGCTTGCCGTTCGCGACTTGCAGCATGATCAGTTTGAAATCCGGCATGCGGTCTTGATCGTAGGAGAACTTGCCGGCGCCGAGGGCCGTATCGACATCCTTGAGCTTGGCGAGAGCATCGCGCACCTTGGTGCGGTCCGCGCCGGGGCCGGCATCATGGATGGCGTGGGCGAGCAACAGCATGCCGGTATAGGCCCAAGCGGCGTTCTGATCCGGATCCTTGTTGTTGCGCTTGCGATAAGCGTCGACGAAATATTTGTTTTCCACTCCCGGCATATCAGCATCGTAATCCGCCGGATATTGGATGCCGTTCGCGGCGGCGCCGGCGATGTCGCGGAAGACGGGCGAGGAGACCTGCCCGCTGGCGATCAGCTTGACGTTTGGATCGAGCCCCGCCTGGCGCACCTGGACAAGGAAATTGCCGGCGACCGACGGCACGGATTCGAGATAGAGCACGTCGATCTTCTCGCTCGCGATCTTGGTCGCGATCGGCGCGAAATTCGTATCCTGCTGCGAGATACCGTCTTCCGACGCGACCGCACCGCCATGCTCCTTGAAGAACTTTGCGAACGCATCCTTGAGCCGCACCGAGGCGTCGTTGGCGCGGTCGTAGACCAAAGCGGCGTTCTTCACCTTCAACTGTTCGGCCGCGTACTGCGCCAGTATCTTCATCGAAGAATCGGGCTGCTCGATCAGGATGAAGGACCACGGGCCTGCCTGCACGATCGCCGGCGAGGCCGCGATGGCGAGAAATGGGATCTTCAACTCGTTCGCCACGGGCGCGGTCGGCAGCGACAAATAGGAGCCGTAAACGCCCAGCACCGCGAGCGCGTTATCCGAGGTCGCGAAGCGGTTCATCAGCGAGATCGCTTGATTGCGGTCGCCGGCATTATCCTCGATCAGGACTTTGAGCGTGCGCCCTTCCCCCAGCATCTTGGTCTCGTTGATGCGCTGGATCGCGATCTCCGTCCCTTCTTTCAGGAATGGGCCCGAATAAGAAGCCATCGGGCCAGACAGCGGATATTGCGCGGCAATCACGACTTCCTCCGCGCGAAGCGACTGCGCAGAGAGGAGCAACCCCAGACCCAGCACCACTGCGCTTGCGATCTTCTTCATCTCGTTCACTCCCTCTTCCGCCGCCATGCGCGCGGTTATTTGCTTTGCGTCTTGAGGCGCTTACGTGTGAGCAGTCTAGGCACAGCGCGACCAGCCAATCAACACACAAGCGCGGGCGACGGCCCATTCGCTTCAAACGCATCACGGCGTGGGATTGCCCTCGCCGTACCATTGCCCACACGTAGCATCGATCCGAATAGACCCGATGCTTGCAATCTGGTTGAATCTCGCCGAGCTGACGCGCGCCGCCGCGCAACGACAACGAGGAGGGAGATTCGCCATGGAACGCACCGCCCCACCCTTTCGCGCCGACCATGTCGGCAGCCTGCTTCGCCCTGCCTGGCTCATCGAAGCGCGAAAGAACTTCCTTGCCGGGAAACTGTCGCATGAAGATTTACGGCGCGAGGAAGATCGCGGCGTACGCGAAGTCGTCGCGATGCAGGAAGAGATCGGCCTGCATTCGATCACCGATGGTGAATTCCGCCGTCAGACTTATTTGAGCGAGTTCCTCAATCCGATCGGCGTCGAGCTGCTGCCGCAGAAAAGCGACGATCTCGTCTACCATGACGACCATGGCGGCACGGTCCCCGCGACCAAAGCCGTCGTGAACTGCCGCATCGAATGGAAATCGTCGATCAACGTTGCCGCTTTCGATTTCCTCAAAGCGATCGCGCATGGGACGCCGAAGGTGACGTTGCCGGCACCGACGCAGGTCCATTTCTTTGCCGGAACGACCGGGATCAGCAAAACGGTTTATCCCGACATCGAGCAATTCTGGGACGACATGATAGCGGCGTATCGCGCGGAGCTGCAGGCGCTGGGTGCGGCGGGTTGCACGTATGTCCAGATCGACGAGACCTGCCTGCCGAAACTGGCGGACCCCGCCATCCAGCAAGTGATCGCGCGCCGCGGCAGCGATTGGCGCACCCTCACACAGAAGTATGCGGATGTCATGAACCGGATCATCGCCAGCGCACCGGCTGGGATGCATATCGCTATCCATCATTGCCGCGGCAACAATGCCGGCCTATGGCAAGCGCAGGCGGGCTACGACGCTGTCGCCGAAATCATCTTCAACGAAATCAAGGCGCCCGCTTATCTGCTCGAATATGATTCGTCGCGCGCCGGCGATTTCGCGCCCTTGCGCTTCATGCCGAAAGACAAGACCGTCGTCCTCGGCTTGGTCTCGACCAAGGACACGCGGATTGAATCGGCGGACGAGCTCACGTCGCGGATCGAGGAAGCGAGCCGCTATGTGCCGCTCGACCGGCTCTGCCTCGGACCGCAATGCGGTTTTTCTTGCGGCTTTACCGGCTCGCCCATGACTTACGAAAACCAGACACAGAAACTACAGCGGATCGTCGAAGTCTCGCGCGCCGTCTGGAATGCCTAGAGGACGCGAGGAAAGCAAAGAAACGCCATGCACTCGTTCTTTCGTGCAGCGATCTCCCTCGCGATCGTGGCCCTTCCTGTCCTGGCGCCAGCCCAGACACCGTTGACCATCGGCAAGGCGATTTCCAGTGCCTCGGTGATGCTGCCAGTGAATCTCGGCGTGGAACTCGGGATCTTCACGAAGCGGGGGCTCGACGTGAAGGTTGTGGACTTCACCGGCGGTACGAAGCTTTACCAGGCCATGGTTGCGGGGAGCGTCGATATCGGGCTCGCGACGGGCTCGGGGATGGCCTTCACAGCAAAGGGCGCGCCGATCGTTGCCGTCTGCGAGGACGAGGCACAGATGTTTCCAACCGCCATCGCCGTGCCGTGGGCTTCCGACATTCACACCTTGGACGAACTCAAGGGCAAGCGGATCGGTGTCTCAAGCCCTGGCTCGTTCACGGACTGGCTCGCCACGCACCTCGCGCGCGAGCGCGGCTGGGGCGCGAACGGAATCACCAACGTCACCATCGGCAATGATTTGGCAAGCGGCGTGGCCGGGTT
>DASXCX010000189.1:0-2652 GCA_036490955.1 Allostellaceae bacterium | reverse complement strand
CCGCCTTCAGATTGAGGGAGGCCAGCGGGTCCCGGAAATGCGCGTCGAACCCGGCCGAGACGATGATCAGTTCGGGGCTGAATTTCCGGAGCTGCGGCAGGATCACGTTTTCAAACGCGGCGCGGAATTTCGGGCCGCCGTCGTCGGGCTTGAGCGGCGCATTGACGATGGTGTCGTGCTCGCCGCGCTCGTCGCTGGCGCCGGTGCCTGGAAACAACGGCATCTGATGCGTCGAGCAATACATCACGGTAGGGTCGGCCCAGAAGATATCCTGGGTGCCGTTGCCATGATGGACGTCGAAGTCGACCACCGCGGCGCGCTCGATGCCGTATTTGCGCTGCGCGTGACGCGCGGCGATCGCGGCATTGTCGAAGAAGCAGAAGCCCATCGGCTTGCCGATCTCGGCGTGATGGCCGGGAGGGCGCACCGCGACGAACGCGTTGCTGTGCTTGCCTTCCATCACCGCGTCGGTGGCCGCGACCGCGCCGCCGACGCCGCGCATCACCGCTTCCCACGTGCCCGGCGACATCGAGGTGTCGCCGTCGAGATAGATCAGGCCGCTCGATGGCGCGATGTGCCGCAGTTCCGTCACGTAGTGCTCGTTGTGGCAGAGCGTGACCAGATCGAGATCGCCTTCAGGCGCTTCGCCGCGCACCAGCGGTTTGAAACGGTCCTGCGCCAATATCTCGTCGACCGCGCGCAGGCGGTCGGGCCGTTCCGGATGTCCGGGCGGCGTCAAATGATCCAGGCACGCCGGATGAGAGAGAAGAAGCGTCGTCATGCAAGATTCCCGATGCAAGATTTTGGCGCGTTGAGGGCTGCCCTCGGCCGCTCAATCTAGGCGGTCTGTGATCAAATCGAAAGAGCCGCGGCTCAATTGATGCGCTGGATACGATCCGTGGCAGTGGGGACAACCGGGCTGTTGGCCCTGAAATATCCATCGAGCGCGTCGATATCGTAGATGCCGACCAAAGGCGACGTGCCTTGCTTGAGATTACTGAAGCCGTCGCCGCCGACCGAGAGATAATTGTTCAGCGTCACGCGATAATCCGCCTCGGGATCGATCATTTGCCCATTGAGCGCCATGCGTTCGGCGATGATGTGCTCGCCATTCGGCCGCGCGCCGTCCCATACGTAGGAAAATCCCTTCGAGACTTGCAGGATGCGCGGCAGTTTTGGATCGCTCCATTGCTGTTCCAGCACATCCTTGATCTGCCGGCCGGTCAGCGTCAGCGTGACCAGCTGATTGCGGAACGGCTGGCTCGCGAAGATGTCGGCATAGGACACCGTGCCGTCGCTCTTCCCGGCGATTTCGGTGCGGATGCCGCCGGGGTTGGTGAAGGCGATCACCGCGCCACCGGTAGCAGTGGCCCGCGTTGCCGCGAGCTGGGCATCGGCGATGATATCGCCGAGCACGCTTTCGCCCGAAATGTTGGGCCGATGCGACAGCGTTTGCGTGATCGCGCCCGCCGGGCGATTGGCAAGCGGCGCCGCCAGCGCATCGTAGGACTGCAACAGCGCCGTCTGATCCGGGTCCCCAGCATAGCCGCCGGTGCGAACGATGACGTTGTCGGCTTTCGCGCTGACGACGTCGCGCGTGGTGCGATCGAGCTTCAGATCGATCGCGGTGACGATGGTACCGTATTTGTCGGCGCTGGTGACCAGACGTCCGTCGATCTCGCACACGTAAGGCTGGTGGGTATGGCCGCTGATCACGACGTCGACCGCGCGATCGAATTTCTTGACGATATCGACGATGGCGCCCGAAATGCCCGGACATTCGTTGTAGCCGCCGGTCGGATAGCCGCCTTCGTGGATCAGCACGACGATGGCCTCGACGCCGCGCGCCTTCAATTCCGGCACCAGCGCGTTCACCGTCTCGGCCTCGTCCCTGAATTCGAGGCCGGCGACGCCGGGCGGCGCGACGATGTTCGCGGTGCCCTTCAGGGTCAGCCCGATGAACGCGACCGGAATGCCCTCGAACTGCCTGATCTCGTAAGGCGGAAACAATGGCTTGCCGGTACTCTTGTCGATCGTGGAGGCCGCCAGATAATGAAACTTCGCGCCCGCAAAGGGGTGCGGCCCCCGGCAGCCGTCGAGGGGATGGCAGCCGCCATTCTGCATCCGTAGCAACTCGTCCTTGCCTTCGTCGAATTCGTGATTGCCGACGGCGGCGAGGCCAAGCCCCATCATCGAAAGCGACTCGATGGTGGGTTCGTCGTGAAACATCGCCGACAGAAACGGGCTGGCGCCGATCAGATCGCCCGCGGCGACGAAGATCGTATTGTCATGGCCGGCGCGAAGCTGCTTGACCACGCTTGCCATCGTCTCGACGCCGCCGGCCGGCACGACGGTCTTTTTGGATTTGTCCTCGGGATCGGCGATCCTGAGGCCGCCCGGCGGCGGTCGCAGATTGCCGTGGAGATCGTTGATCGCGAGAATTCTCAATTCGACCGGCGCCGCCTGGGCATAGGCTTGCGAAACGGCGAGGGCCGCGAGCAGCGCGGCAAGAGGAAGGCGGAGCGATCGGGAAAGCGGAGCAGGACGCAGCGAATATCTCATCCGATTACTATAAAGACTCCGTGCAACGATTCCACGAAGTCGGCGCGAGGCCGGGCGTCCCTTCTCCCCTCCCCCTTGCGGGGAGGGGTC
>DASXCX010000188.1:0-26219 GCA_036490955.1 Allostellaceae bacterium | reverse complement strand
ATTGCAGCCCCATCACGCGGACGGTCTTGAGGTCGATGGCGTATTTATCGAGGACGAGGGCCATCGAGTATTCGAGCGGCGAGCCCGGCTGCGTGATGCCGATCGAATGACCGCCGAGCTTGGCGACGCTTGTCAGGCCCGCTCCATAGGCCTGGTTGGACGCGACGAAGCCGAGGCCGTGGAAGCCTTTGTGCTCGACCGTGTCGCCGCCGATGATCGTCAGCGAGCCTTGATGGCCGAGGACGAAGAACGGTTCGCTCAAGCCCGTCGTGCCGAAATCGGCATCGCCGCTGGCGATCGCGAGCGCGATCGGCTGCGATGATTCGAAGGGCATGAGCTTGGCGTCGAGTCCCTGGGCGGCGAAGAAGCCTTTGCCATTGGCAACGACGATGGGAAGGCTGGCGAGCGACGTACCGACATAGCCGATGCGGATCGGATCGCCCGCCTGGGCGCCGCCCGCACCGAGCGCCGCTGCGAAGAAACCGACGGCGAGCGCGCGGATCATCTATTCCGCCGCCGATTTCTCCGGAAACCAGCGATACATCAGCGGATCGACCGTGCCGCCGTTCTTCTTCATTTCCGCCAGCCATTCCGGATGAATGTGCGGGTCCTGATCCTCGTACTCGATCTGATCGCCGCCGTCCTTGATGCTGCGCGCCGTGGCGCCAAGCTTTTCATTATCCGGGTCGCCACCGGTGCGCCGTGCCGCCGCCGTCATCGGATACCGGATGCCGCCGATGCCGGTCGCGAGATAGCGCGCGGCGCGGTCGCAGGTGTTGAAATGCTGATGAATCTGCTGCTCGGCCGGCGGATAGACGATGCCGTGCCGCCAATCGATGCGGCGATAGTCCTTGTCGCCCTCGAACCAGGCGAGGGAATAGCCGGTCCCGACCAGGAACATCACATGCGTGCCGGCGCTGTGGCGATGCGCCTTCTTATAGGTGCCGGGCGGCATCTCCGAGATGTGCGCATGCATCGAGCTGTCGGCGAGGATGAGCTTGATGTTGGCGCCGCCCGCGCCGCGCGCCTCGTAGGATTGCAATTCGAGATGCTCGAGGTCGGGAACGAAATTCGTTTCCCACATATGGCTGCCCTGGCGCACCAGCAGCAGATCCCCTTCGCCCGTGTAGTACTCGTCCTTGCCGATGCGGTCGGCGAACGGCGCCTCGGTGTCGAAGATGAATCGCTCGTTGTGAAAGAGGTTCATGATCAGCGGCAGGTTGACGGTCGAGACCATCAACGCGCGCTTCCGGCCGCTGCCGTTGAAATGGCGATGCTTGGCGTTGAGCGGAATCGCGAACAGGCTGTGCGGTCCCCACTCGAAGCTACGCTTGGCGCCATCCGGGAATTCGAGCTGTGTGCTGCCGCTCCCTTCGAGGACATAGGTGACCTCCTCATAGAGATGTTTGACCGGTGTCGAGGAGGCGCCGGGAGCGAGCTCGTAAAGGAACATGGTCGCGAAGTCGCCCCGGCCCTTGAGATGACAGGCCGCGCCTTTCATCCCAAAGCGAGCCCAAGGCTTGGTCTCGACCGCGAAGAGATCGAGCGCGTAATCCTCGGCGATCGGCACACCTTCGCCGTTGATCCAATTGCCGTAAGAATCGAGCCGCAAGCGCGGCTTCGTCGGCTGCTCGGCCATGCGTCCCTCCCGGGTTATCGCGCGGCTCCATTATACATGGCGATCGAGTGCGATACTCTACTGCGTCGCCATACGGCGGTTCAGGCGAGTTCCTTTGCCAGCAGAGCGCGAACGCGCTCGATACGCGGCGCCAGCGCCTCGGGCCGCCAGACGAGCTGGATCGCGACGCGCGGCCGGCCCTCGATCGGGACGGCGCGCAGCAAGCTGCGCGTCACCTCGTCCTCGGCGATGATGCGCGGGGCGAGCGCGACCCCGGCGCCGGCCATGATCATGTATTTGAGCGATTCGAGATCGTCGCAATCGCCGACGATGTCGGCGGTAAGCCCCTTTTCGCTGAGCCGGTCGAGCATCATCCGGCCGTAGCCGATGCGGGGCTCATTGACGAGCAGCGGCAGGCGCGCGACTTCGGCGAGCGCCAGCGCCTCGCGGCGCCGCCCCAGCGGATGCGTCGGCGCGGTCAACAGCGCGATCTCGGTCTCGGCGAGGTCGGCGCGGAGCAGCTTGTCGGAGACCGGCTTGACCTCGCCCTCGAAGACGATGCCGAGGTCGAGCCGCTGCTGATGGACAAGGCGCAACACGCGCCGCGTCGTCGCGCTCACCAGCTCCCAGCGCGTCTTGACGTTGCTGGTTGCGAGGGTGTGCGCCACGCGCGGCAGCATTCCTTGCGCGAGGCCGGAATTGACGCCGATGCGCACCGTCGCGCCCGGCTTGCCCTTGAGCTCGCGCGCTAGTTCTTTGAGCGCTGACATGCCGGTGACGACGCCGGCGGCGGTTTCGAGGAAGGCGAGTCCGTTGGCGCTCGGCTCGACGCCGCGGCTGTTGCGGTAGAACAGGCTGAAGCCGAGTTCCTCCTCGAGCAGGCGGATTTGCTCCGAGAGAGACGGTTGCGACACACCCATTTTCGCGGCGGCGCGGCTGAAGCTGCGCTCGTTCCAGATCGCATGCGCATAGCGGAGCTGGCGGTCATTCATGCTGGTCACGCCGGGGGCAGGCTGCCCACCGGGCAGGCAATCGGATCATAGGGAAGACCTATGGACGCATCCCGAAATATTCCTAGATTCCCCCAGCCCAGGCAACATAATCGCGAAAGAGGCGAGCGGCCCCTGCCTCGATTAATTGCCGCAAACGACAGGGACGGCGACATGTCGGACTACGAGCTCAATCGCGCCATCCACCATATCTACACCGACCGCGCGCGCACCGAAGCGTTCCGCCGCGCCGATTATGCGGTGCTCGATCATTTCACGCTGACCGGCGAAGAGCGGCGCGCTCTCAGTGAGCGCGATTTTCCCGCGCTCTGGGCGCTGCATGTCCATCCGGTCCTGCTTTTTCATCTCTCGGCCGTGCTCAATCCGCGCGAGTGGTACCTCGAAAACGTGGTGCCGAAGATCAAGAACGTGCCGAATAAATTCTACGACTACTACCATCCGCGCGACCCAAAGCCGGCATCGGCTTAATGGCCTCGGTGTGATGGCAACAGGCTGATGGCCGCACAGGGCGAACAGCTACGCTCCGTCACGCAGCGCCGGCCGCGCCTTGGCCCGCGTCTCTCGCAAGTGAACATCAACGTCTGGCGGCTGCTCGTCTTCGTGCTGCTGATTTTGTTGTGGTGGCTCGTCGCGGTGCTGGTCGGCCAGAATTTCTTCCCGACGCCGTGGCAGACCGCGGTTGCGGCCGTCCAGGTGATCGGCGACGGCAGCGTGCCGCGCGCCTCGCTCGACAGTCTCGGCGTGTTCCTCGCCGGGTACCTGCTGTCGGCGGCTTTTGCCATTCCTTTCGGCCTGCTGATGGGCGGCATCCGCATCTTCGGCGCGACCATTGAAGGCTACGTCAACGCGCTCTCGGCGATGCCGCGCGTCGCTTTCATTCCGCTGGTGATCGTGTTCCTCGGCCTCGGCTTCGAGGCCAAGACCTTCATCGTGTTCCTCGGCGCGGTGATGCCGATCCTCATCAACACCTATTACGGCGTGCTGAATTCCGATGGCGAGTTGATCGAGATGGCGCGTTCGGCGGGCGCCAGCGAAACACAGATCTTTCGGAAGATCATGCTGCCCGGTGCGCTGCCCTATATCACTGCCGGCTTGCGCGTCGGCGCCTCGCTCGCGCTCATCAACACCGTCGTCGCCGAGCTCTACACCGCCGTCAACGGTCTCGGCGGGCTCTTGTCGGTTTACGGCAACAGTTTCCGCATGGCGCCCTATTTCGTCGTCGTCTGTGTGCTTGCGGCGATCGGCGTCGTCATCATGCAATCCTTGAAGCTGCTGGAGCGCCGCATGGAGCGGTGGCGCTATCGCGGCGATTCCATCTGAAGCTCCGTTTGAAGAGAAGCCCATGGCCCAAATCGTCTCGGTGATCGCCTCGACCCACAATCCGCGCATCTTCTGGAATCGCGACCAAGCCGATCCGAAGGATATGGAAACGCTCTACGCGACCTTCGGCAAGGTGCGCGAGCTGCTCGCCGCGACCAAACCGAGTCTGATCGTCGGCATCGCCAACGACCATCTCGACAATTTCTTCTTCGACAATCTGCCGACTTTCGCTGTCGGTACCGGACCGATCGCCGAGGGTCCGTTCTGGTATGAGACGGATGTGATGCATCTGCCGCGTTATCGTGCGTCGGTCGATCAGGGTTTGGCACAATTCCTGCTCCGCCGTGGGATCGAGGAAGGCGTGCAATTCTCGCAAGTGCACGACTTCAAGATCGATCACGCGTTCACCGTGCCGCTGTCTTTCGTGCGGCCGGAAGAGGATCTGCCTTTCGTGCCGGTAATGACCAACGCTTTCGGCTATCCGATCCCGCCCAATCGCCGCTGGTACGAGTTGGGCCAGTTCCTCAAGCGCTCGCTCGAAGCCTGGCCCGGCGATGATCGCGTTGCGGTGATCGGCTCGTTCAATCTCACTGTCGAGGTCGGCGGGCCGAAGATGGGCAATTACAATTTCGATTTGCAGCGCTGGATTCTCGAGCAGATGCGCACCGGCAATCGCGACGAGATCCTGAAGACGCTGACCGTGCCGCGGCTGATCGAGGAGGGCAATTCGACCTCCGAATTCCTCAACTACGTCACCTGCCTCGGCATCGTCGAGGAGCGCAAGCCGACCTTCATCGATCACAAGCCGGTCAAGGGCGTCGGCACGTGTCCGGTCGCTTTCTGGGATCTCACGTCGGGAGCTGCGGTGTGAAGAAGCTTGTTTTTGGTTTCGTCGCGGCGCTTTCCGCCGCGACGTGCATGCTGCCCATCGCGCGCGCCGGGACTTTCAAGCTCATCGTCACCGAAACCGAGACACCGCTGGTGCCCAATTCCGTCGGCGATCTGGCGATCGGCCTCGGCTACTACAAGCGCGCCGGCGTAGATGTGGAACTGGTGCGCGTGCAGCAGACGCCGTCGGCGGTGGCGGCGCTCCGATCGGGCCAAGGCGATATGGCGAATATCGCGATCGATACGGCTTTGCAACTCGTCGGCCGCGATCAGATGAAGCTCAAAGGCGTGGTCTCTCCGGACAAAGCGCTGCCGTTCGTCATCGCTGCCAAAAAAAGCTTCACCGCGCCGAAGGATTTGAACGGCAAGGTATTCGGTGTCGCCCGTGTCGGCAGTGCGGATTACACGCTGAGCCGGGTCGTCCTCGCTAAGCTCGGCGGCGACGTCGACAGCCTGCGCTATCTCGCGGTTGGCCAGCCGCCCGTGCGGGCGCAAGCGCTGGTTGCCGGACAGATCGATGCGACCTCGGTCTCGATCGGCGTGTGGCTCTCGATCCCGGATAAGAGCGGCGTGCAGCAGATGATCGATCAGCCGAGCTTCTACAAAGCCGCGCCTTTCGTCTCCAAGCTCAATGTCGTTACCGACGAGGTCGCCAAGACCAAGGCGAAAGAGGTCGCGGCGGTCGTACGCGGCATCATCCTCGCCTCGCGCGATTTCGCGAAGGATCCGAAGCTTTGGGTCACGGCGATGGAGAAAGCGCGTCCCGATGTGAAGCCGGCCGATCTCGAAGCGCTCGGCGAAGCCTATCGCAACGAGTGGAGCGTCAACGGCGGGCTCAATCTCGAAGCGGTGAAATTCACCACCGAGACGGATTATCAATCGCCCGACTTCAAGGATTTGCGTTCGGTCGCGCCGAAAGAGTGGATCGATACCAGCTTTATCGACGCGGCGCTGAAGGATATCGGCACTGATGCGGGCATGGACCCGACCGGGCGATGAGCCGCCGCCGATGACCGAATCCGGGATCTCGATCCGCAACGTCTCCAAGGCGTTTCGCCGTGCGAAGGAAGCGGTGGGCGTGCAGGCGTTGCAGCAGGTCTCGCTCGATATCGAGCCCAACACCTTCGTGACGTTGGTCGGGCCGTCGGGCTGCGGCAAGACGACTTTGCTGCGCATGCTGAACGGGCTCATCGCGCCCGACAGCGGTGAGATCACGGTCGGCGGCGCGCCGCCGCGCCCCGGTCCGCATATGGGCTTCGTCTTCCAATCCTTCCGCCTCATGCCGTGGCGGAACATCCGCGACAATGTCGCGTTCCCCTGCGAGCTCGACGGGCTTGCCGCGAAAGAACGCGCCGATCGCGCCGATCGCTTGCTCGAGATGGTGGGCTTGCGGCGCTTTGCCGATTCCTATCCGAACGAGCTGTCGGGCGGCATGAAGCAACGCGCCGCGCTTGCGCGGGCCCTCATCGCCGAACCGCGCTATTTGTTGATGGACGAGCCGTTCGCCAGCCTCGATGCGCAGACGCGCGAATTCATGCAGCTCGAGCTGATGAAGATCTGGCAGCAGCATAAGAGTATCGTCGTGTTCGTGACGCATAGCGTCGACGAGGCGGTGATGCTTTCCGATAAAATCGTCCTGTTGCGGCCGCGGCCGGGACAGGTGGCGGAAGTGCTCGATGTGAAGCTGCCGCATCCGCGTTGGGATTACGATGTGCGCGAGCGGCCGGAATTCGTGCATCTGCGCCACTATCTTTGGGAGCGGATCAAGGCGATGGTCGCCGCCGATCCGCAATCGGAATTCTATATGCGCGCGACAAAGCCGTCGGGTGCGGTGATGGGCGCCGGGACGTGATGGCGCAGACCGCGCGCGGCAAGAACGGCGTTGTGTCGGCGGGGCACGGTCTCGCCAGCGAGGCCGCGATTACCGCGCTGCGCGCGGGCGGCAATGCGGTCGACGCATCGATCGCGGCGGCGCTGGTGCTGGCGGTGGTCTGCCCCTACGCGGTGAGCCTCGCGGGCGATCTCTACGCGCTGGTCTATGAGCCGAAAAGCGGCACGGTCGCGGGGCTGAATGCGACTGGCGCGGCGCCCGCCTTGGCAACGCGCGCGCTCTTTGCCGAGGGCATTCCCGGTACCGGCATCCTTTCGGCGACGGTGCCGGGCATGTTGCACGGGCTCGACGATCTCGGCCGGCGCTTCGGCACGCTGCCACTGGCCGAATTGCTGACGCCGGCATTGCGTTTCGCCGACGAAGGCTTTCCCGTCCATCGTCAGCTTGCCGCGAACACGGCAGATCGCGCCGAGTTGCTTGCCAAGAACACTGCCGCGCGCGCGCTCTTCCTCCCGGGCGGCAAGCCGCTTGAAGAGCATGCGCATTTTCGCCAGCCCGATCTGGCTTCAGTGCTGCGCGTCTTACGTCGCGACGGCGTCGAGGGTTTCTATCGCGGCGAGATCGCGCGGCTCGTGGTGCACGCGGCGCAAGCGGCGGGCGGGCTCTTCAGCGCCGAGGATTTCGCCGTGCATCAATCGCTCTGGCAGGAGCCGATCGCGGTCCCCTTCTATGGCCATGACGTGCTGACCATGCCGCCCAATTCCTTCGGCGCAACCTTGCTCTGGCAATTGCTCGCGCTTGAGACGGCCAAGATCGATCGGGTCGATCCGCAAAGCGCCGATTTCATTTGCCAAGGCTACGAAGCGCGGCGCAGCGCTTATCGCGCCGTAGCAAAGCTGATCGCCGATCCGCGCCTGACCGAGGCCAAGCTCCGCCATGCGCTGATCGAAGCAGTGACCGGAGATGCGCCGCACGCTGCACAACCCGCATCCACCGAAGCGCGCGACCGCTGCACCACCTGCGTCACGGTGATCGATCGAGACGGCATGGCGGTGTCGCTGATCGAAAGCGTCTCGGCGCCCTACGGCGCGGGAATCGTGCTCGACGGCACGGGCATCCTGCTCAACAACCGCATGGCCGGGTTCAACACCGATCCCGAGAGCGACAATTGCGTCGCGCCGGGCAAGCGGCCGGCGAATACGCTGGCGCCCTGCCTTGTCATGAAGGATGGCAAGCTCGTCATGAGCGTCGGCACGCCGGGTACGGTCGGTCAGACATGCACCTTGGCGCAGTTCCTCGCCCGGGTGCTGGCGTGCGGCGAAGACCTGGCGGCGGCAGCCAGCGTGTCACGTTGGTCGGTCGATTTTCAGGGCAAGCTTGTGATCGAGGACACGATGGCACCGGCGCTGCGTGAGGCCGTGCAGGCGCGCGTGCCCGAGACGCGGGCGATGCGCGAAGGCTGGATCAGCTTCGGCTCGATCAAGCTTGCTGCCAAGACGCCGGACGGGCTGCTCGGCATCGCCGATCACCGTCGCGTTGCCGAGACGCTCGCATGGTGAAGGGCACCCTTATAAGCCGCGACTATGCCTCGATCCGCAATTCCATTTTGCCGCGCGCGGCCGCTCTCCGTAGCATCCGCGCCAGATTTCGAGATTCAGCGATGGGAGAAATGAATGCGTAACGGCTACCGGGTCATCGACGTGGACAGCCACGTCACGCCTTCGCTCGAAGTGCTGCATCGCTATGCAAGCTCGGCGGCGAAGGATCGCTGGAGCGAGCTCGATCCCTATACACGCACGATGAAATCGCCCGAGGGCCGCGGCCATCCGAAAGAGCCGTGGCACACGATCAAGGTCAATCCCATTCCCTATAATCGCGTCGCGGGCCAGAAGGCGGGCGCGGAGAAGGCGGAGAAAGGCGGCGCCGGCGCGGTCGAGGGCCGCGTCGAGAATATCTCGAAAGAGGTTTGCCACGAACGCATCCAGCACGACAATCCGACGGGTCGGCTCGAGGATATGACGCTCGAAGGCGTCGATGTGAATGTGCTGATCCCCGGCACCTGGGCACCGGCGTCGAGCGCGCTCGATCCGGGCATGACCACCGGTCTTTACGACGCCTATCACACCTATATGAAGGACTTCTGCAGCGCCGATCTCAATCGCCTGAAAGGTCTTTTCCTCGCGCCCGGCAAGAACATCCCGTGGGCGGTCGAGCAGCTCAAGAAGCACGGCAAGGATAGCTGGATCTCGTGCGTGTGGCCGTCGTTGCCGGAAGGCATGCCGATCGACGATCCCGATCTGGAGCCGCTCTGGGCGGTGATGAACGATCTGCATCTGCCGATCATGCATCACAGCTTCTTTTATGAGCCGCCCTACTTCCCGGGCTATCGCGATATCTGGGGCAATTCGGCGATCGCGCGTACTGCCGCGCATCCCTGGGGCGCGCAGCGCTCGCTCGCTTATGTGATCTGCGGCGGCATCCTCGACCGCTATCCCAATATCAAGGTCGGCTATTCCGAGACCGGTCATGGCTGGCTGCCGACCTGGCTCTTACGTCTCGACAGCCAGGTGCACTACGTGAAGGGCGTCATTCCGAAGCTCAAATACCTGCCGACCGAATACGCCAAGCAAGGCCGCGTCTGCGTCTGCATCGAAGCGCATGAAGGCCCGCTGATGACCAAGGCGGTGAACGACATTCTCGGCGATCAATGCCTGATGTACGCCTCCGATTTCCCGCATCCGGAAAGCGATTGGCCGCATTCCGTCGACAACGTACTCAAATGGGGTAACATCCTCGGCGATCCGGCGATGAAGAATCTGATGTCCGCGAACGCCGATCGTTATCTGCGGATGGCCTGATCGCTCGGGAGGCGACGATGATGGATTTCGAGAAGGCGATGAAATTTCTCGAGACCGCGAAATCCATCGGTCGCGAAAAAGGCGTCGAGGTCTCGGTCGCGATCCTTGATGCCGCCGGCCATCCGGTGCTGGTGGCCCGCGGCAAGCCCGATAGCTGGCACGGGCCCTATATGGCAATGGGCAAGGCGCGTCTCGCCGCTGCTTTCAAGAAATCGACGGCCAAGCTCATGGAGCAGTGGCAGGACCGCATGCACTATCCGCTGAGCCTCACCGAGATCATTCCTGGCGGCGTGACGCTCAACCCGGGCGGGGTGCCGATCTACGAGAACGGCGAATGCATCGGCGCGATCGGCGTCGGCGGCTCCTCGCCGCAAGGCGATCATGAGGTCGCGCGCCAGACGGTCGAGGCGCTCAATGCGCATAAGCCCGGCACGGGCAAAGACAAGGAAGCAGCCGAATGAAGAAACAGGCGATCCGTACCGAGAATGCACCCGTTCCGACGGGGCCGTTCAACCAAGCGATCCGTATCGGCAACATGGTCTTTACGTCAGGCCAGGCTGGACGCAATCGCGAGACCGGCAAAATGGGCGATATCCATGACCAGGCGCGGCGCTGCATCGGCAATCTCTCTGAGATTCTGAAGACCGCGGGCACGTCGCTCGCCGATGTTGTGAAGGTCACGGTGTTCCTACGGAATGCCAGCGACTGGAAGGGCTTCAACGAAGAATATGTGAAGCTGATGCCCGAGCCGCTGCCGGCACGGACATCGGCGATCGTTACGCTCAAGAGCGACGACATGCTGTGCGAGATGGAATGCATCGCCGTCATTCAGGATTGAGTCTTCGTCCCTCATAAGGAATTTGCGATGAAATTCGGCTTGTTCGATCACGTCGACCAGAGCGACCGTCCGCTGGTTCAGCAATTCGACGAGCGGATTCAATTCGCTACGGCGGCGGACGAAGCAGGTTTCGCTTGCCTCTTGGTGGCCGAGCATCACGGCACGCCGCTCAACATGGTGCCCAATCCCGGCATCTATCTCGGCGCCGTCGCGCGCGCGACGAAGCGGATGCGGCTTGGCGCGCTGGTCTTCCTGCTGCCGCTTTATTCGCCGCTGCGTCTCATCGAAGAGATCGCGATGCTCGATCATCTGAGCCATGGCCGTCTCGAGGTCGGCGTCGGCCGCGGCGTATCGCCTTTCGAGCTCAATTTCCACAAGGTCAATCACGATCAGTCGCGCGAGATTTTCCTCGACGCCTATGATTGCATCCTCAAGGGCCTGACCAGCGACGAACTGACCCACAACGGCCCGTTCTTCACCTATACGAATGTGCCGATGGCGCTGAAGCCGCTGCAGAAGCCCTATCCGCCGATCTGGTACGCGTCATCGGCCGAGTTCGGCTCGCGCTGGGCCGGCGAGCGCGGTCTCCATTTCGGCACGCTCGGCAATATGGAGACGGCGAAGAAGAATATCGACGCCTTCAAGGACGCTGTCGCCAAAGCGGGCGGCAAGCCCGCGCATCCGAAGCCCGAATATCCGGGTGGCGTCGTCATCGGCGTCAATCGCCAGGTCGTCGTTGCCGATACGGCCGAGGAAGCGCGGCGCATCGCGCAGCCCGCGCATGAGCAGCATCATGAGAAGATCACCTGGCTCTTGAAGCGCAACGTCAACAGCGTGAACTACACGCAGCACATCGTCGGCGGTTATGATTCAGCAGTCGCCGCGGGCACGACGATCGCCGGCACCCCCGACACGGTACGCGCCGAGCTCGAGCGGCAGATCAAGGCGCTCGGCGTCAATCACATGAACCTCGCGATGTTCTTCGGCAATATGAAGCTCGAAGACGCGCTGCGCTCGCAGAAGCTCTTTGCCACCGAAGTGATGCCGAAGCTAGCCGCGCTTTAAAACGCGGCTTTATCGTCCCACGCCGCGCCTTCTAGCGCGAGGCTTTGCTTTTGGTCTAGGCTCGGCGCTAGAGAAAAATCCTTTGGGAAATCGCGTCCTCAGCGACGCGGGCAAAGCGGGGCGGGATGATTTCGGCGGACGTGGTTTTGCGCGGCGGCAAGGTGCTGACCGTCGATCGCGATTTCAAGGTCGCGCAGGCGATCGCGGTGCAAGGCGAGCACATTCTCGCTGTCGGCAGCGACAGCGATGTCGCTTCCCTGATCGGTCCCAACACGCGCGTGATCGATCTTAGGGGTCGCACCGTCGTGCCCGGGCTGCATGATAGCCACATCCACACGATGGGCGGCGCGACCGACGAGCTCGCAGTGTCGCTGGGACAAGCGCGCTCGATGAAGGATGTGCAGGCGGCGTTCGCGGCGCGCGCCGCCGAAACGCCGGCTGGTGAGTGGATACTCGGCGGCAGCGGTTGGCATGAGAGCCAGCTCGCTGAAGGCCGCTTGCCGGTGCGGCAAGAGCTCGACGCGGTGACGCCGAACAATCCCGTCTACCTGCGGCGCGGCGGCCATGTCGCCGTCGCCAACAGCGCGGCGCTGAAACTCGCCGGCATCGCGAAAGACACGCCGGACCCGAAAGGCGGCGTCATCGTGCGCGATCCCGCGACGGGCGAGCCGACCGGCGCGTTGATCGAGCGCTCGGCCTTCAGTCTGGTGGCGAAACATGTGCCGCCGCCGACGCGCGCCGATCGCATCAAGGGGCTAAAGCTCTTCATCGCCAAGCTCAACAGCAAGGGGATCACCGCGACCTTGGAGCCCGGTCTCTCGCTCGACGAGATCGCGGCTTACATGGAGCTGTGGCGCTCGGGCGCGATGACGACGCGCGTGCGGTTGCTGCAGAAGGTGAGCGGCGAGGAAGATGTCGCGGCGCTGTCCTCAGTCCTCGCGCCGAATTTCGGCGACGATTATTTGCGCGTCGGCGGATTCAAGTTCCTCAGCGATGGCGGCATCGAAGCCGCTTACATGAGCGAGCGCTACAACGTCGTCGAAGGCGAGCAGAACGATCCGGAATTCCTCGGCAAGCTGATCCTGCCGGCGGGAGGGCTCGACGAGCTAAAGAAAATGTTTCTTATCGCCGCCGAACGGCGCTGGCAGGTGCAGGTTCACGCCGTCGGCGATGCGACCATCACTGCGATCGTCGATCTCATGGAAGAGGTGAACGAGACGTACAAGCTCGGCGAGCTACGCTGGACGATTATGCACATCTTCCTGCCGACCGAAGCCGCGCTCGAGAAGATCAAGCGCCTCGGGCTTTACGTCACGGTGCAGGATCATCCGGTGAAGCTCGGTCACAACATGACGCGCTATTGGGGCGAGGAGCGCGCCGCGCGCTCGATCCCGGTCAAGAGCATCCTCGCCAAGAACATCCCCGCCGGCGGCGGCACCGACGCGCCGGTCGTCGATTGGAATCCGTTCGAATCGATGTGGTGGATGACGACGCGCAAAGTCTATGCGCAAGGCACGACGCGCGTGCTCGGCCCGGAAGAGGCCGTGACACGACAGGAAGCGCTCAGGCTCTACACCATGGGCAGCGCCGGCAACGCCTTCATGGAAGACCGCATCGGCTCGCTCGAGCCGCGCAAATACGCCGATCTCGCCGTGCTGTCGGGCGATTTCCTGACCGTGCCGGACGACGAACTGCCGAATATCCGCGCGCTGATGACGATGGTCGGTGGCAAGATCGTGCATGAGGCCGGGCTGTGAGCGGCGCGATGATTGAAGCCGATCTCGTCCTTCGCGGCGGCAAAATCCTCACCGTCGACGAGCGTTCCAGCATCGTGTCCGCGCTGGCCATCCGCGGCGAGCGCATCATCGCCGTCGGCGAGGATGCGGCCATGACGCCGCTGATCGGGCCGAAGACGCGGGTCGTCGATCTCAAAGGCCGCACCGTCATCCCGGGCCTCCACGATAGCCATATGCACACGATGAACGGTGGCCAGAACGAGCTCGCCGTATCTCTTGCCAAGGCTCGCTCGATCGCCGATGTGCAAGCGGCCTTCGCCGCGCGCGCCGCGACGGTGAAGAAAGGCGACTGGATCCTGGGCGGCAGCGGCTGGCACGAGAACCAGCTCGCCGAAGGCCGGCTGCCGGTGCGGTACGAGCTCGATGCGGTGACGCCGGACAATCCGGTCTATCTGCGGCGCGGCGGCCATGTCGCGGTCGTCAACAGCCTCGGCCTGAAGCTCGCCAATATCACCAAGGACACGCCCAACCCGCGCAACGGCATCATCGTGCGCGATCCGGCGAGCGGCGAGCCGACCGGCGTGCTGGTCGAGCGGGCGGCGTTCAACATGGTGCTCAATCTCGTGCCGCCGCCGAGCCGCGACGATCGTGTCAAAGGGCTGAAGCTCTTCAACGGCAAGCTCAACAAATTCGGCATCACCGCGACCTTGGAGCCCGGCCTCTCGCTCGACGAGATCGCCGCCTATATGGAGCTTTGGCGGCAGGGCGGAATGACGACGCGCGTGCGCATTCTGCAGCGCGTCTTCGGCGCCGACGATGTGCTCAATCTCTCGGCCTTCCTGGCGCCCGATTTCGGCGACGACTGGCTGCGCGTCGGCGGCTTCAAATATTCGTCCGATGGCGGCATCGAAGGCGCGGCGATGCGCGAGCGCTATCGCATCGTCGAAGGCGAACAGAACGATCCCGACTATTACGGCAAGCTGGTGACGCCGCCGGGCGGCCGCGCCGAATTCCGCCAGATGCTGGAGAACGCCGCGTCGCGCGGCTGGCAGTTCCAGGTCCATAATGTCGGCGATGCCGCGATCGCGCACACCGTTGAAGTGATGGAAGAGCTGGCGGAGCGCCACTCGCTCGATAAATTGCGCTGGTGCATCGTGCACATCTTCCTGCCGAGCCATGAATCGCTCGCCAAGATCCAGCGGCTCGGCTTGTCGACCACGGTGCAGGATCATCCGGTGAGCCTCGGCTACAACATGTTGCGCTTCTGGGGCGAGGAGCGCGCAGCGAAATCGATCCCGGTGCGCAGCATTATCTCGCTTGGCATTCCGACCGGCGGCGGCACGGACGGGCCGACGGTCGATTGGAATCCATTCAAATCGCTGTGGTGGATGACGACGCGCCAGGTTGTCGTAAACAACCAGTTGCGCGCGCTCGGGCCGGAGGAGGCGATCAGCCGCGAGGAAGCGCTACGCCTCTACACGATGGGCAGCGCCCGTGTCGGCTTCATGGAAGACAAGATCGGCTCGCTCGAGCCGGGCAAGCTCGCGGATCTCGCGGTGCTGTCGGATGACTATATGAGTGTGAAGGATGAGGCGCTGCTCGACCTCCGTTCCGTGATGACGACGGTCGGCGGCAAGATCGTGCATGAGGAAACGATCTGATCGATGGAACGCGACGCGCTTCTCAGAGCTCACGGTCTCGCGCACAAGACGATCGCCGACGCGCGGGCGCCGACCGATTTCGCGCGCGCCATCGCCGGGGCGGATAATTATCCGCGGCTCAGCTTCAACGAGATTTACGCGACCACCGGCATCATTGGCTTGCGGCTCGGCGAGAAAGCAAAAGACTTGGCCGGGCGGCCGGTGGTGATCAAAGGCTACATGGCGCCGCCGCTGGTCGACGAGGGCGATTTCTTCGTCATGACGCGCGCGCCGGTCGTGACCTGCCCGTTCTGCGATTTCGGCGCGAGCTGGCCCGACGATATCGTGTTGACGCAGCTCGAGAAGCCCTCGGGGTTCGTCGAGCCGTTCCAGGCGATCGAGGTCGCGGGCGTGCTCGACCTCGGCGCTCAGCATGATCCGCGAACGGGCGCGCTGCGGCTTGTCCGTCTCAAAGAGGCGAGCTGGCGGATTATCCCGAAGCGTTAGTGGACCGCGAACCGCCGCGCGAGCGGATCGATGATCAGCTTCTCGCCAGCGACGAAGATGATGACGATCGCGAAGCAGCTCGCGAATACCATCGCCGTGTTGCCGATGACCTCGGCGCGCAGCATCAGATAGCCGAGACCATGGTCGGCGCCGAAAAGCTCGGCGACCAGCGCGATCTTCCAGCCGACGCCATAGGCGATGCGCACGGACGACATGACATAGGGTAGCAGCATCGGCAGCGCGATCTTCCACGCGATCTTGATGCTCGAGCGCGAGAAGCTTGCGCCCATCTCCAGCAATTCGCGATCCATGTCGGCGATCCCCTGGATCAAGGCGATCGCGCAGAACGGGATGAGGATCAGCGTCTCGACGAAGATCACCGAGGCGCTATCGGGCTGGAACCAGAAGGTCGCGAGGATCGCCCAGCCGATCGATGGGAAGGAATTTAGTACCGGCAGCACGCGGCGCTGCACCGCGTAGGCCGTGCCCGGCACGTAGCGTGCGAGCGCGGCGAGCGCGCCGCCCAGGATCACCGCGAGGATGACGGAGGCGACGACGCGCGCGAGGCTGATCAGCGTGTCGCCCACGAAAGCCGGGTCGATGAAAAGCTCCAGCAGCGTTTGGCCCGTCTCGATCGGTCCCGGCAGGATGAAGCTCGGCAGGCTGCGGGCCGTCAGCCACCACAGCAGCAGGAAAACGAGCGGCAAGCCTTCGCCGATCGCGCGCTCGGTCAGGGAGGCGGCGAGGCGAGCGCGCTTCATGAATCAGAGGGCTTCATAATGTGCGGAGAGTCGCGCTTGCGCGGGCTCGAAAAGATAGCGGTCGCTGGCATAGACCGCGACGACGATGATGACGATGATGGTCACGACCAGCGGCGTGTCGTAATCCTGGCGCGCGACGTTGAAGAGCCGGCCGAAGCCGGCATCGCCGCCGAAGAGCTCGGCCGTCAGCAGCGCCTTCCAAGAAACGCCGAAGCAGATCCGCATGGTCGAGAAAAGAAACGGTGTCAGCGCCGGCAAGATGACGAGGCGGAAACGCTTGAAGCCGCTATGGCCGAAGCTCTTCGCCATCTCGATCAACTCGGGATCGATGCTCTCGAGGCCTTGCCGCACATTGATGATCGCGAAGGGAATCAGAACCATGGCCAGCGAGAAGACGACGGTGAAACCGCCGAGACCGAACCACAACACGGCGAGTAGCACCCAGCCGGTGCCGGAAAAGGAATTGAGAAAGGGCGAGATACGGCCATGCACGGCGAGGCGCAGCACCGGCAGGTAATAGGCTGCGAGGGCGAGACAGCCGCCGATGACAATCGAGCTCGCGACGGCCGCGATCACGTGCAGCAGCGATGCCGCGGCATGGGCCCACATATGCGGATCGATGACGAAATCCCAGAGCCGTTCCGCGACGTTGCCAGGGCCCGGCAGGAGATAAGGCGGCTCGACCCAGCCGGCGACGAACCACACCCCGAGCACGGCAAGGGTGAAAATATTGGCGGTGCGTCGTCGCCGCCGCTCGATATCGACGCTGATCATCGCAACCTAAAGCAATCCGCGTGCGGGCTACTCGCGGATCGCGTCTTTCCAGATCATCGATTCGGCCGGCGGGTATTCCTTGATGATGCCGAGCTCTTTCGATAGCTCCCAAAGGCGCTGGATCGCCTTCACATCGTCGGCGGAGACGACCATCGGCACTTGCGTGTATTCGTTTAGCCAATCGCTGAAGAAGGCCGGCTCCATCTTCGTCTCTTTGCCCATGGCGGCGGCGACTTCGTCGACGTGGGCGCGGGTGTAATCGGCCGAGGCCTTCACCATGCGCGCGAATTCCTTATAGGCCGCGGGCTTGGCCGCGAGCTTCTCGGGATATCCGGCAAGGATCGCGACCACGGCGGGCTCGCCGATTGCCTTGTTGATCGCGTCGTCGAGATTGGCGACGACGCGGAAATCCTGGCTCTTGGAGGCGTTATAGGCCTCGCTATGGGTGAGGCCCGCGGCGTCGATGCGGCCCGTCAGCAGCGCGCCGGGCATCGCCGTCGCCGGCACTTCGACCCAGCGCATGTCGCCGCCGTCGTAAGAAACGTTCATGCCGTACGTCTTCCACAGGCCGATGCGCATCAAGGTGGTACCGGTCGAGGGCAGCGACTGCGTCGCCATCGTCTTGCCCTTCAAATCGGTCATCGTCTTATAAGGGCTGTCGGCCTTCACATAGATCGAGCCGCCCTTGCCGCCATGCTGCTGGTTGCGCAACGCGGTCGCCATGATCGACAGCTCGAGTCCGCGCGACTTCGCCTGCGGTACGCCGATCGCGGCGGTCATGACGACGTCATAGGTCTTGGCGCCGGTCGCTTGCAGCAGTGCCGGAATGTCGAGCGACTTCACCTGCACATCGATCGTGTCCGATGTCACCTTGCTATGCGTCAGCGGCCACACGACGGCGTCATAAGCCGGATCGAGCAGATAGGCGAAGGTGATCGTGTCTTTGGCCGCGGCCGGCACCGCGAGCAGCACGGCAAAAGCCGACGCTAGCAGAGTCGCGCGGATTTCATTTTTCATGATGGTATTTCCTCCTCGGCGGTCTCGGTATCGGCTTCGGCAAAGGGGTCGTGAAAGCGTGCGAGGATGCGGTCGCGCTGCTGCATCAGAACGGGATTGGCGCGCAGCAGGCGCGGCCGCGGCTCGGTGATGGCGAGCGTGTCGATCACGCGCGTCGGTTTCGGCGACAGCAGTACGACGCGATCGGCGAGATCGATCGCTTCGTCGACGTCGTGGGTGACGAAGACGATGGTCTTCTTCGTGCGCTGCCAGATATCGATTAGCTCGCGCCGCATCCGGCGACGGGTGTTCGGATCGAGCGCCGAGAACGGCTCGTCCATGAGAATGATGCGCGGCTCGACCGCGAGCGCGCGGGCCAGCGACACGCGCTGGCGCTCGCCGCCCGACAGCATGCGCGGATATTTATGGCCGTCGGCTTCGAGGCCGACGAGCTTCAAGAGGTCGTCGGCGCGCTGCTCGCGCTGGGCGCGATCGAGGCCGAGCTCGCGCAGCTCCATACTGAGGGAGACATTTTCCTTCGCCGTCCGCCACGGCAGCAGCCGCGGGTTCTGGAAAACAAAGGCCATGTCGCGCCAGCGCTCATTGGGCGTCGCGCCGTCGATGGTGACCGAGCCGCTATCGAAATGGAGGAGGCCCGCCAGCACGCGCAGCGCCGTCGATTTGCCGCAGCCCGAGGGACCCAAGAGGCAGAGCAACTCGCCTTCGCGGATCTCGAGATCGAGTCCGGCATAGACCTGCTCGCTGCCGAAGCTGAGGCCGAGGTCGCGGAATTGGATGAGCGGCAAAGTTGCGGGCATGTGGAGCGGCGGTAAGACAACAAATCAGCGATGAGGCGTGACCCGCGGCGGCGATGCCGAGGGCGCGGCAGAGTATCGCCGATAAGCTCCGAAAGGACAGGGAAAAATCGCGTTTCGGTGGGTGCTCGGGCGGCGCAATGGATTTGCCGGATCGACCTGATTGCGGGAATATGCGGCAAGCCTTCAGAACAAACACGATCGGGAGGATTTACGAGAATGCCCAGGGCGTCGCTGCTGTTGTCCCGCTATGCCGCCATCCTTGCGGCGGGCGCTGCCTTTTTTCTGTTGCCGGCGGCGCAAGCAGCGACGCAGATTCGCGCCGCTGAATCGGTGCCCGGGCAATTTAGCTTCGTCCCGCTCGATATCGGGGTGAAGCAAGGCATCTTCGCCAGATACGGTCTCGACGTCACGATCACCAGCTTCACCGGTGATGCCAAGATGCAAGAGGCGATGACGGCGACCAGCATCGATATCGGTCTCGGCGGCGGTCCGGCGATGGCGTTCTCGGCCAAGGGCGCGCCGGTCCTCGCCGTCGCGGCTACAGCCGGTGCTCCGGCGGACATTGCCACCGCGGTGAAAGCGGATTCGCCGATCAAGACCTTCGCCGATCTGCGCGGCAAGCGCGTCGCCGTCAGCACTGTCGGCTCGCTCACCGATTGGCTGGGCCATCAGATTCCGGTGCATCAGGGCTGGGGTGCGAAAGACGTCGAGGTCGTCGCAACCGGCGCCGGCGGTGCGATGAGCGCGGCATTGATCACCGGGTCGATCGATGCTGCCGTGACCCCGACCAGCGCCGCCCTGGTGCTGGAGGAAAAGAAGCAAGCCCGCATCCTCGCGACGATGGACAAACTCGAGCCGCGTTTCATCACCCACGTCGTCTTCGCACGGCGCGACCTGATCGACCAGCATCCTGAGACGATCGAGGCTTTCCTCAAGGGCTTCTTCGCGTCGGTCGCGTATATGCGCGCCAACAAGGACGAGAGCGTGACGATCGCCGCCGAAGCGCTGCAACTCAGCCCCGCCGTGGCCGAGAAGAGCTATGATCTGCTGCTGCCGCAAATGTCGAGCGACGGAACGTTCGACCCTGACGCGCTGAAGACGATCAAGGCGTCGTTCATCGATATGGATATCTTAAAAGCAGCGCCGAGCGACGACGAGATCCTGACGCGCCGTTTCCTGCCGGTGAAGTATCGAGAAGGCGAGTAAGCCGACCGGCTCGGCTGAGTCCTTAAGCGAATCCATAAGAACCATAAGGGAGGGGAAGAGGACCGCGATGACCGAGAAACCGCCGGCGGGCTCCAATCAGCCGATCTGGGCGAGTGATGTGATGGCGGCGACGCTGCGCGAGCTCGGCTTTCCCTATGTCGCGCTCGTGCCTGGCGCGAGTTACGCGGCGCTGCATGACAGCATCGTCAACTTTCTCGGCAATCGCGATCCGAAGATCCTTCTCTGTCTCCACGAAGAACATGCGGCCTTCCTCGGCAGCGGTTATGCGCAGGTCACCGGCGATCCGCTGCTCATCATCGTCCATACCAATGTCGGGCTGATGCATGCCGCGATGGGCATCTTCGACACCTGGTGCGGACGCCAGCCGATGGTCGTGATCGGCACCACAGCCTTCGATTCCGAAAACCGGACGCCCTGGATCGAATGGATCCACACCTCTGCCGATCAGGCCGGCATGGTGCGCGGCTTCGTCAAATGGGACGATGAGCCGCATTCGCTCGGCGCCACGATCGATTCGTTCCGCCGCGCAACCTTGCTGGCGCGCGCCGAGCCGCCGGGCCCGACCTTGGTGACGATCGATCGCGGATTGCAGGAGCAGAAACTGACGGCGTGGCCCGAGCAAGACAAGGTCGCGCGGTTCCAGCCGCCGCGTCCGGCCGAGCCGGCGGCAGCCGATGTCTCGCGCGCGCTCGAGATGATCGCCGCGGCGCGTCGCCCGGTGCTGCTCGCCGGCCGCGTCTCGCGCTCGGAAGCGGATTGGGCCGAGCGCATTCGCTTCGCCGAAACACTCGCCGCGGAGGTCTTCACCTATGCCGACGACGGCGTCGCCTTTCCGATCCCGCATCCGCTGCATGCCGGGCGCTTCGGTATAAGGTCAAGCGACGCCATCAAGACCGAGTTGCGCCGCGCCGATTTGATCATCGAGTTGGATTGGGTCGATTTCGGCAGCTTGCTGCGCAATGTCTGGCGCGATGGCGAGGTGCCGCCGCCGATCGTCAGCTGTTCGAACGACCATCTCGCCCATCGCGGCTGGAACAAGGACTACTTTGCCTTCGCCCCCGCCGATGTGCGGCTCGGCGCTTCGCCCGATCGCTCGATCGCGGCGCTGTTGAAAGGGCTCGGCGGCCATAAAGCCGCGGCCAGCTCCGGTACGGCGCGGCCGTTGCCACGGGTCGAGGTTCCGGCATCGGGCAAGATCACGACGCGAATGCTCGCGGCGGTGTTCTACGACGTCATCGCCAACCAGAAGGTCTGCGTGGCGGAAATTCCGATCGGCTGGCCGGCCGATTTGGTCCGCTGCTCGCATCCGCTCGATCTGCTGGCGGGTGCGTCGGGCGGCGACGTCGGTGCCGGGCCAGGCACTGCGCTCGGCGCGGCGCTCGGCCTCAAGCATATGAAGAGCGATCGGCTGCCGATCGCGGTGATGGGCGACGGCGACTATCTGATGGGCGTCGGCGCGCTTTGGGTCGCGGCCGCCAATCACATCCCGTTCCTGATCGTCGTCTGCAACAACCGCGCTTACGGCAACGACGTCCAGGCGCAGGAGCGCACCGCGAGGCTGCGCGGCCGGCCGGTCGAGAACAAATGGATCGGCCAGGCGATCAACGATCCGCCGCCCGATCTCTCGGGCCTGGCGCGCGATTTTGGGGTCGAAGGGGCCGGGCCGATTACCGACATCGCGGCGCTGCGGCCCGCGCTGGAAAATGCCATCGCGCGGCTCAGAGCCGGCGCCGGCTACGTCCTCGATGTGGTCGTGAACGATGAGTGAGGCATCGGCGGCGCTTTTGCGGGCTGCTGCCGACCGATCGTCAGGGGAAAGTCGGTTAGGGCAGGGTGGTGGGCGAACTGAGCGCGGCGACGGCGCCCAGGCCGATGGCGACGGCCATGATCACCAGCCCCGCCATGATCTCCGCAAAAGCGAATTTCGGCTTTTTCGTTTGCCGCGTCAGCTCAAGTTCGACGCGGCCGCTCACGAGCGACATGCTCAACCCCCAACATACTAGCTGCCAAGAGAGCTAGCAGCCGATTCGTTAACAACCGATTAACGGGCTCGTGATCGCGCGGTGGAGGGCTACTATTGTGCGTGTGTGTGGCATCCGCGCCGACAATCGAACCACCGGAATATGGTTGAGACATGAATGGTGCTGAAACCCTGGTCCAGACGTTGTTGACGCAAGGCGTCGATACCTGTTTTGCCAATCCCGGCACGTCGGAAATGCATTTCGTCGCCGCGCTCGATCGCAATAGGGAGATGCGTTGCGTCCTCGGGCTCTTCGAGGGCGTCGTGACCGGCGCTGCCGACGGCTACTACCGGATGCTGGAGCGGCCGGCCGCGACCTTGCTGCATCTCGGCCCCGGGCTCGGCAACGGCATCGCCAATCTGCACAACGCCAAGAAAGCGCAATCCGGCATCCTCAACATCGTCGGCGAGCACGTCACGACGCATCTGCATTTCGATCCGCCGCTCGCCGCCGATATCGCAGGACTGGCGCGCCCGGTCTCGGCCTGGGTGCGGACGGCACCGGACGCCGTCTCGATCGCGTCGCTAACGGTCGAGGCGATTGCGGCGGTGACCGGCCCGCCGCCCGCGATCGCGACCTTGATCCTGCCGGGCGATGCGGCTTGGGGCATGGTCGACGGAGAGACTCCGGTCGCGCGACCTGCCGCGCCGCCGCGCAAGCGTGTCGCCGCCGACGTCATCGACAAAGCGGCACGTTTGCTGCGCTCGGGCGAGCCGACCCTGGTGATTCTGGGCGGGCCGGCGCTCAAAGGCGCGGCGCTCGACCGCGCGGGCGAGATCGCCGGCAAGCTGGGGTGCCGCATCGCCACGCAATTCTTCAGCGCCCGGCTCGAGCGCGGCGCGGGCCGCGTGCCGCTCGAGCGGATTCCTTATGCCGTCGATCAGGCGCTCGCCATGCTGAAGCCGTTTCGCCACATCATCACGGTCTGCACCAGCGAGCCGATCGCCTTCTTCGCCTACCCGGGCAAGCCGAGCCGGCTGAAGCCCGAGGAATGCGATGTGCTGGCGCTGTGCACGATGGAAGAGGATTGCGCGCAGGCGCTGGCCGATCTCGCGGTGGCGGTTGGGGCCAAAGACAAGGATCGGGTGGTGCAGCCGGCGGCGGAGAGGCGCCGTCCCGCCGGCGCGCTCAATGCCCAGAATCTCGCGCAGGCGCTGCTCGCTACCATGCCGGAAGGCTGTATCCTGGTCGATGAATCGGTGACGACCGGGCGCGAATCCTTCGGCGTCACCGCCGGCGCGGCGCCGCACGACAACATCCAGAATATGGGCGGCTCGATCGGCTTTGGTACGCCTCTCTCGACCGGCGCGGCGATCGCCTGTCCCGACCGGCCGGTCCTCTGCGTCGTCGGCGACGGCAGCGCGATGTACACGATCCAGTCGCTCTGGACGCAAGTTCGCGAAGGGCTGAACGTCACGACGGTGGTTTGCGCCAATCGCAGCTACCAAATCCTCAAGAACGAATTCAAAGCAGTGGGTGCCGGCGTGCCCGGCTCCAATGCGCTCAGCATGCTCGACATCGACAACCCGACATTGGATTTTGTCGCGTTGGCGAAAGGCATGGGGATGGGCGCGACACGCGTTGCGACGGCGGAAGATCTCTGCCGCGCGATCGAGCGTGGCTTCGCAGATCCAGGCCCGACACTGATCGAAGCGCAGTTGTGAAGGGCTGAATCCGCCGCGTCAGATATCGATCAGGACGTACTCCTCGTCGACCGACACCTGAAACGTGTCGGCGACGTAAGGACCTTTCGTCAGTTGTGCGCCGCTTTCGACGCTGGCCGGATAGCTGCGCGCCCGCAGGGTCGCAGGATCGCACCAGCTCTCGCCGGTGCGGAGCTCGAACTGCCAGCCATGCCAGGGACAACGCAGCATGAGCCGATCCGCCGCGAGCCGATATCTGCCCGGTTCCGTGACCTCGGCTGGGCGCACGATCGTTCCGTTGCAAAGCGATGCACCGGAATGCGGACAACGATTGAAAAAGGCGAAATAGCAGCCGCCGACATTGAAGACGGCGATGTCGCGTCCTTTGACGGTCACGAGCTTCCTGCTGCCGGGTGCGATCTCGCCGACCGTCGCCACGATATGGCGCGTCATCTAGCCGAGCCCGTAGAGCTTTGCCGCGTTGTCGTAAAAGAGCTGCCGCTTTCGCGCCTCGGACAGTCTCACCTTGAATACCGTATGGGGATCGTCGAAATCCCAATGCGGATAGTCGGTCGAAAACAGCAGCCGGTCCCATCCGATCCAATCGAACAGGTCGATGAGATGGGCCGGGTGCTCGGGTTCTTCGATCGGTTGGGTGGTGTACCAGATATGCTCGCGGATATATTCCGATGGCGGCCGCTTCAGATGAGGGACCTCGTCCCGCATCTTCGCCCAGTGCTTGTCGAGCCGCCAGGAGAGCGCCGGCACCCAGCCGAAGCCGCCCTCGATCAGAACTATTTTGAGCGACGGGAATTCCTCGAACACGCCTTCGACAACGAGGCTCGTCACCAGCCCCTGCATCGATTGAACATTGCTGTGGTGTTCCTCGATATAGAAGGAAGGCGAACCCGACGCGGTCGAGGTATGGCCATTGACGCCCGAGACGTGCAGTCCGATCGGCAGGCCGTGCTCGACCGCGGCGCGATAGATCGGCCAATAGCGGCGGCGCCCGAGCGGCTCGTCGGCGCGGGGCGGTAGGGAAACCTGGATGAAATCGGGATTGCCGGCATGGCGCTCGATCTCTTTGATCGCCGCTTCCGGCCATTCCTGTGTGACGGCGATCGACCCTTTCAGCCGCTTGTCGCGCCGTGTCCAGTGCTCGAGCTGCCATTCATTCAGGGCCGAGGATAGCGCTGCGCCGAATTCGAGATTGCGTTGCGAGTTGCCGTTCGGCCGCAAAGGCTGAAGGACGCCGAACGCGACGCCGTTCGGATCGAGATGTTGCTCTTGCATGAAAGGCAGGTGCGAGCCCGGCAGCCCGCCATTGGGCGGCCAGGCGTCGGCGCGTGATACCGCCGGCTGCATGCGCGGATGCGAGAGGGTCTTTGCCAAACCTTGGCGGACGAACTCGCCATAGGTGACGATGTGCTCTTGCCACCGCTTGGATAGCCAGGGATTGAGATCGCTCAGCGATGCCATCGTCGGATGGATGTCGCAGTCGATGACTTTGAGGCGGATTTCCGCCGTCGCATCGCGTTCGAGAACGTCGATCGTCACGGGATACGTTCCTTCTCGCTCGGTTGCTTCGTTTCGGCAAGCCGCGGATAGGTCTCGAGGGGATTGTCGACGAGGATGCGCCGCGTCAGCGCGCCGCTCAAGCCGGGCGGCAGCACGGCGTCGCCCTCGAATTGCCAATGCGGATAATCCGTCGAGAAGAGCAGAAGCCGATCGGATCCCATCTGCTCGAGCACGCGCTCGAACTGGTCGACGCGCGGCGGCGCATCGACTGGCTGCAGCGTGAAGCGGATATGGTCGCGCACGATCGCGGCGGGCGGACGATCGACCCATGGGATCTCCATGCGAACGCCGCGCCAAGTTTTCTCGAAGCGCCACAAACACGCGGGCAGCCAAGTGAATCCCGACTCGATGAACACCGCTTTGAGTTTCGGAAATTTGACGAACACGCCCTCGGCGACGAGGCTGAGCAGCGCGCTTTCGAAGGCGCCGGCATAGCTCACATAGTCTTCGAGGTAATAAGACGGCCAGCCGCCCGGCGTTGGCGCATGGCGATAGGTGCTGCCGGCGTGAATCCCGATCGGCAGCCCATGCCGCTCCGCGGCGCGATAGATCGGCCAGTATTGGCGCCGGCCGAGCGGCATCTCGTCCCCCGCGAGCATAAGCACCTGAACGAAGCGTTTATCCTCGGCGCGGCGCTCGATCTCTTCGACGGCGAGTTCGGGATTCTGCGTCGGGATCACGATCGAGGCGCGAAAGCGGGGCTCGCGATCGAGCCATTCTTTCGCGAGCCAATCGTTGATCGCGCGACAGAAAGCGGCGCCCATATCCTCGCCGTGGAAAATCTGTGCCGCGTGAAGGCAGTTGAGGATCGCAAGACGCGAGCCGAACGCATCGAGTGCTTGCCGTCGCAGTTGCTCGATGTCGCTGCCCGGCGGTCCTTTGGGCGATCGCCAATCCGACCGGCCCGAGAGCGGTGCGCCCGGCGGATAGGCGGTCAGATCGAGATTGAGCCGATCGATGCCGCGCGTGACGACGGCATCCCGCCAATACTCGTCCAAATAGGGCAGAAGCGCGCTGGTCGACGGAGCGGCCGGATGGACGTCGCAATCGATCGTGTCTTTTGTCGGCAAGGACATGGCGTCGCGAGATC
>DASXCX010000187.1:0-6405 GCA_036490955.1 Allostellaceae bacterium | reverse complement strand
GCCTTGCGTCAGCTCGCTCTCGTCGAAATAGGCTTCGTCGCGGACCGAGTACCAGCCGCTGTATTTGTCGAGATAGATGTCGTCCTTCGACATGCGGCGCCAGAATTCCTGGGCGCCGGTCTTGTGCCGCGGCTCGGTCGTGCGGATGAAGTCGTCGTAGGAGATGCCGAGCCCGTCATAGAGCGCGCGGAATTGGGCCGCGACCTTGTCGACGAGCGCCTGCGGCGCGATGCCGAGCTTGCGCGCGGTCTGTTCGATCTTCTGGCCGTGCTCGTCCATGCCGGTCTGGAAACGGACGTCGTAGCCGTCGAGGCGCATGAAGCGCGCCAGCGCGTCGACGGCGATCACCTCGTAGGCATGGCCGATATGTGGCTCGCCATTGGCGTAAGGGATCGCGGCGGTCAGGTAGTAGCGGCCGGCGGCCATCTGAAACTCCAGGAGCGGCGGCGCTCAGCGCGCCGCTTCTTCAAGGGCAAAAAAGGCGTTCAGCACGACCTGCTTGCGGTCGAGGTTGATGCCTTCCGCCTGGGCAAAGAGATGGGTCAGCTTTTCCCATACCGCCACCCATTGATCAAGGCTGCGGCGCCCGGCAAGGTTGCGCCGCGCCCGATCCTCGGCCGCCGGCATGGCGCTGCCCTGCGCGGCCGACGTCACCAATCGCGCAAGTTCAGCGGGGAGGAGCTCGGTCAGGAGCGCGAAACTATCGTCGGCGCCGCTCCGCGCCATGCGTTCGGCGAAGCCGTGCAGGAGCTCAGGATCGAGATTCGGAAGGCGCTGTACGATATTGATTATAAAATTATAGATAGCGACTCCATCGCCCGCCGCCAGCTCCAGCGCCCGGCCGATGCTGCCTTCGCTCAGCCGCGCCAACACGGCCGGCTCGTCGCCTGAGAGGTCCGGCCGAAAGCGTTGAAGAAGCTCGGTCATCGTCGCGTCTTGCAGCGGTTTCAGCGCCAGCGTCCGGCAGCGCGAACGGATCGTCGGCAGCAGCCGCGCCGGGTTGTCGCTCGCCAGCAAAAGAACCGTATTTTTTGGCGGTTCCTCCAAGATCTTCAGAAGGCTGTTGGCGGCGTGCGGATTCATCGTGTCGGCGCCGTCGACGATGACGGCGCGCCAACCGCCCTGCGACGAGGTGAGGTGAAGGAAATCGCCGACAGCGCGCGCATCGGCGGCGACGATCTCGCGGCGTTGCCGCTTGCGCCGCGGATCGTAGCCCCGCTCGACCACCAGCAGATCGGGATGCGCGCCCGTGACAATGAGGCGAAAGGCTTGATGGCTTGGTGCAACGGCGAGAGAGGTTGCCGGCGCGGTAAAGAGCCCGCCTCCGCTGCCGCCGCTTTTATCCGAGGGGCCTTCGGCGAAGAGGAAGCGCGCGAAGCGATAGGCAAGCGTTGCTTTGCCGATCCCGCGCGGGCCCGTGATCAGCCAGGCATGCGGTAGCCGGCCAGCATTGAAGGCCTGCAACAGGCTCGCCTCGGCCGCTTCATGGCCGAGTAGCGTCGTGTTTTCGCGCGGGTGCGGAACTTCCGGTGCGTCGACGCTGCCCGCTTCATCGATTTCGATATCGTCGTCTTCGGCCATGGCTCAAGCCATGATAGCAAGCCGGTCGCGTAGCGCCTGCAGGGCCGCCGTACTGACCGTTTCGACGTCGCCGCTCGCGTCAATGACGACACAGCGCTTCGGCTCGGCCTTGGCGATGGCGAGAAAGCCCTGGCGAACACGCTCGTGATAGTCGCGGCCTTTGGCCTCAAAGCGCGCCTCACCGCCATGCCGCGTCGCCGCCCGGGCCAGGCCGATTTCAACGGGGACATCGAAGATGAGTGTAAGATCGGGCGCGAAATCCTCGGCGATAAGGCGATGCAGCTCGGCGAGCCGCGTGTGGTCGAGGCCGCCACCATAACCTTGATAGGCCAGGGTCGAATCCGCGAAGCGATCGGAAACCACGAACTTGCCGGCATCGAGCGCAGGCCAGACCGTCTCGAGCAAATGCCGCCGCCGCGCCGCGACCATCAGCAGAGCCTCGCTGATCGGGTCCCAGCGATCCGCGGTGCCGTTAAGCAGCAACGCGCGGATTTCGTCTGCTCCTTTAGCGCCGCCCGGTTCGCGCGTCGCGATCGTCTCTTTGCCGGCGCGGACGAGCGCGGCCACCAGCAGCTTTAACTGTGTCGACTTGCCCGCGCCCTCCCCGCCTTCGAGCGTGATGAACTTGCCGCGGCTCGTGTCGCGATTCGAAAACGCACTCGAGCTCGCTGCAGGTGTCAGTTTTTCTTCCCGAAGAGGAGATAGCCGGCGGTGAGCGCGGCGCGCGAGAAGCCGCTGACTTTTTCGACCGGCTTCGCCGCGACCAACGGCACCTGAACCGGCGTCATGTCGGTGGCGCTTATTTGCAGCATGCCGACCTGCTGTCCCGGCTCGACGGGCGCCGGCACGGGGTGATCGTAAACCACGTTTACTTTCATGCTCGAGCGCGAGTTGCGCGGCAGGCTGACGAGCACATCCGATTTGACCGTCACCGGCACCGTTGCGGTCGTGCCGAGCCAGACCGGTGCGTCGTCGAGCGCGTCGCCGGCTTTGACGAGCTTGTAGTCGGCCCATTCGCGGTACGCCCAGGAGAGCAGCTTCTCGCTCTCTTGCGAGCGGGCATTCATGCTCTTCATGCCGCTCAGCACCTCGACGATGCGGCGGCCGCTGCGCAGCGCGGTCACCGTGATGCCGTAGCCCGCTTCCTCGGTATGGCCGGTCTTCATGCCGTCGACGCCGAGATCTTTGTAGAGCAGCGGATTACGGTTGCCCTGCTTGATGTTGTTGTAGGTGAATTCCTTCTCGGAGTCGTAATGGAAGTATTCCGGGAAGTCTCGGATCAGATTGATGGCAAGCGTCGCGAGGTCATGCGCGGTGACATATTCCCCCGGATCGGGCAGGCCGTCGACATTGGCAAAATGGCTGTCCTTGAGGCCGAGCTTTTGCGCCGCCTGATTCATCTGCTCGACGAACGCATCGGTGCTGCCGGCAAGCCCTTCGGCGAGCACGATGCAGGCATCGTTGCCCGACTGAATGATCATGCCGCGGATCAGATCTTCGACCTTCACCTGCGCGCCCAAGGGCACGAACATGTTCGATTCATCGGTCTTGTGCTTGGCCCAGGCCTTCTCGCTGACCGGCAGCGTGTCGTCGAGCTTCGCCCGTCCCGCCTTGAGGTAGGAATAGACCACATAGGCGGTCATGATCTTGCTCATCGAGGCAGGCGGGATGCGCTGCTCCGCATTCTTGTTGAAGATCACGGCGCCGGTGTCGTAATCGATCACGATCGCGGTCTGTGCCGCCGTGTCGATGGTCGGAACCGCCGCCGAGGCGAGCGGTACGCTCGCGAACAGCGCGAGGCAGCTTGTGGCGATGAGCGAAGCAGAAAGCTGTTTCATGCGGCACACCTGGGTGAAGGGTTGAGCATAGCGTGAAATCGCGCCCGACGTGCAGGCGATCGAATTCATTAAAATCGCAATTCGTTAAGATTAATTGACCACGATTCGCGCCTCGGGCGATGTGGTGATGACCTGATTGAGCAGCGCGTCGGCCTGATCGACCGAGGCTACCGGACCGACTCGGACGCGGTACATATTCATGCCGCTGACCCTGGCGCTCGTCACATTGACCTGGCCGAATTTCTGGAGGCGGGCCTTGAGTTGCGCGGCACGGTCGATGCTCGCGAACGCGCCAGCCTGAACGTAGATGCCGGTTGGCTTCACCGGCACGACTTGAACCGTCTCGGGCAGCGGCGCGTCGGCGATCGCTTGATTCGGCTTTACCGGCGCGCTTTGCGGCGCGGACGGCAGCGGCACCGGCTTGTTCGCCGCGACAGAAGAGCCGGGCGGCGGCGCGAGCGGCTGGGCGGCGACAGCCTGCACCGGCGCCGCTTGCGGCGGCGGCGACGCGCCGGCGAGCTCTGGTTCGGTGCCGCGGCGGCCGGCGAGGCTCGCCACCTGGATCGAGGCCGGGACGTCGATTTGCACCCGTACTTTCGCCGTGCCTTGGCCCTCGAAACCGAGAAGCTGCGCAGAGCGGCGCGACATGTCGATGATACGGCCGCGCGCATAAGGACCGCGATCGTTGACGCGCACTTCGATCGAGCGGCCGTTCTCGAGATTGGTGACGCGCACGACCGTCGGCATCGGCAGCGTGCGATGGGCCGCCGTCAGCTGGTTGAGATCGAAGACCTCGCCGTTCGCCGTGTATTTGCCGTGAAACTGCTCGCCATACCAGGAGGCGATGCCGGTCTCGTCGTAGGTCCAGTCCTCGGCCGGGTAGTACCAGGTTCCGTCGATCTGATAGGGCTGGCCGACCTTGTAGATTCCCTTGCCGCCGCCGGGCGGGACGTTCTCAGCAGACGGCGCCGAGCCGCAAGCCGCGAGCGACAACGCCAGCGCAGCCACGCAAGCCAGACGAATTGTGTAACGGAGCATCCCCCGATGGGTCCCGGACTGCTTGCTACTTCACGCTCTCGGCGAGATAGCCGACAGCCAGAGCGAAATAGCTGGAATTGTTCCAGCGCAAGATCACGCTAAAATTGTCGGTAACCAAAAAGCTCGGGCCATCGCTGCCGCCCGGCTGCAGCAACGCCGCGCGTTCTGTCGATGCCGCCGAATCGTTAATTAGCGGCTGGCCATCGGCGCGCTTGATGCCGAGCGCCGCCCATTCCGCGAGCGAGCGCTTCGGCGGCAGGCCAACCAACGACGAGTCGATGCCGGGCGGTGCGATCACCTGCCACCCGAGGCCGAGACCTGGATGCCAGCCGCTGCTCGCAAGGTAGTTCGCGATCGACGCGAAAACATCGTCCTGCTTGTTCCAGATATCGGGCGCACCGCTGCCGCTATAGCTCACGGCGAAGCGCAGGAAGCTCGATGGCATGAACTGGCTCTGCCCCATGGCACCGGCCCAGGATCCGATCATCATCGACGGATCGATGTGATCGTCTTGCACGATCTTCAGCGCGTTGATCAACTCCTTTCGGAAGAAAGCGGCGCGCCGTCCGTCATAGGCGAGAGTCGCCAGCGCGGCGATGATCGGGTAGGTGCCGATTCGCTCGCCGAAGTTCGTCTCGATGCCCCAAAGCGCGACGATGTAACGCGCGGGTACCTGATAGCGCGTCGCCACTTGGTCGAGCAGTGCCTGATGGTCGAGATAGTGCTGGCGCGCGGCATCGCGGCGTGCCTGTGGCACGACGCGGTCGATATATTCCTGGAAGGTCAGCGTCAGCTCGGGCTGCTTATGATCGAGTTCGATCACGCGCGGGATCGGCTGCACGCCGGTGAAAGCCCGATCGAAGATCGCGCCGCTGATGCCTTGCGTCAGCGCGTCCTGACGCATGCCTTGCAGCCAAGTACTGAAATCCGTGTCCTGCGCCGACGCGGTCGCTGCGCAGAACAAAAGCCCGAAGGCAAACACCAACCAACGCATGAGCTAAAGACATACCCAAGCGCGCGCCCGAGCGCTACGGGCAAATCAGTCCTTGATTACAAATTCGCGTGCCTTATCGCGAATCGAGGCAGGCAACGGCGCGGAACGCCGCGCTTCGAGATCAAAATGCACGCCGGCTTGGTAATAGCGCGCGACTCGGCGGCCGCTATGCGGCAGGTGCATCTGATGGAGAATCGTCACCGATGAATTACCGACATTGAGCATGCCGCTCCGCATCGCGACGGTCTCTCCGATGGCGGGCGCCGGCGAAAAAAGCTCGAGCCGCGTCTCGAACGTCGCAAAGCCGCGCTTCTCGCCGCGCATATAGGTGCTGCTCATGCCGGCGGCGTTCATGTTGACGAGATTGGCCGTCGAGAAGCGATCGACGAAGCCGAACAGCGAAAGCCGCCCCTCCTCATCCGCTTGCCACGTTTTGACGCGCGCGAGGCCGGTCGCGACAGGCTCGGCTTTCTCCGGCAGAGTCAGGGACTCGAAGCGCGCCTCCATCCAAGGGGCGATCGCGCTTTCCAATTGCGCGCGGATCATGGCCCAGCTCTCGCCATCCGGCGCGTCGAGCGCGATCAACTGCTCGGCGCTCGTCGTGACCGGCCCGCCCAGGCCGTTGGTCGCGATATGGCCGAGCGTCAGCGTGGCCGTGTCGGCCGCGATGACACCGCTTTGGATCGCGATCGGATCGCCGGCGCGCAGCTCGGCGACGTAGCGCGTGTTCATCGCGCACGTGCGCCAGCGCGCGCCCGGCGCGATGCGATGCATCAGCTCGTGGCCAGCGTCAGCGAATCGCTCGATGTAATAGGCGATGTTGAGATGGCCGAAGGCGTCGCATTCCTGGATCAGCACGCCGCCGCGATAGCACTCGACGAGATCCGTCATCGCTTCTTGCCCGAGGCTTCTTACTTCCAGAGGGCCCAGGCGCGCTCATTGGTGCTCTCGACG
>DASXCX010000186.1:0-7263 GCA_036490955.1 Allostellaceae bacterium | reverse complement strand
AATGGACCCCGACTTTCGTCGGGGCGGGAAAATTTCTGAACCGCCGTGTCTCCGGTGATATTCCCTTGGCGCCTTTGCGTCTTGGCGGTTCAAATCTTTTACGGCAAATTCCATCCATACCAATCGCACAGCGCGCGGCCCATGATGAGCTCCTTGTCGCGGGGGTTGAGCCACGGCAGCTCTTCGGTGAAGTGGGTCACGCATTGCTTCCACGGCGTCGAAAGCCGCGTGATGTCGGTGCCCCAGAACATGCGCTGCGGGCCGTACGCGTCGTAGATGGCGTGGATGCGCGGATCGACGTCGCGGAACGGGTAGGCAAGTTGCGACAGCGACGGCCCGCCGCTCACCTTCACAGCGATGTTCTTGTGCTGCGCGAGACCGAGCAGCACCGGCATGTTGGCCCAGACCGCATCGCCGGTCGCGCGCGGCGGCGCGCCGAAATGATCGACGACCAGCTTCAGTCCGGGAAAGCGCCCCGCGATCGTGCCGACCACGGGCAGGAAATTCGCCGCGCCCATCGCGATGACGAGACCCGCGCGCTCCGCCGCCGGCCACAGCCATTCCATCGTGCCGTCGCTCGCCCAATGCTCTTGCCCGGGCCGCATGAAGGTGAAGCGCAGGCCTTTCTGGCCGGGGCGCTTTTTCCAGTCGGCGACCAGCGCGCGGCTCTCCGGCTTTTCGGGCGGGAACCAGCCGAGGATCGCGAAGCGGTCGGGATAGCGTTTCGCCGCATCCTCGGCGACGGCGTTGCAATTCGGATCCCAGTTCGGTGGCTGGATCACCGCGGCATCGACGCCGGCCGCGTCCATCTCTTTCAGCGCGTCTTCCGCCGACAGTGCCGAGACCTGGCGATGCGGCGGGCTCGGCACGTTCTCGCGCCAAAGATGGATGTGTGAGTCGATGACGAGCATGGCAGCCTCCCGAACCAAAGTTCCGCAACGCCGGCGACTTTAAGCGATATCGCGGCGACAAGCACCCAATCCGCTGCGCTGCAGTCGCGCTTCGCCGAGCGCGGCCGGCGTCACGGGCGCAGGTCGCGACGGGATAGCGACGCGGCGGCAGATCGGTCATGATCCAAACGCCGAGCTTGCCCGAAGCTCATACTTCTAGCGCGTCGAGGGAGGTGATCCGATGAGGTCCGGCAAAGTCACCGCGTTCCGCAGCGTGACGCTCGGCGTCGCCGATCTGGCCGCCAGCAAGGCTTTCTACACCAACATCTGGGGTCTGACGCCTGTCCTCGAGCGTGCCGATAAGGTTTATCTGCGCGGCACCGGCCCCTATCACCATGTGCTGGCGTTGACCGCGCATGGCAAGCCGCAGGTCTTCGAACTCGATCTGCTGGCCGACGATCGCGGCGCGATCGATGCTCTGCATCGGCAAGTGAGCGTCGCGGCGGTCACGCAGCTCACGGCGCCGGCGCCACGCGATGCCCCCGGCGGCGGTTATGGCTTCTCCTTCGTCGATCCCGACGGCCGCCGCGTCAACGTCCTGACCGAGGATACGCGTCACGCCGACACGGCGCCGCATCCCGACAAGCCGGCGAAGATCACCCATGCGGTGCTGAACTCGCCCGACATGGCCAAGATCTCGGCCTTCTATGCAGAACAGCTCGGCTTCGAGGCGAAGACCTATAATCCGAGGATGTTCTTCCTGAAATGCAATCAGGATCATCACTCGCTTGCTTTCGCGACCGGCAAGACGAGCACGCTCAACCATCTCGCCTTTGCGATGCAAGATGTCGCCGCCGTCGCGCGCGGCGCAAAACGCTTGCTGGCGCATGGCTATGCGATCGGCTGGGGCGTCGGCCAGCACGCCGCGGGCGAAGATGTCTACGCGTATTTCGAAGGGCCCGAGGGCGGCGGCATCGAATACATCACCAAAGTGCCGGACGGCTGGCTCGGCACCGCCGACAATACGGAGAACTGGGACGTCGCCTTGCGCCCGACGGATAAGCAAGCCGCCGCGATGCGGCGCATTCCGTTCACGCCCGCCTCATAAAAAAACCCCCGTAAGGACGGCCATGGTCACCCGCGAAGAGAATGAGTTGCTGACGCGAATCGGACCCGGCACGCCGATGGGCGAGATGATGCGGCGCTATTGGATACCGGCGGCGATGTCGAGCGAGGTCGTTGCCGATGGCGCGCCGCTGCGTCTGATGCTGCTCGGCGAGCAGTTATTGGCGTTCCGCGACAGCACCGGCCGCGTCGGCATTCTCGATCACGCCTGCCCGCATCGCTGCGCCTCGCTGTTCTTCGGGCGCAACGAGGAAGGCGGCCTGCGCTGCATCTATCACGGCTGGAAATTCGACGTCGAGGGAAACTGCCTCGAGATGGCGAACGTGCCGCCGCATCAGGATTTCAAGCACAGGGTCCGCGCCAAGGCCTACAAGACCGCCGAGCGCAACGGGCTGATCTGGGTTTATATGGGTCCCTCTGACGAGAGGATTGGCGAGCCGCCGGCGCTGCCGCAGATCGAAGCGACCTTGCTGCCGGCCCATGCCGTCACCTTCAATTGGATGCAGCGCGAGTGCAATTGGCTGCAAGTGCTCGAAGGCGATCTCGATACCTCGCATACCGATTTCCTCCATGGCGGCGCGCGCACCGAGAAAGTCTTCGCGCCCGACGATCCGCGGCGTTTCGGCGCCATCAATCGCTCGCCCGAATACGAGATCAGCGAGACCGATTGGGGCGCGATGTATGGCGCCTTCCGTCCCGCCGATCCCGGCGAGACCTATTGGCGCATCGCGCATTTCCTCTTCCCGTTCTGGACGATCACGCCGAGCGGGCCTTTCGGCCGTCATATCTATGCGCGCGCCTGGGTCCCGATGGACGACACGCATACGATGGCGATGCGGATCATCGGCAATGCCGGCCGTGTCGACCCGGGCGGTGCCAAGCAGCTCGGCATCGTCACCGGACTCGACGATCTGTTGCCGAATTCGAGCGGCTGGTACGGCCGCTGGCGAACGCGCACGAATGCCGAGAACGACTACCTGATCGATCGCGACAAGCAGCGCGCCAACAGTTTCTCCGGGATTCCCGGCATCGCGGCCGAAGATCAGGCCGTGACCGAAAGCATGGGCAGCACGGTCAACCGCATGGGCGAGCATCTGGCGCCGAGCGATCGCATGATCGCGGTGACTCGTCGGCGTTTGCTCGATGCTGCGCGCGCCGTCGCGCGCGGCGAGACGCCGCCGGCGACCGCCGCCGAAATCTATGAGGGCGTGCGCGGCGGCTATTTCATCGCCGAGCAGGGCGGCGGTATGTTCGATGCCTATCGCGCCGCCAGCGCGAAGCGCGAGAGCACGCTGGCATAGCGCTCGGGGGAACCAACACTATCACTATCGAGGAAAGATCGGGGACATGAGATTGAACCGGGGGAAATTGAAGGTTGGGCTTGCCGTTGCGGCCCTCGTGCTCGGTTTAGGCGCGACGTCAGTCCGCGCCGACGAGATCGAGCTCACCTTCGCCACAGGTGCCCAACCGGGCCAGACGCCGCATCCGCAGGTCAGCCTGCCCTGGGCGGACCGCATCAACGCGGCGGGCAAGGGCTTGGTCCACATCAAGGTGGTCGAAGGCTTCTCCGTCGTCACGCCGCAGACCTTCTACGACCGGCTGAAGAATGACGTCGTGCAAATCGTCTACGGCTTGCAGGGCTCGGTCGGCGGCGTGTTCCGCCTATCGGATGTGGTGCGCATTCCCTATCTCGTCCGCAAAGCCGAAATCGGCTCCGTCGCCTTCTGGCGTCTCTATAAGTCGGGCTTGCTCGACAGCGACTATAAGGACGTGCATCCGCTGACGATCGCCATGTATCCGCAGGCTATCTTGCATAGCGCCAAGCGCCCGAACTCGATCGCCGACTTCTCGGGTCTCAAGATCGTCGCCAATTCGAAGATGACCGCGGACATCATCACCAAGTTGGGTGGGACGCCGATCAGCCTCTTGATCCAAGAAACCTATCCGGCATTGCAGCGCCACACGGTCGACGCCGTGATGACCGCCTATCCCGCGATGATCGCCTTCAAGTTTGGCGAGGTCGCGCCGGTGCACGTCGATGCTGAATTGGGCGGCGGCGCGACCATGCTCATCATGGCAAAAGAGAAATGGAACCAGCTTCCGCCGGCCGTGCAAAAGTTGCTCGACGACAATTCCGGCGAGGCCCTGGCGCGCTTATACGGCATCGAAAACGATGCCCAGCAGGAATCGGGGCGGAAAGCGGCGATGGAAATGAAGGATCAGACGATGCTCGTGCCGACGGCCGCGGAGGATGAGGCGTTTCGGAAGAAACTCGCGCCGGTGGCCGATGACTGGGTGAAAGACAATCCGGACGGTGCCGCGGTGCTGGCGAAGTTCCGCGAGCTGCTTTCCGCGGTGCAGGCGGAGCAGGGACAGAAATAGTTTTTACGCCGTCAGCACTTCCATCATGTGGCCGTTGGGGTCGCGGAAATAGAAGCCGCGGCCGCCGTGCCGGTGATTGACCTTCATGTCCTCGGTCGCGTAGGGCTGGCTGCCATAGACGATGTGCCGTGCCTGCACGCGCGCATAGATCTGCTCGAAGGTCGGATCGTCGACCTTGAAGGCATAATGATGCTGCTCGAATTCGTCGGCGTGGTCGTAATCGAGCGTCAAATGCTCGTTGATGCGCACGATGGCAAAATGCGCCATGGCGCCTTCGTATTTGGCGCCGAGGATCTCGGCGAGCCAGCGCGCCGAAGCCTCCTTGTCATGGGCCGGGACAATCGTGTGGTTGAGCTCCAAAGCCATCCGCACACCTCCTTGATCCGCCCGATTCATGTGGCGCGGAAATCGGCCTTCCGCAAGCGTGTCGCCTTTGTGTCGTCATTCCCGCGCAAGCGGGCACCAAGCTGCCGGTTCGATCTATCGATGGACCTCCGCGCCTGAGCCTGTCGACGGGGCGCGTGGATGACGATTGAAGACCTAAACCGTCACAATCTTATCGACATAGAGCTTCCAATTGCCTTTTGCCGTCGCCGCCACCACAGCGCCGGAAAGCCAAGTTCCCGTCGGGTTGCCCTCGCATTCCGGCGGCAGGATCATGCCGCGCAGGAAGCGCGTCGCCATCTGTCGCGAGCCCCAGGCGATGACCGTGTCGCTGCCCGTCTCCCACCACGCATCGCCGGGCGCGACATCGCGCACGCTCTCGGCATCCTGCTGCACGTTGAAGCTGCCTTCGAGCAGGCAGCGGATGCCCGGTCCCGGATGCTGATGCCGATCGGCGATGCGACCCGCCGGCGTGTTGATCTGGTCGAGGCGAAAAAGCCATTGGCTGCCCGGCCGGATGTCGAGGCTGGTGATGATGCGCGCCATGCGCAGATGCGTCAGCACGCTTTCGCCCTGTAGCAGAATGGGCGCGGCGTTGGGCAGCGCCAGTTCCCAGCGCCAGATCTGGCTCCACGCGCCGGTCGAGCGCAAACTCACCGCGCCCTCGGCATAGATCGCGTCGTCGGCGCCGAGCACGCGGCCGTTGATCTCGACGCGGCCGTGGCGGACATAGAGCATGCGATGTGCGGCCGGCAGCGCCGCGCTGGTCGTGCCGCCGGCGCCGATTTGGTCGTGATAGAGGCTCAAAGCATGGGGCACGAGGGTTCTCCTCCCGTTATGCGCGGCGCGCCTTACGACCGCGGCCGGTCGCAGAAGGCCTCGAAGGCTTCGGCCTGCACCGCCATGCCCTTCTCGATGAGCGCGCGCATCAGATTGTCGCCGAGTCGCGCTGCGTTGAGCAACACATCCATTGGGGTCGAGAGCAGATTGGCGAGGAGGCTCGCGCGCATCTCGGGCGCCGCGGCTTCAAACACCGCGCGGCATTTGCTGATCGAGAGCCCGTCGGCCAGATGCGCCTCGCCGGCCTCGGCGAGGATGCGGCCGGCGATGGTGAAGGCGGCGAAATCGAGAATGCCGGGGCTCAGCTTCTCGACCCGCGTCAGCACCGTCGTCGCGGCGGCACGGTCGAGCCTGCCTCCCGAACCTGCGGGAGCTTGTACCGCATAGACCCGTGCGCGCTTGAGGCGATCATAGACATCGCCGGCGCGCTTCTCGCCCCGCGCCGCCCATTCGGCTTCGGTAAGGAGCGCGGATTCGGCGAATTCGGTCTCGGCGCCGTTATCGCCGATGCAATAGGCGGTGCCGTCGTCGGTTCCTTCGACGGTATAGCGGCGGCCGTTCTGGGAGTAGGCGATGGCGCCGCGCGGGAATTTTTGAGACATGGCGGCGACTATAGCGCAGCCGCGGGGATTTATCGCGCGCCGATCGTCATCGGCCGATCGCGGCCGCGAAAGCGTAGGTATTACTGCGAACAGACGCGGGGCCTCTGTTCTTCTCTAATGGCCCGGCTCGGGGGCCGGAGAGGCGCGAATGACGGACCGCTTGGCCACACTCAATTTTCTCGAAGACGCTGTGGCGCAGCTGGCGCTGCTCGCCCGCAAGCACGGCATACCGCCGCATGTCGCCAAGGAGCTTGGGCGGATCGCCGTCGAGCTCGGCACCGAAGCCGCCGAAATCAAGACCGAGCTCAATCTCGACGACCTGACCGCGAAAGTAGCGAACAGCAATCGCCATGGCCTTGTCGGCCTCGCCGACTAGATCATCCCCGGCGGGTGTGGCCGCGGTGCGCTACTGCGCCGCTTCGGGGTGCGCCGCCTGCAGGTAGGTCTCGGCGCGATCGTAGTCGAAGGCGATCGGCTCGATCTCGCCGGCGACGATCTCCTTGATACGCTTGTCGCTCAGCGGATGGCTGAACTGGGCGTTGCGCATATAAAGCCGCAGCTCCAGGATTTCGCAGGTCACGGCGACCAGCTCGTCCCAATCGGCGGCGCTGAGATCGTCGATTTCCATGCCGGCGATGCCGTACATCATGTGGCCGAATTCGTCGTCGTAGACGCGTTGGCAGGCGCGGCCGATGCGGCCGTCGACCCCAGGCTTGCCCTTGAGCTTCGCGCCTTCGGAATAGAGCGTGCAGTAGCCGCCTTCGGTGAAGCCGGTCGCGCGGGTGAGCTTGCCTTTGGCGCGGCGGATCGTGGCGCGGAACTTCGCCAGCGCATCCTCCTCGGGCCACACCATGAGCTGGTTGGCGTTGAGCTTAGGCTCGCCGGGTGCGAGCAGACTATCATAGACATCGGCGAAGAGGCAGTAATGCGTGTATTCGACGAAGTGCTTCTCGATCTCCTCGCGCAGCGCGTGGCGATCGACGCTGACATCGAGTTGCGGCACCCAATCGGCGAGCGTGGCGCTGAGGCCGGTCAAGCGG
>DASXCX010000185.1:0-5844 GCA_036490955.1 Allostellaceae bacterium | reverse complement strand
TCGAACCATCTCGGCGTCGGCAAATTCTATGAAGCGATCTTCGGCATGAAATTCCAAGGTGATCGTCGCGGCGGGCTCGGCGCGGTGACGGTGCGCGATGGCTATGTCGGGCTCAACATCAATTCGCGCAAACCGGGCCGGCCCGGTGGGCTCGATCATTTCGGCGTCGAGGTGCAGGACGTCGAGACGGTCTATGCCAAGATGCACGCGAAATACCCGATGGTGAAATGGCTGAAGCGTCCGACGACGCGGCCCTATGCCGGCATTTCGACGCATGACCCGGACGGCAATGTCTTCGATCTGTCGCAAAAGGAGATGGCCAATCGCGATGGGCTTTACGTCGAGGCCGAGACGCAGCAGCCGCGCTACATCAGCCACTTTGCGATCCGCACCATGCGTCCCGAGCTCTGCGCCGAATTCTATCGCGACGTGCTCGATCTGCAGCCGACCAACCGCAAGCAAGGCGATCCGAATTATTACCTGACCGATGGCCGCGTCACGCTCGAGGTCATGCCGTGGGATGTCGAGGTCTTCGACAAGACCGGGATCGTGCGGCCGGGCCCCGACCATATCGGCTTCAAGGTCGAGGATGCCGAGAAGGTGAAGCAGGAGATCGAGGAGCTCTCGCTGCGCGCCGGCCATTATGGGCCGTGGCCGCTCGATCGCGACGAGGACAGCGTGCGCGCGGATATCTTGAAGCGCAGCTGCCCGCTCGGCACCTATCAGTTCTGCGACAACGACGGCGTGATGTTCGACATCGCGAGCTGAGCCGCCTATTCGGCGGCCGCCGCCATCGGCCGCAGCTTCTCCGCCAGGTATTTCCGCGAGCGCGTCATCGCCAGCTTCGCAGCGTCGGGAAAGCCGGTGTTGCCGAGGCTGAAGCCGTGATCGGCTTCATAAATGTAATAGCTGAAATCCTTGCCGGCGGCCGTCATCGCTTCGGCAAAATCGGGAATGCGGCTGGTGATTGGCGTATCGGTCACCGCGTAGTGGCCTTCGAGCGGTGCGACGATCTTCGGCACGAGATCGAGTTTCGGCGGGCCGCCATAGTGGATGACGCCGGCGGCCAGCGCGGCGCCTGTCGCAGCCAACTCGCCGACCAGTCGACCGCCCATGCAGAAGCCGATCGCGCCGATGGCGCGGATATCGCGCTGACCGCTCAGCCGGTCGTAGGCTGCGCGCACGGTGTTGATATAGGTGTGGCCCGGGCGTGCGTTTATCCAGTCGCGTGCTTTGACGATGCGCGCCTGCTGCTCGGGCGAATGTTGCGCGAGCGCCTGTTTCTGCGTCGCCGCGTCTGCGCCCATATGCGCGGCGATCTCGACATCCTCGTGGGCGTGCTGCTTGAAGCCGGGATCAGTCGCGTAGACATCGGGCGAAGCGGCGTAATAGCCCTCCTCGGCGAAACGCGCGCAAAGCTGCTCTATATGCGCATCGATGCCCATGATGGCGTGAACGACGAGCAGCGCCGGCCACGGCGGCGGGCTCGTCGGGATGGCAACGAAGCCCGGTAGATCGCCGCCGATCTTGGTCCAATCGCCTTTGAGGGCCATCGCTTTCTCCTCCCGCCGTGGCGGGACTATATTATGGCGAGTTGAGAAAAGAGGCGAGGAAGCGATGAGTGCAAGCGTTCAGGCCGCAGTGATGACCGAGCCGAAGCGGATCGAGGTGCGGGAATTCACCCTGCCCGAGATTCCGCCCGATGCCGGGCTGATGCGCGTCGAGGCGACCGGCATCTGCGGCAGCGATTGGGGCATGTATCTCTCGCAGAAGCCGGGCCCGCGCATCCTAGGTCATGAGATGATTGGCGTGATCGAGAAGCTCGGCGATGTCGCGCGGGCGCGCTGGGGCGTCAAGGAGGGCGATATCGTCGCGCTCGAGGAGTATCTCCCCTGCGGACATTGCGAATATTGCCGCACTGGCGAGTACCGCTCCTGCCTCGAGACCGATTCGCGCATTCCCGGCGCCATCCGCTACGGCTCGACGCCGCTGACCGTCGCGCCCGCGCTCTGGGGCGGCTATTCGCAATATCTCTATATGCATCCGCGCAGCGTGCTGCATCGCGTGCCGGCCGGCGTGCCGGCGCATGTCGCCGCGATGGCGTTGCCGATCGGCAACGGCTTTCAATGGGCCTACCTCGACGGCGGCGCGGCGCCGGGCAAGACGATCGTCATCCAGGGCCCTGGCCAGCAAGGCCTCGGCTGCGTCATCGCCGCGAAATCGGCGGGAGCGGAGCAGATCATCGTCTCGGGCCTGGCGCGCGACGAGCGGCGTCTCGCGGTCGCCAAAGAGCTTGGCGCGCATCACACGGTCTTCGTCGATCAGGAGAATCTCGGCGAAGCGGTGAAGCGCATCACCCATGGCCGCATGGCCGACATCGTCATCGATTCAAGCGGCGGAGGTCCGGATATCGTCAACCCGGCGCTGGCGATGCTTCGGAAGCGCGGCATCCTCATCATGTCGACGCGCAAAGGCGCCGTCGATGGCTTCGATCTCAACCAGATGGTCGACAAGCAGATCATCGTCCGCGGTACGCGCGGCCATAGCTATGGCGCGGTCGAACTGGCGCTGAAGACGATGGGTGCGAAGACGTTCCCGCTCGAGAAAATGTCGAGCCATATCGTCGGTCTCAAAGAGATCGATCACGCGCTGAAAATGGTCGGCGGCGAGGCCACGGAGCGCTCGATCCACATCACCGTCGATCCGTGGAAGCAGTAACGCGGCAAGCGGCGCGGCCGGGCTAATGCCCGGTCGCTTCCTTGAAGATCTGCGTCGCCAGCGCCACTTCCTTGGCGCCTTTCTCGCTCGAGATGAAGGCGTATTGATCGGGATTTGAGAAATCGGGCAGGCGGTCTTCGGCGCCGGGCGAAGGCGGGACGTCCTTACGCATGCTGACCGCGCCGGCATCGTTGTATTTCGGCCAGTTGCGAACGAGTTCTTCCTGGCCCTCTTTGCCGAGAAACCAGTTGATAAAAACCCTGGCCGCGTCGAGATGCGGCGGGTTCTTCGGTACCGATACGCCCCAAGACAAGGCGATGCCGAATTTTTTGACCTGCTGAGCATCGGTGCAGCCGCCATCCGTCTTGCACCGCTGCACGATGATGCCGTCGAGCCCGATCGATAATGCCTGGCCGCCGCGCGTGATATCGGTCAGCAGCAATTGCTGATTGCTGTAGATTTTTGGCTGCTGCTCGACCAGGACGCGCTTGAGAAAATCGCCGCCTTTCTGCTTGACGATGGTCGCCAACATATCGTTCGAGAAATTCGGCTCGGACGCATCGCGGAGCGATATTTTACCTTTGAGCCGCGGATCGAGCAGCGCGTCGAGCGTGTCGATCTTGAGATCGGGCAGGACGTGCATGTTCCGCAGCATGCCGAAATCGATGTAGTTCATGTAAGTGAAGACGCGCTTGTCGGTGTCGCCGTAGATGAAATCGGCCGAGCGCCAATTCGCAACATCGGTCACTTCGGGCAGAATCAGGATCTTGTCGAGCGGCTCCAGCATCCCGGCCGGCGCTGCGTTGAGGCTCATATTCGAACTCCCGCCCCACCACACATCCCAGCCAAATTGCCCGTTCTTTTGCTCGGTGGCGATGCGGGCAGAGCCTTGGCTCGGCCGCTCCGACGTTGCCTGCACGGCGATGCCGTATTTCTTGGTGAAGGCCGCGATGATCACATCGATCGCATCGTCCGGCTGATGGTTCATCACCAGCGTCTTGCTTTTGGCGCGCGCGACGACCGCGTCCCAATCGTCGGCAGCGCGGGCCGGCACCGCGAGCGCGAGCAGCGCCGTTAGAAGAATGAAGCGACTGGCAATATGCATTGTCTAAACTCCCGGTCGACCGATTCCCACCTTGAGCCCCAAATGCCGCGCCAGCAGCGCCGCCGACACGGTGAGCGCCATGATGACGATGCCGATCACGGCGGCGGGCTCGAACAATCCGTTGTCGAGATAGGTGAGCTGAAGGATCGCGAGCGGCTGCGTCGCGCCCGTGACCAGCAGCGCGACAAGGCCGACGACCGCCATGCCCGTGGCGAAAACTTCGAGTCCGATCACGGCAATGGCCGGCGCAATCAACGGCAGGATGATGTAGCGGAAGGCGCCCAACGACGTGGCGCCCGCTGTCAGCGCGGCTTCTTCGAGCTCGCTGCCGAGGCGCAACAGACTGGTTTTGACGATCTGCGTGCCGAGCGAAAGCGTGCCGATGACCACGGCGGTGACCAGTACCGCCATGGTGCCATAGATCGGCCGGAAGAACGGCGTGCCCGAGAACATCTGCAAGTAGCCGAGGCTGAGGACGAGTCCGGGAATTACCGCCGGCAGCCAGGTCAGGAAATCGAGCGCGCGGCGGAAACGAAAGCGGGTTTTCACGATAAGATAGGCGAGCAACGAATAGAGGATCATGCCGCTGGCCGACGCGAAGACCGCGAGCCGAATCGAATTCCAAAAGGCGAGCGCGATATCGCTGTGGCCGAAGGCTTCTTGCCAATTGCGCAAGGTCCAAGGCTGCGGCAGGTCGAACATGCCGAATTGCTTCATGAAGCTGCCGACCAGGAGAAGCGCGAAAGGCAAGATCGTCATAAAGGACAAGAGCAGCACGATCGCGGCAAAGAGCCACCAGCGCCAGCGGCCGAGGTCTTGGATCCGGGCCGAGAATTTTCCCGCGATGGTGACGTGGCTGCGCTTGGCGGCGAAAGATTGCTGCAGCACGACGAGCGGTGCGATCGCCGTGAGGAAGATCACCGCGAGAACGCTGGCGATCCCATAGCCCGGCGGCTGGCTGTTGATCGCCCAATAGATCGCGGTCGAGAACACGTCGATCTTCGCGGGATAGCCGAGAATCAGCTCGATCTCGAAAGCCTGTAGCGAGCGGATAAGGCCGAAGAGCATGACGACGGTGATCGTCGGCAGCATCAGCGGCACGACGACTTGCCGCAGCACGCGCGGGATCGATGCGCCGCAGAGCCGTGCGGCGTCTTCGAGCGCGGCGTCCATCGCGCGAAACGCCGGCACCAGCAAGAAGACCTTGACCGCGAGGGTCGAGGTCATGAGATGAACCCAGACGATGCCCCACCAGGAATAGATGTTGAACGGCGCGGCGTCGGAGCCCGTGATTCCCTGAAACAGCAAATTGAAGATGCCGATATTCTGGTCGGCGAGCAGGACCCAACTCAATGTCACCGGCAAGGCCGGCATGAACAGCGCAACCCAAAAGCTGAATTCCAGCCATCCGGCGCCGGGCAAATTCGTGCGCGCAATGAGCCATGCCAATGGCACGCCGATGGTCAGCGCGATCGCTTCGCGCGTCACGCCCAACGTGACGGTGTTGACGATCGCCGATGTCCAGCGCGGCTGGCTGAGCGCTGCGATCCAATTGCCGAGGCTCAGTGTCGTCTGCGGCGAGAAGGGATCGGCCTCGAAGCTGGTCGCCAGCAGGGTGAGCGCCGGATAGATCACCAGAAACGCGATCGCGCCGAAGATCAGCGCATAGGCGGCAATGCAAAGACCGCGGAATTGCTGCAGATCGCCAGGCTGGGCGTGCCGGCGCCCGACGAGCGCGCTTACCACCTGCACGTCAGGTCAGGGGCGAAGGCCTCGCGCCAATCCTGGCCGGGCGGCACGACCTTGTCATAGGGGCGGATAGCGCGATGGCTCGCCGGGTCGGCGCCGCGGGCCGGCTCGCCACGTGCGACGGCATCGACGGCGTCGAGCAGCATCCGCCGCATCGTGACCACGGCGCGATCGGTCGAGCCGAGATATTCTTGGCTACGATCGGCGATCGGTCCCATCCCTTCCTGCATCGCAAAATCCTGGGTATTGATGCCGTCGATGCCGGTGAAGGT